>DATBYJ010000209.1:0-6949 GCA_036513795.1 Solirubrobacteraceae bacterium | reverse complement strand
GCGCCATCGTCGCCCGCGAAGTCGTGCACCGACACCGTGATCAGATAAAGGATGCGGCGAAGCTCGGCGTCGCCGGGATCGTACCCGTCACGTGCAGCGACGGCCGCGTTGATGTGCGTAACCGTCGTTTCGAGAGCTTTGCGCTGCTGCTCCCCCGACGCGGCGTCGAGCAGTGGTTTGTCAGCGGGCCAGTCGCGGACGCGGTCGAGCACGCCGCGCAGCGATTCGCGGATGGTGCCGCTCGCCCCTTTACCGACGGCGAGGACCAGGCGGTCGTTGTCGGGGTCGAGAAGTGTGCGCCCGTCATCGCCGTCGCGGCACACCACGTACTGATTAGCGAGTTGCGTAACTGCCTTGCCGAACTCGCTTATCGCTGCAGTGCCGAGGTCAAGAGAGTTCTTCGCCTGGATGTACGCGCGCCCGCCAAGCGAGGTCGAGGCGGAGATGTCGTCGGTGGGCTCGGAGGTCTCGACGCGCACCGACTCGATCGTTGTCTCCCGGGGCCAGCGCCATGGTGGCTCGTAATCGCGCTCGGCGAGCATGCCGACGACAAGGTCGGCGGCGACGTTGACTTGAAACTGAACGCCTGCCGCAGTGGCGTGTCCGCCTCCGCCCCCTCCGCGGCTCCTCATGCTCGAGCCAGCGGCAAATCAGGGAACGATCCGGCTGCACAAGCAGAATGATTCACGAAAGCAGAGTTTCGCACTGGGACCGGAATCACGCTCCATACTTCGCTTCGTATGCGGGCAGCCGTCGCGGCTTGTCCGGCGGGCATCACTTCCGAGGCTAGCGCATTCGCGGGAAGAAGCGAGCGCGTCGGCGGGCGCTGCTCGCACGCATGCTTTGGACGGTGGATGTCGCTCAAGGTCGCCGTGGGTGATGGGTGGAGGTCGGCGACGACGACAGAGGGGCTCGTAGGGATCGAGTTCTGCGCGCCTGGTCGGGTGTTCGTCCCGCCGAGATGCCGTTTCAGGCGGCCTGGGCGGCCATGTGGTGCTTGTGGAGCTTCAACATGTTGTGAGTCGCGGTGATGAGCCGCCACTCCGAGTGTGCGGCAGATCTGCCTCGCCGCTGGAACTGGTTGATGCGCCGGTTGTGCTTGGTCTGAGCAAACACGGGCTCGACCATCGCCTTGCGTTTTCGATAAAGCCCGGCACCGATATCACCCGCGAGAACGGTGCGCATGAACGCGTAGCGCCCGCCGGTCCATCCGCGGCGCGGTCTTTCATGCTTACCGGCATCGGGCGGAATCAAGACCTGGGTGCCGTTGCTGACGACCTGGTCGATCTGCTGTTCATGCCAGTAACCAGTATCCGCGAGCGCGACGGTGGGAGTGTCGCTCACACCGACGTGCTCTAGCTCGCGCCGGGTGGCGCTGACCATCGGCTCGAGATGCCCGAAGTCCGGTGAGCTGAGCGTGACCTCAGCCGCCAAGACGATCTGGTGCTCGTTCACGACAGCCTGCACGTTGTAGCCCTGGGTGTAGCTGCGCGGCGTCTTCACATTGCGTGAATCCAGGTCTGTCACATTGATCTTCCCCGGCGGATCCTCCAGCGCCACGTAGGGGTTCGGACGGGCCCCGAAGCGCCGGCCGTCCTTGGTCCGTGCGGTCGCGCGGTGATGCTCATAGGCCTCGTTGGCCTCGCGCTCGACCCGCAGGCTCTCCTGCATGCGCCGCTCACACTCAAGCAAACGCTTCAGCCGCGACCGCGGGATCGGCTCGGCCGCCAGGCGGCGATGCTCATCGAGCTGCGTTCGCGTGCAGCTTGGTCCCGTCGATCGCGATCACCCCGACCTTCACCAACCCCGACTCCCAGCACAATCCAAGAACCTCGCTGAACAGGTCCGCCAGTGCCGCCTCGTGGCGCACACGAAACCGCGCGATGGTGGCGTGGTCGGGTGTCTGCTGTGCCGCAATCACGCGGTAGGCGACATCCTCCCCGCAGCGCCGCTCGATCCCCCTCGAGGAGCGCTCGCCCTGCGCGTAGGCGTACATCAACAGCGCCACCATCATCGATGGCTCAAACGCCGCCCGGCCCCACCCATCCTGGCGGTAGGAGCCATAGAACGCCGCCAGATCCATCTCCTCAACCGACGCCAATACGAACCACGCGAGATGGTCCTCCGGCAGCCAATCACGCGGGTCCGGCGGCATCAAGAACACCTGCTCACGATCACACGCCAAGAAGTTCATAGCCATGCCCTGAAGTGTCTTAATCTCCTCGGACGGACCGGGGGTTTGCGCGACACCCACGACGACATCTGAGTGCGTTTGGCTGAGGGGCGTTAGACGCCGTTCTCACACGCTCGCCCACGAATGTAGGGAGGCGTACCTGGTGGGGTTAGCGTCGCAAAACGCCCGTGATGGAGGAATCGACAGCCACTTGCGCCACAAGCGATGGGCGCAGCCTACGAGGCGAGAAGTCCAGCTCGGCACGATGCCCCGGGCATTGAAAGTGCCCCTGATCCAATAGTAGGACACATATTAGGCAAACGGACGCTCACGCAGCGCGGAATGACGTCCCTGCTATCGAGCGGTTTTCCCCACCTACGGCCTCGCTACGTCATTCCAGAGATGCACACTTTGTGTCGCAACGCTTTACGGTCGAAGACCTTGCTTCCGAGGGGAACTAGGTGAGGGCAAAGGTACACACTCGAGATGAGCCAACAAGAGCTATTGACTGACTGGCCGCCCACTGGCCAGGTCACCGATCAGGTGCGCTCGCCACCGCGGAAATAAGCCTTACCGAGGACCATCAGGCTGGCATCCTCGCTGCCACCGAGCGTATCAGTGAATACGAACCCCATATTACAGACTGAGCCGTTGCTCTGCGGCAACGATCTTCGACCGCGAAAACGGTAGCGGCTACGAACCCGTTCCCCCGTCGCCGGCAACTGCTGATAATCGCAACGCGATAGCGGTTTCGCCAGCGCTGTGCGCAATGGCGATGAGCCCTGACTGTCCGCACCACGGCAACACGACTCCACAAGTGACAAACCGTATCGAGGGCAACAAAGCCTCGACGCGGCGACGTAGTCCCGCTAATCCAAACCCAACCCGAAAGGGGAGCAAAGTGAAGCGTCTAATCGCAGCACTTACAGCACTCGCAGCACTCGCGCTCGCGCCAGCCGCGCTCGCGTTCCCAGTAGTCATCTGCGTCCCGAAAGCAGCAGGCGCAGCGGTCATCACGCCCAACACCAAAAGCGAATGTCTGCCCGCGACGGAATACACGAAGCAATGGGCGATGGGCGGGGCCGAAAAAGAAGTGTTTACGCATCTCCTTTGGACGCCAACGGGCATCAACGGTAAGCCAGAAATTGGTTTCGTTAGCGTGAACTGGCGTCTCAGTGGCCCCGAAGGCTCAGGCGAGGGCAACCTCTTCATCGGGGAATCCCCTGTGGGCGAAAAGTGGGAAGGGTCGAACGGAATCGCAGACGGGTCCTCAAATGAATCCATCGGCAAAATTGAAAGCCCGATTGCCTTCGGCGATGGGAACCACATCAAGAAGAACTACGGCACGATCCTTGGTGGCTCCGGCAATACAGTTGAAGCCAAGTTCAGTTCGATCCTGGGCGGTAAAGCAACAACGACGCTCGTCGAATACGAATCGGTCCTGTAGTGCGGCAGCCCGAGGGGGAGCCGTCTGTTGGCGTGGCCCGGCGGCTGCTCCCCCTCATCGGTTGCGCCGCGTTCGTCGTGTGGGCGACGTGGTGGACCGCCACGGCCAGGGCGACATCGGCGTTCGGCGCTTCTACTCGTCGCGGCGCACGAAGCGTGGCGGCATGCCGCGGTGTGGGGAACTGATCGCGATCCCGGCTCGCGATCACATCGAGTCAAACCGGTGTGCCTGATCCAGCGTCCCCGTTTGCGCAGCCTCGACGCACGGTGGACCGACCGGATCCAGGTCGAGCTCCGGTCATGCCGGTGTTGCGACGCGTTCAACGAGCACGATGCGGTAGAGGCAGCTTCCTGGCCGTCAGGCGCCGGTGTCCGGTGACGACTGCTCCGCTGGCGAAGCAATCGTCCCTAACCGACACGCTCAGCGCTGTCGTAACGGACGACGAGCAGCGGTCAAGCCCGGGCGCTGTGCTCCCTCTCCACGCCAAGCAGCAGCCTGCCGGGGGTGGTGCCGCCCCTTACGGTACGTCAATGGTATTGACCTAGATCCGAGACAGCGGCGGCTCGGCGCTCAGGCGCTCACGGAGTCCAGACGCGCGAGCTCGTCAGCGGTCAGCTCCAGCTCAGCGGAAGGCAGCAGCTCGCGCAACTGCTCTGTGGAGGTGGCGCTTGCAATCGGCGCGAGAACGGTGGGCTGCGCGGTAAGCCAAGCGAGCGACACGGCCGCGACGGTGTTGTCGTGCGCAGCGGCGATCTCGTCCAGCGCATCCAGGACCGCGAACCCGCGCGCGTTGAAATAACTCTCGCGCACCCCCGCCGCACGTGGGCTGTCGACCTCGTCTCCCCCACGCCGGTACTTGCCGGTGAGGAACCCCCTGGCCAAGCCGAAGTACGGGACGCACGCGAGCCCATTGCGCTCACATACCACCGCGAGCTCGCCCTCGTATTCGCCGCGCTCCAGCAGGTTGTAATGCGGCTGCAGCGCCATATATGAGGCCATGCCTGGCTCAGCGCCGACGCTCAGCGCCTGCTGCAGACGGACCGCGCTGTAGTTGGAGGCACCCGCGTGGCGGATCTTGCCCTCGGCGATAAGCGCACCGAACTCGCCCAGCGTCTCCTGAAGCGATGTGCTGACATCGTCGCGGTGGGCGTAGTAGAGGTCTATGCAGTCCACGCCCAGTCGCTGCAGCGAACCCTCGATGCCACGCCTGATCGTCTCCTTCGAGAGCCCTTGCAGATCCGGCGCCATGCCGACCTTGGTCGCAATCGTCAGCTCGTCGCGATTGCCGCGCGAGGCAATCCAGCGACCGATGATCCGCTCGGACTCCCCCGCCCCGCCGGAACCCCGGCGACCGTAGCTGTCGGCCGTGTCGATGAAGTTGCCACCCGCCTGGAAGTACGCGTCGAGTACCGCAAACGAGCGCTCCTCATCGATCGTCCAGCCGAAAACGTTCCCGCCCAGGCATAGCGGGAAAACGTCCAGGTCGGTATCGGCGAGACGGGCGATGCGGTCAGGGTAGCGGGGGCGGCTCGACGTTCCGCCAACCACGGCGCGAGCGGGGCCCATCGCTGCGGCGATCCCCAGTGGCTCGGGCGCTCTCACCGCCGCCGCCCCATGGCAAAGCTCTGGACCGGCGGGGCAACCGCGCGCATGCCGGACCCCACCTCCGCACCTTGTGCCTGTTCCTCATCGGCCGGTGACTGCGTGCGCTGGTGCGCTGGAAGGCGACGAACACGTGCGCTCGCGGCCTGTGCCTCGCCATCGACGCCTCCGGGCAGGAACCGCTCCAGCGCCGCCAGTTCGCGCACGATCACGTTGACGACCCCTTGCCTGCCTGCGCCCTCCGGGGTGTGTCCATCAGGGTGCGAGCACTCGAGCACGCCTTTGGCGAGCAGCAGCGGCTCTGCGCGCGCGAGGTGGCGGTGGCGCTCGTAGACCGCCTTGGCGACGATCAGGTTGATCGTTCCCAGCTCGTCCTCGAACAGCAGGAACATCGTCCCGTTGGCGGTTCCCGGCCGCTGTCTGGCGATCACCAGTCCCGCTACGGCCACCTGCGAGCCGCTCTGCATCTCTACCAGTTGGGCGCTGGTGACGAGCTTTGGCACCGTCAAGCGGGGGCGCAGGATCGCCATGGCGTGGTCGCCGATCGTGACGCCGCTGGTGGAGTAGTCGGCGATCAGCTTCTGCCAGCGACCGAGCTTGCGCAGCCTGGGGGCCTGTGGGAGCCCCAGCGGCAGTGCCAGCTGCACGCTGCCGTCGATACCTGCCCGCGAGCCCTCATCGACGGCGTGTGCCCGCGCGGCTATCCCCAGCTGCCATAGAGCCATGCGTCTTTCCTGGTCTCCCAGTGGTCCGCTCGTCAGGCTGTCGCATGCACCCGACCAGGCCAGCTGCTCGAGGGTCTCGCGCCTTACGCCAGCCCGTCCCGCGAGCTCGGCGAGGCTCTTGAAGGGCCCGCCGCGAGTACGCTCTCCCACTAGCGCCTGCGCCTCTGCGGCGACGATGCCCTTGATGTAGCCCAAGCCCAGGCGCACGCCTCCATGCTCGACTGTGCACTGCACCTGCGAGGCGTTGACATCGAGCCTGTGGACGGTGATGTCCCGGCTTTCGGCCTCGTGCACGAGGCTGTCGGGCGCATAGAAGCCCATTGGCTGCTCGTTCAGCAGCGCACACAGGAACTCTGCGCCATAGTGGACACGCAACCACGTCGACTGGTAGGCAAGCAGGCCGAAGGCAGCACTATGCGCCTTGGGAAAACCAAAGCCGGCGAAGCCTTCAACCTTCTCCCATACCCGCTCGGCCGTTGCCCGATCGAGCGGCAAGCCAGTTGTGCTTACGTGTAGCAGCGCCCCTGTGATGAAGCGCTCGCGCTGGTGTTGGAGCAGCTCGTGTGAGCGCTTGCGGCTCATCGCCCGGCGTAGCCCATCAGCTTCGCCGGGGCTGAAGCCCGCGAACGCTTCAGCGACCTGCATCACCTGATCTTGGAAGATGATCGTGCCCAGCGTCTCGCGCAGTACCGGCTCGAGCGTTGGATGCTCGTATGGGATCTCATATTCAGGGTCCTCGCGCAGGCGCCGGCGCCGCTCGATGTAGGGGTTGATCGCCCCGCCCTGGATCGGCCCCGGTCGCACGATCGCGACCTGGATGGTCAGATCCTCGAGGTTCACCGGCCGCGTCCGGCGCAGCGACTGCATCTGGGCGCGGCTCTCGATCTGAAAGACGCCGACCGTATCGGCCGCGCGAATCGCCCTGAATGTCGGCTCATCGTCGAACGGGATGCGCGAGAGATCGATGCGCTCGCCGCGAATGCGCGCGATTTCCTCCACGCA
>DATBYJ010000208.1:0-7988 GCA_036513795.1 Solirubrobacteraceae bacterium | reverse complement strand
GGGCCCCCCGAGTTATCGACGGCGACCTGAACAAGCGCGAAAGCCGCGGATTCGAGCCCCGGGACTGTGATTACGTTCGTTCCCAAAGCCGAGAAGTCCGCGGGACTGCCGTCTTCGTGAAAGCGGCTGAGCGTCCCCACGCCGGCCCCGGCATCGACGACCAGAACGTCGCCCGTCGACTGGTCAACGGCGAGGCTCTCAGCCTGACCGAACACCGGCTGATCCAACGCACCAAAGCTACCCAGGTGATGATGCACCAGCAGCGCAGAAGCACTCGACGGGACGAGCACGAACAACACGCCAACCACCGCAACAAGAAGAGCAACGAGACGAACAGACGGCGCACCACTCCCGTCAACACGACGGCCCCCAGCACCCCGCACAGCCATGCATCCGGACTCAACGGGGCTCCCCTGCGAGGTCTGCTCGTGGTGTCTCAACCTTGCTCCTTGGTCGTGGTGATGACAATCGTCGTTACGCATCTCACGCTCTCCTGCGCCGCGGTTTGCATAACCGCAGGCGGCGGTTAATCCCGTGCGGGCGCGGGTCCCGGCAGGCGCGGTGACAGTCGGGTGACAGTCCTGCGCGGCGGCTGCAGGCCGAGAAATCCAGACGTCCCGACCGGCGGGATGTAACGCCACCGATACCAGCACGTTTCAGCCCGCGAACGTAGGCAGACCAGTGCGAAAGCTAGCTACGACGCCGGACGTCCCTTTGCGTCATTTGGCATTTATGCTTGACAGCAGTACATTTCAAGGGGCGAGAAGGTCAAGGCAGGTAGGAGCTGGGAGGGAGGGGTTGTGAGCTCGATAGGCTCGCGCGTACGCCACGTGGGGATCGTGGTCAAGCATCGCGCCGGGTGCGCATCGCGTAGAGGTGCGCGCTGTAACTGCCGCAGGGTCTACCAGGCCGCCGTGTGGAGCGCGCGCGACGGCAGGCGTATCCGCAAGCACTTCGACAACCTCAGCGACGCCAAGATCTGGCGTGAGGAGTGCTACCGCAAGCTGCGCCGACGCGAACTGCGTGCGCCGTCAGCGATCACGTTCGGCCAGGCCGCCGAGCTGTGGTTGCAGGGCGCACGCGTCGGGTCCGTCAGGACCCGCTCAGGCGATGTATACAAGCCCAGCACGATCCGCTCATACGAGCAGGCGCTGCGCGGTCCACACGACGTCGACCGCGGACTGCTCGGCGAGTTTGGGGCGATCAGGCTCTCAGAGCTGACCGTCGACGACGTGCAGGCCTACGCCGACAGGCTGCTAGCTACTGGTGCCCAGCCATCCACCGTCCACAACCAGATCATGCCCGTGCGGGCCATCTGCCGCTGGCGCCGGCGCGAGGTCGCCGTCAACCCCACCGTCGGGCTCTCGCTTCCCGCCGTACGCCTCGGACGCGTAAGGATCGTCAGCCCAGCCGAAGCCGAGATGCTGCTCGCGGCGCTCAACGCACGCGATCGCGTGCTGTGGGCTACAGCCCTGTATGCGGGTTTGCGCCGCGGCGAGCTGATGGGCTTGCGCTGGTGCGACGTCGACCTCAGCCACGGCCTGCTCGAGGTCGCCCAAGCGTGGGATCCCAAGGAGCACTGCATGGTTGCCCCCAAGTCCCACGCTGGCAACCGTCGGGTGCCGATCGCCACCGCACTGCGGGCCTACCTCCAGCCGCTGGCCCACACCCTGTCGCCCGATAGTCCTAGCCTTGTATTCGGCGCAAGTGGGCTGCCGTTCTCTGCCTCGTCGCTGTACGAACGCGCGCACCGTGCCTGGCGGAGGGTTGGGCTGCGGGCGATCTCCCTGCACGACTGCCGCCATACGTTCGCCAGTTTGATGATCGCCGCCGGCGTCAACGCAAAGGCACTGTCAACGTTTATGGGGCACGCGAACACCTCGATCACGCTCGATCGCTACGGCCACCTGCTGCCCGGCGCTGAGGACCAAGCAGCCGGCCTGATGGACGCTTACCTGCAAGCTGAGCGTCTCATTACCGAGCCGCATCGAGACGGCCATGCTCGGTGACAGCTCGGTGACAGCCTGACTTCGATGCCGGTGGCCGATAAGACATGGCATGGCGGTACTTATGTGAGGAGCGTGCGAGCGCGATATGAGACGAGTGCATTGTCTCGGGGCCGACCCAGCAAGAACGGGACTGGCTAGTACGCGAAAGCGGGATTAGGAGGTGCGCAAAAACGGTATTGTGGGGCTGTGTCCTCCGCTGGCTACGTTCGTCGACTCGCTGACACGCGCTTGCAGGCGCTCTTCGCTGAGCTGCCTGCGCTGCTGATGATCGGTCCCCGCGCTGCCGGGAAGACGACGACCGCGCGCCGACATGCGCGCACCATCGTGCGCCTTGACAGGGATGCGGAGGCTGGAGCGTTTCGCGCTGATCCCGACGTTGCGCTACGTGCGCTCGAGACACCCGTGCTGCTCGATGAGTGGCAAGCGGTACCGAGCGTGCTCGGCGCCGTCAAGCGTGCCGTTGACGATGACGCTGGTGCCGGGCGCTTCTTGCTCACCGGCAGCGTGCATGCCGACCTCGACACACAGGCATGGCCCGGCACGGGAAGACTCGTGCGCGTGGAGATGTACGGGCTGACTGCTCGCGAGATCACTGGTCGGCCTGGGGGACAGCCATTCCTGGACAGGCTCGCGCATGCCGACATCGACGCGCTCCCGCCCGCGGCAGACTCGCCGGACCTACTGGGCTACGTCGAGCTCGCGCTGGCCGGCGGCTTTCCGGAAGCAGCCCTGCGCCTCACTGGCGCCAGCCGGCGCGCGTGGCTCGAGAGCTACATCGACCAGCTTCTCACCAGGGATGTCGAGATGCTCGTCGGTCACCGCGATCCGCATCTGCTGCGTCGCTACTTTGAGGCGCTGGCGCTCAGCAGTGCTGGGATGGCCGACAGCAAGACGCTCTACCAGGCCGCCGGTATCGATCGCAAGACGGCGATCGCCTACGAGCGTCTGCTCACGAATCTGCTCGTGCTAGACACGCTGCCGGCGTGGACGAGCAACAGACTCTCCCGTCTCGTCAAGACCGGGAAGCGCTACCTCGTCGACCCGTCGCTCATCGCGGCGGCGCTAAGGCTTGACCATGTGGCCGTACTCCGCGACGGCAATCTGCTCGGTCGCATCCTTGACACGTTCGTGGTTGCTCAGATCAGACCTGAGGTCGAGCTCAGCCCGGCGCGGCCGCGCCTGCATCACTTGCGCTCCAGGGATGGTGGACACGAGGTGGACTTGATCGCCGAACTATCAGCGAATCGGGTCGTCGCCGTCGAGATCAAGGCCACCGCCTCTCCGAGGGTCGACGATGCCAGGCATCTGATCTGGCTACGCGACAGGCTCCAAGAGCGCTTCCTCGCTGGTGCTGTGCTCCACACAGGCCCACGATCGTTCCAGCTAGCCGAGCGAATCTTCGCCCTGCCGATCTCCACGCTCTGGGGATGAACGCGCCGCTACCAATGGCGGCTGCTGACTGCACCCGTCTTCAGTTGATGCGCAGCCGCGCGTCTATCAGCGCGTCAGTCGCATCAGGCCCAAGGAAGGGCGCGAGGCACACGTAGATAGCAGGCGCCAACAGTCCCGCGATCGCCGGTTCGGGGCCCATGCGGGCGCCCTCGTAGCCGATCTCAAAGATCGTCGCGCCGATTGCCGCCAGCGCCACACGCGAAGGTCGGTCTCTGCCATCGAGATGCTGGTAGCCCTCCTGCAGAAAGATCGTGAACGCCGCCACAATGTCCTCACCGCGCTGCAGCGTTGGTGCTCCACCCGCATATCCCTCAACGAGCGTCGCGCGCAGCAGCGCCGGGTTTGCCTGCATGTAGCTCGCGAACGCCGCTCCAGCCAGCCAAACGCGGTCCGGCCAGCTCTTTCCGGAGAAAAACGCTCCCGCAGCGGTGCTCATCACCTGCTGGTAATGCAACTCGTGCACCGCTCTGAAGGCCGCGCGCTTGTCCGAGAAGTAGCGGTGGAACGTGGGCTCGTCGATCCCAGCGGCTTCGCAGATAGCTGCGACGCTAGCTGCGTCATAGCCCTGTGCCGTGACCTCCGCCGCTGCCAGCAGAATCCGTTGTCGCTCGTGCGCTGCGAGCTCCTCCGCTGACGCGCCGTTGGAATCAACAGGGGTCGCCTCAACAGGGCTCGTAACGTGGGCGGCTGGCCCGCCCGCGCAGGGGCTCCTCGGCAGCACGGTAGGGGAGAGCGGGCGTAGCGAGCGCCAGCGGTGCTGCGTCAATGGGCGCCTATAGCTAGTCAGCCATTTGGCGAGCTCGTCACCGAGTTGCAGCTTCAGCGGCTCCTCGCCATGCAGCATCGAGTCGAGCAGGCGGTACACGCCGCCGATCACGCTGACCGCGGGTAGGTCCGGTGCGAGTGTCTGTGCGGGCGCGAATCGGTACGCCCGCTCGATCATCTCAGCGATCTCAGCGATCCCTTCCGCTCGCAACTGCTGAGATCCCGGGCCGCCACCCATCGCCTCGCCCATGAGCAGTTGAGCAGTATGTGGTCGCGCAGCCGCGAACTGGACTAGCGCATCGATCATCGCCGCGAGCGCCAGCTCGGGCGTCGCATCCAGGACAGCGCGTACGACCTGGTCGTGCAGATGCCTGTGCGCGTCCGCCAAAGCTGTCTCGAGGCTGTTCTCCGTCGCTGCGCTCGGTCCGCTGTCATCGCTCTCGGGCAATGAACTCAGCGTGTGTTTGGAAGTGTCCACCCCCCAAACGGTAGCGGGCTTACGCGTGTTCGGCGGACCTCGAGTCGATGAACTGTGCTGCCTCCCTGGCACCCAGGAATGGCGCCAGGCACAAAAGGCTCATCGGGGCCAGCAGCGACGTTGGGTCGGCCGCGCCGCGCGCTCGTACCCGGCAGTAGACGATCTCGTAGATCGTCATCACGATCGCCTCGAGCGCTAGGCGCGAAAGCCCGCTCTCCGGTACGTGCTGGTAGCCCTCCTGCAGGAACATCGTGAACGCGAGATGGCTGTCCTCGACGCGTTGCACGGCTGCCGGGCCGGCGGCGTATGCCTCAATAAAACCCACCCGGGCGATCAGCGGATTGATCTCGAGGAATTGCGTAAAGGCGCGCGCTGCCTCCCATACACGCTCCGGCCACGAAGTCCCCGAGAAGAATGCCTGTCCAGTCACCCACATCACTTGCTGCACACCAAATTCGTGCACAGCCATGAACGCCTCCTGCTTGCCCGCGAACTGCGAGTAGAACGTGCGGCCATCGACGCCTGCCAGTTTGAGGATGTCCGCTACCGTGCTCGCCGCGTAGCTCCTCTCCGCGGCGAGTGTCGCCGTGGCAAAGAAGATCCGCCAGCGCTGATTCTCGGCCACCTCCGCGGCAGGTATGCGCGGTCGCCCCGGGCCGAGCACGTCTGGTGGTTCCAGCGGCGTGTCCGGCACGAACGGGGATCTCGCATAGGGCCCGCCCATCAGCGAGCTCCACCTCCGTTCGCACGCGGGCCGTTTGTAACTATCAACCCATACGAGCAAGTCCTCGCGCAAACGCGTGAGCCCTGGCTCGCCGCGACGTAGGCGCGTGCCGATCAACCTGTACACGCCGCCCATCAGCATGCGCGGTGAGACATCAGGGATCGCCCTCGATTCAGCTACCTCCGCATGACGGCGCTCGACGATCAGCCCGATCTCATCAAGGCCGCTGTCACGCATCTCCAGCGCCCGCGGTCCCGCGCTCAGCGCCTCGCTCGTCAGAAATCGTGCTGCGTCGGGTTCGTTGCTCGCGAAATCGACAAGTGCCGCGAGTGCGCAATGCAGCGCATGGTCTGCGTCGCCCTCATTCACGCGCTCGCAAACGCGCGCCAGCAGCCGCCGATAAACATCTTCTAGTGCCCCAAGGAAACAGTCATCGCGGTCGCGGAAATAGTCGTAGAACGTTGGCCGCGACACTCCCGCTTGCTCGATCACCGCCGACACGCTTGCACGTGCGTAGCCGACCTCGTTGCCGGTTGCGATCATGCTCGCCACAAGCCGTTCTCGCTGCGTGGCCTTGCGTCCCTTCTGCGCGCCTAGATCTATCGCCGCGTTCGATTGTGTTTGCGCGGGCATCGCCAGGCAGACTCTAGTGAAAATGGCTCTAACAAACAATGGCTCTGGCACACATTGCTTGTGTGCAGCGCTACTGGGCGACGCCCGCAGCCATCTTCGTCTGGATCAGTTCCTCCGTAGTTCCCGGCCCGACATACGGCGCAAGACACAGGAACGCGATCATGGGTGCCATCAGCGATATCTGCTCGCCGCGGCCCTCGCGTGAGCACTGGAACGTGACCTCCAAACTCGCCGCCAGGGTTGCTTGCATGGCGGTCTCTCCCAGCGGCTCATCGGCAAGCTGATTGCCTTCGTGCTGCAACAGCGTAAACGCAGGATATGTTTGATCCATGGGCTCGAGCCCATGGCGGTCGACCGCATGGGACTGGACATTCAAAAGATGCGCTAGCAAAGGGTGCTTGGCCTGGAACTGCGTACCCGCGAGGATGCCCTCCCATACTCGCTCAGGCCACGTGCTCGCGCTGACGAATGCGCGGGCGATAACCGTCATCGTGTGCTGAAAGCCGAGCTCGTGCGCTGCCATGAACGCGGCCTGCTTGTTGGCGAAAGCGGAGTAAAACGCACGCTTGTCGACACCCGCCTCAACGAGGATCTCAGTGACGTTGGTCGCGTTGTAGCCGCTGCGTGATGCGACCAGAGCTGTTGCGTACAGAATCCGTTCGCGCTGGTTGCGCACGACCTTTTGCCGGGACATCCCCCGCTGGTCGCGTGGCAGCGGTGGCGGCTGGCTGGGTAGATCGGAGACGACCCGAGAGGGTGGCGGTGGTGGACTTGGATCTAAGGTTCGCCACCGGTGCTCCACCAGAGGGCGCTCATAGCGGCGGATCCAGTCGATCAGCTCCCCGGCAGTCTCCTGCAGATCGCCTGCGCAATGTCGCAGCCTCTGAGCGATCACCCTGAACACGGCTCCCACGAGCGCGGAGCTCGGCAGATCGGCGAGGATTGTCTGTGGCGCGCATCGCGCTTGTGTGCGCTCGATCGAGCCCGCGATCGCATCGACGGCCCGGTCACGCTCATCCATGGCCGCGGGCTCCGCTGCCAACGACTCGCAAAGCAGCAGTCGGGCGCGCTCGGGTGAGCGCCGCGCGAACTCGACAATGCAGCGCACGGTGCACTCAGCTGCCCGTGAGGGGGCGCCCTGCGCGACTGCCACCCTGACCTGTTCCAGCAGTTCCGCTGCGATCTCGCCCTCGACAGCAAGAAAGCACAGATCCTTGCTGTCGAAATGTTCATAGAAGGTTGGGCGAGAGATGCCCGCGTGGGCAATCAGCTTCGTGATCGTCGCCCCGGCATACCCCTCGGCAGAGGCTATGTCTGCCATCGCGAGCAGGATGCGCTCGCGCTGGGCGCGTCGGGAGGCCGGCTCGCGTGCGCCCCCCGCCGGCACCGCGCCCGCCTCTGTCTGGTCACGAGCTAACACCGTGCTCATCGGCAGTTTTTGTGGTGAGGCGGTCGCTGCCGACGGGTTCGGCATTACGCTCCGCCAGTCGTTTATTGCGCCCCGCATACTATAAGGACATCGCCCTACTTGACGCTGAATAGCGACATCATATAGATTGCGTCTGTGGCGTTTATTAAAGCCCAAGTAGATGGCTATGTCGCGAAGCTCGGTCTGCTGTTTGGCGTGATCGTGCTGGCAATTCCCGGCGTGGCTGCAGCCACGCCGACAGTGAGCATCAAAGGCGAGGCCATCCCAATACCCGGCTTCCCGCACACGGGCAACTTCTTCGGCGCAGGCGCTGCCGTGCACGCCGAAATAGCTATCTCCGGGGACGAATACGGCGGCTTCCCACCGCCGCTGATCGGTGTCAACGTGTACCTCCCAACGGGTGTAAAGCTGCACCCGCAAGGCTTCGCCACGTGTCCGGCCAAAACAATCCTCGAAGAAGCTGAGCCGGAAAGATGCCCGAAGGGCTCAGCCGCTGGG
>DATBYJ010000207.1:0-37936 GCA_036513795.1 Solirubrobacteraceae bacterium | reverse complement strand
TCGAACGTCGAGCCACTCGCAAGGAACACATCCGCGCCGCCAGGCGCAGAGATCGAGCCACCCCCGCCATTGGAAAACGTATCCCCACCCGCAACATACAATTCGAGACCCGAACCGAGATCAACCGCCCCCTCGTTCGTCAAGGTCGCTTTCGAACCGTTGAACGACGCATTCGCGTCAATGGCCAGTGTCCCCGTGTTCGTAAGGTTCCCCTCCAGATTGCGCCCGCCGCCGCTAGTACCGGATGCAGACGTGATCGTGCCGGCGTTGGTGACGGGCCCGCCGACCGTCACGCCGTTAGCGCAGAGTCCGCTGTTGGTGAGTGTGAGGGCTCCGTGGGCACCGACGTCCAGCCCACCGGTGCTACCGAGCGAGGCAGTCCCGGAGCAGTTGCTTTCAACCGCAAGCGTCTGGGTGCCGGAGCTGCCGCCGATCGTTAGCGACGCAACGCTCGCGCTGGCCGCGCTCAGCGTCACGGTGTAGGTCCCGTTCGCGGTGATGCAGGCTTCTTCTTCAGATGTCGGCGGGGCTTTCTTGCTCCAGTTGGCAGACGTGCTCCAGCTGCCGCCTGCGGTATTCGTGAAGGTGTCGGTGCACCCACTGGCGTGGGCAGCCGAGGGCGCCCAGATCGACACGGCGATGATCGCCGCGATTGTTATGCCTACGCAGCGCACGATCGACATCTGCAGAGAACCCGCTTGCCTGGTCAACGCAATACCCCCTTTGGCGCATCCTGTCCGATGGGTTCACGCACACCGACGTCTCCTAGCCTGACGTCCATCCTGGCGCCGACCCCCCTTGTACGGGCGCGCATACTAGCGAGACCTCGCCGCAAATGTCGCGAGACGGCGGCCGACGGTCAAGGATTCGGGCGCACAGACGGCCCGCCGCCTGACACCCTCCAAACAGGCGTGGAAGAATGTGCTCGATCCCGCGTTTGTAGGGCAATGCCTAGAACTAAGAGCACTTCCCAAAGCCCAAGGCGCCGCAAATCGCTGCTTCTCGCGATCGCCGCGACCATCCTCCTGCTGACCGTACGCGTCGCGACAGCTATGGCCACGTCGAGCATTGAAGGCGTGTGGTCGTTCACCGGCGGCCAGATCGCCGTCGAATCGGCAGGCAACGGGAAGTTCAAGGGCATCGTCGTTCAGCCCACCAAGTTCGCGACCTGCACGCACCCAGTCGGCCAGGAAATCTGGAAAGAAATCACCCCGCAGCCGGACGGCTCCTACTGGGGATTCCACCAGTGGTACAAATCCAACGAAGCAACTGGGGCCTGCGTAGAAAATCCCATCCTTGGGCCGACCGCTTGGCGGGTCATGACCGAACCCAACGGGTCGAGCTACCTGCTCGTCTGCCTCAGCTCGCCCGGCGCCAAACAGCCGACCATCCCTCCGGGCAGCGCCGGCGTCGGCGCCAGCTACGGTTGCGAGAGGTCTTTGCTTACGGCCCCGCTCGCCAACTCTGCGGTAGGAAGCTTTAAAGAAGTCGTGTCGCTGCCGAACACGAAGAAGTGCTTCAGCGGCCGCAAGTTCAAGATCCACATCCACGACTCCAAGTACGACCCGTTCAAGACCGTGGTCGTGACCCTCAGGGGCCACAAGCTCAAGATCGTGCACGACGGCAGCACCTACGTCGCCACCGTCAACCTCAAGGGCCTGCCACCGGGCGCTTTCACGGTCAAGGTCAAAGCGGTGACCTTCCGGGGCAACCACGTGTCAGGCAAGCGCACTTATCACACCTGCGCGAAAAAGCCCATCAAGTCAAATCCCAAGAGATTGACCTGACGCGGCATCTCCGCCGCGCTTGTGCTCGCCGCTCGATCTAAGATTGAATCGAGACGATGGCGGTTCAAAACTCTCAGCCCAACAGAGCCGCGGCACCACCGTTCCCGACGGCTAGCGGCTCACGGGCAGGCCGCCGCAGCCCACGCGAGCGCGCGCGGCTCGCCGTCGAGGTGCTCGCCGCGTACATGCAGTCGCGTCGCGCACTCCGGCGCGCGCCGATCGAGACCGTCGTGGCTTCTCTGCGCTCACGCTCGCCGTCAGCCACGCCACCCGACGCAGACTCGCTCAAAGAGGCAAAGAGCCTTGGCTGGGTCGTTGCTCGGTTGCTCGCGCACTTCCCCGGGGATACGCGCTGCCTGGCGCGCTCGCTCGTTCTGACGCGCCTGCTGGCCAGACGTGGCATCCACGCCAAGCTGGTGATCGGGGCGCGAACCGCCCCGGAGTTCCTCGCGCACGCGTGGGTCGAGCACGACGGGCACCCCGTGCTCGACCCCGGCGATGATTCGTTTGGTCGACTGGTCGAGCTCTGACTGGAGACACACAGCAGCTGGGTCTCACCGCGTTCGGCCTCAGCCTGCTCTTTGACGTTCCGCCACCCGGCGCGTGGGCGACGCGCCCGATACACGAGCCGAGCATGCTGGAGATCCGGCGTGTCGAGGCTGAGGCGACTGAGCAGGCCTGGTCTGGGCTCAGAGAAATCGGCTGGGAAGGCGTGATCGATGGCGCACCGTTCGTGGTGGAGCGAGGCATCGCGGGGGACCATCGCTTCGTGCACGGCTCACCCCCGGATCGCCGAGGAGCCCCTACCGTCGATACGCGGGCCATCCACCACCTGTGTGCGAGCGCGAGCGTGCTGCGGTGCACGCCCACAGAACCAGCCGACCCAAGGTGGTGGCGAGTTGTGCTCGACTCCGTTCTATTCACAGTCGCCCTGTTGCGAGGCTATGAGGCGCTACACGCCGGCGCGCTCGCCACGCCCGGTGGTGTGATCGCGATCACAGCTGCAACAGGCGGCGGCAAGAGCACGCTCGTGACAGAGCTCATCGGACGCAGGCTGAGCTTGATGGCAGACGACGTGCTCGTGCTCGAGCCCCGCGGCAGCGAGGCGCCTCTCGCCTATCCAGCTCCGCCGCTGATGACCGTCCCGGCCGCAAAGGTCGCGATGCTCAGCAACGTGGCATGCGCCCCGGAGACGATCTGCCCGATCGGCGGCGAGCGCTGGGTCGCCGTTCCAGTTCATCAGGATCCGCTTCCGCTGAAGGCGCTGATCGTGCTGAATCGCCGCGCCGAGTCGAAGGTATCGCTTGCGCGGATCGAGCGCCCGCTCGCACCGCTGCTCGACTCCCTGATGGGCTTCCCCCGCACGCCCGAGCGCCAGCAGACGCGCTTCGAGCTGGCGAGCGCCATCGCCGCTACGACCGGCCTGTGGCGACTCACGGGCGCTTTGGACACGCCACCAAGCATGCTCGCGGACACCCTGTTGGCTGCCGAGCTGTGAAAGCACCGTCTGACGCGAACCGTTGTATTGGGCGGATGAGCTCTACATCAGTCTCAGCACCTCTTTCCGATCCGCCGTGCCCTGACGACTCGCACGGGGACCCGATTCTCGAGCTCGAAGGCCTCTACCACCGCTGGAAGGGCCCGAAGCCTCCGGTCCTGGACGACGTTAGCCTAACTTTGCGCGCGGGTCATGTCACCTGGATCGGGGGGCGCAACGGCGTCGGCAAGACCACGCTGCTGCGCCTCGCCGCCGGCATTCTGCTGCCACAGCGCGGGAGTGTTCGCCTTGGCGAGCTCACACCGCAATCGAAAGGGAACCTCTTTCGGCGGCAGATTGGCTTCCTGTCAGCGGGCGACCGCGGCCTGCAGGCGCGCATGAAGGTGACCCAACAGCTCGACTACTGGGCCAGACTGGCGTACGTGCCCCGCAGCCGGCGCGCCGCGCTGGTGACTGGAAGCCTTCAGCGATTTGCCCTGGAGGAGTTTGCCGGCCGCCGCGTCGACCGTATGTCGATGGGCCAGCGCCAGCGCATCCGGCTGGCGATGGCGTTCCTGCACGAACCGCGTGTGCTGCTGCTCGATGAGCCGCGCAACTCACTCGACGACGACGGCTACCGCCTGCTCAACGAGCAGATCGAACAGGCGGCCAGGCGCGGGGCGACCGTCCTTTGGTGCTCGCCGCGAGGCGAGGATCGCGTGGTCACCTGCGACGCCAGCTACACCCTCACCGACGGCCACCTGGAGCGCGTCTTGTGAGTCGCATGCGACCGTGGTGTGAAGCGATGTGGGCAATCATCCGTCGCGATGCGATCCTGTTCGTCAGCTATCGCAGCCAGATCGTCGCGCAGTTCATAGGCCCGCTTTTCTCGATCACCCTCTTCTATTACATAAGCCACGTTCTCACCTCTAAGACGATCCATTCTCCGGGTGGCTACTTCGGGTTCGTGATCGTCGGCCTGGTGATCGTCCAGATTCTCACGATATCGATGGGCGTCATGCCCGTCACCGTGCGTCAGGAACTCGTCTCAGGCACGATCGAGCGATTCCTGGTGAGTGCGCACGGGCCGATCAACGGCATCATCGGCACGATGCTGTTCCCGCTCATCAACGCTATTTTCAGTGGCGCGCTGCTGCTCACCCTGGCGGCCGTGATCTTCGGGCTCCCGCTGGCCACAACGGCAGTCCTCGCGATACCCGTGGCGCTGCTCGGCACACTCGCGTTCATGCCATTCGCGTTCTTCCTGGTAGCACTGGTGATGGCGTTCAAGCAGGCATCTAGCGTGGCTCAGTTCATCGTCGCCAGTATCGCTATCGTGGGCGGCCTGTACTTCCCGATCTCGGTGTTGCCGGGATGGATCCGGTGGGCATCCGACGTGCAGCCGTTCACTCCGGCCACAGATCTTCTACGCCACCTGATTGTCGACACGCCACTTGCCCATCCCGCGGGAGTCGAGCTGCTCAAGCTGGTTGGGTTTATCGCCGTCCTGCTCCCCGCCGGCTTGCTGCTTCTGCGAGCGTCGATTCGTTACGGTCAGCGTACCGGGACTGTTGCCGAGTATTGATATGACAGACAAAGGAGCCGATACAACGACTATGTCCGAGCTTTCCGATCAGGAGCTGCTGGTGTCCCGGGCGCGCTTGCCCCAGCACGTGGTCCATCGCAGCTTCGTCTCCGAGACTGTCGTGCTCAATCTCAGAACGGGCAGGTATCACGGCCTGAACCCGACCGCGGGCAAGATGCTCAGTGCACTCGAGACAGCAGCGACGGTGGGCGATGCGGTACCGGTGCTCGTCGACGAGTACGGACTCGGGCGCGAGCAGATCCAGGCCGATCTGCTCACCCTCACCCGCGGGCTGATCGAGCGCGGGCTGATCGTAGCCGCGGATGCCAGCGGCGACTGAGATACAATCGAGCGCAGGCCCGGGGGAGAATCGCCGCGCCGCATTTGGCCTCGAGCTGTCGATCGACCCGAGGATCTCGATCCCAGGTCTCGGCCGGAGCCTTAGCGCTGGTACAGCACAGCCGCCGTCGCGTGTCCAATTGGATAGCGGAGAACTCGACCGACGCTGGGGCGCGCTCACCATGGCACCACTGCGAGCACGTGAGATCCGCTGGGGCAAAACACCGCTGCTGTCTGTCGACTTCGCCGAGCCAGCCGGCTATCTGCTGTGGGCTCGCGATCACGGCCGAGTGCTGATCTCACCCGACGGCCTCGAGCTGCTGTGCGAGGCGGATCCAGAGAGCGAGCACTGGGCGACCATCATCGCGGCGCAGGCGCTGCCGCTGGCCGCAACGATTCGCGGGCTCGAGGTGTTCCACGCGTCCGGCGTCGTACTGGACGGCAGGGCCCTACTGATCGCGGGCCGGCCCGGCGCTGGCAAGAGCTCGCTGGCCGCGGCGCTCGTCAGAGTTGGAGGGCAGCTACTCAGCGATGACGCTGTCGCGCTACAGCTGAGCGACGGTCCGCTCGTCGCTCACCCGGGATCAGTCGTGCTCCAGCTGCGCGCCGCCGAGGACCGGAAGCTCTCCGTCGACGCGCGAGCGGCCCTGGGACACCCAGCGAGCTCATCCACCGACAAGCATCGCTACGTGAGTGACAGGGTGCCGGATCCTGCGCCGCTTGGAGCCCTGTTCCTACTCGAGCGCTCGGCTGATGGGCCCGCTGTGGAAGCGCTTACAGCCGTCAGCCCCTTCGAGCTGCTCGCCAGCACGTTCAATCTGTCCGTGCGCACGCCCGCCCGGCTGCTGCGTCAGCTAGACGTAGTGTCAGCGATCGCAGCCAGCCGTCTGGTTTACAGGTTGCGTGTTCGGCCCGGCGTGGACGCTGAGCAGCTGGCCGCGGTGATCCTGGAGACGACGTCCTTCCCACACGCGTGACGCACATCGGGCCGCAAGATGGCTGACCTTCTGATCGGGGCATGGGGTAAGCGCGCAGGCGAGTTATTGCAGCGTAGCCATGCGGGGACGTACAGGTTCGGCGAGCTCACGATGCTCGAACGCCCCAACGTGCGCACCAGCCGTTGGACCTGCTGGCTATTTGGTGAGCCGGTGGGCCGCGGCCACCTGCGTGCCCTGCCGACGGGTCAGCAGCTGCTTGAGACATTTGCCGCGAGGCTCCAACAGCAGGGACTGGCGGCTTGCGAGTCGCTAGGCGGCCGCTTCGCGCTGCTGACACTCGACGCTGACACTGATGCGTGCGTGCTCACACGCGACCAGCTGGGCGAGCATCCGCTCGTGCTCGCACCGTTCGGCGGCGGCTACCTGTTCGCCGAGCACGAGCGGATGCTTCTGCGTGCGCTGCCCCACAGCCCCGAGCCTGATCGCCTGGCCACGCTCGATTGGATCGAGCGAGGCACCCTGCCTGGGACCAGCACTCTCTATGCAGGCATAACCAGGGTGCTGTACGGACGGCGTGTGATCCTCAGCCGTGACGGCGCACGACAAGAGCGCTGGTGGCAGCCGAGCTTCGAGGGGACCATGGGCGATACTCCCGAGGAGGTCGCAGCGCGCGTCCGCGAAGCCGTGCTCTCTTCCGTCGCTCGCGCGTCGGCAGGCGCGAGGCGACCGGCGGTCAAGCTCAGCGGCGGACTCGATTCGGCATGTGTGGCAGCCGGGCTGCACAGCTGCGACCTACCTAACCGGGGGGCGCTGGCGCTCTCGGGCGTGTTCCCCGCAGAGCCCGAGGCAGACGAGCGCGATTTGATCGAAGCGACCGCCTGCCACACGCACCTGCAACTGCATACGATCGAGCACGACACTGCTCGCTCGATACTAGCCCCCGCCCTCGAGCACATAGAGCTTTGGAAGCTGCCTCCTATGACTCCAAGCCTCTTCATGTGGCGTCCGCTGATGGAGTTGGCAAGCGACCTGGAGGTGGATCGGATACTTGACGGCGAGGGCGGTGACGAGCTGTTCGGGGTGGCAAGCTTCCTGATCGCCGACATGCTTGCCAGAGGACGCCTACCGCGAGCGTGGCGGCTAGCCGGATGTCTGCCTGAGTGGGGAAGAACGCGCGGCGCCCGGCTCCGTGCCCTGCGCATCTACGGGGTCGCGCCCCTGGTGCCTGCCAGGATCAAACTGCGGCGCCAGCAACACGACGGAGCCAGCTCGGTCGGCGCGATCGTGCCCAGAATGCATGCGCTCGAACTGGCCCGGGCGAGAATCGAGGACGAGCGCGAACGTCCGCCCGGCCCGCGCTGGTGGAAATCCCAGCTCGAGATGCTCATCGACAACCGCGACAGGATGTCGCTCGGAGCGCACTACCGTCGCTGCGGCGTCGACGAGAGCCCTCCACGCCGCCATCCTTTCATCTACGACCAGGATCTAATCGAGCTTCTTCTGCGCGTTCCGCCGAGCGCCAACTTCGACCCCGCTCGAGATCGCGCCGTGCTGCGCGACGGCATGCGCGGGCTGATTCCCGAGACGGTGCGCACCAGGCACGCCAAGAGCCATTTCACATCGATCCTGCTGAACGCGATGCGCCGCGAGACGGCAGGCCTGATCGAACCCCTGCGCTCGCCCCACGCACCGGTGCGCAGCTACGTGGACGCCGCCGCCCTAGACTTCAGGATCTCGGCACTCGACTCCGCGAGCGCGATGCTGCACACGATGGCGCTGTGGCGGGTGGGCATCGCCAACCGCTGGCTGATCGCGCTCTCCAACACTGAGGAGCACGCCACATGAGAGCCCGCCGCAACCACAGCTGTACTTTTTCAGGCCTTGTGGAGGGCCCCCATCGGAACGTAGCATCCAAGCTGTCCTAACAGGAAGGAGGATCATAAGATGGACAAGATCATCGAGAACCTTGAGTACGAGACCCCTTGCATCGAAGACCACGGCAGCCTCGCGGAGCTCACGGCCGGCGGCAGTGTCGGCGTCTATGCCGATGCTGAAGTCACCCTCAAAAAAGGCGAGTCCGTGTCGGAAGCGGGTGCCGCTCAGACCTCGCCGTAGCAGCTTGATACCGGCCTCCCGCGCGGAGGCCGGTATCAGACTCGTCGTGCAGACGAGACACGCGCGGCATGCAACTAGCAGGTTGCATCTATGAACCTAGTACGCCCTTACAGCGTCCGCTTCCTGCAGGTTCCAGCCGGGTTCCAGAACTCCGTCGAGGAGATCCTCGCGGGTGCGAGCAGGGAAGCCGCGAGCAACGCGCTCGAGATCGGCATAGTGGGATGGACGCGCGCCACGCCCAGCGAGACATCCTCTCTATCTGATCTGCACGGCGCTCACGACGGGCCTCTCGTGGCGCTGCTGCGCGATACCCCCAGCCCCCGCGGAGCACGCGTGCTCGCGGCGAGGTTGGATGGCGTAGTCTTCTTCGACGATCTGCCTCGCATGCTGCTGCCGACACTTGAGGCGGTCGCCGTCGGTCAATGCGTGGTGCCCAAGGCCATTCGCCAGATCGTTGACCGGCCGCCGCTCTCCCCGCGCGAGCGCCAGATCCTCGCGATGATCGTGCTGGACTTCTCAAACGCGGAGATCGCGCGGAAGCTGTTCGTGACCGAGAGTAACGTCAAGAACCATCTATCCTCCGCTTTCCAGAAGCTGGGGGTCAAGTCGCGCAGCGCAGCCGCTGCGCTGATCCTCGACCACGAGAGCGGCTTGGGCCCGGGGATCCTGCGCATATCGCCGGAGGAGTCCCTGCCGGAGATTGGCTGATCTGAGCCGCTTCGATCGAGACGCTGGCGCGACGCGCCGACTCGCTATCGAGTTGCTGCATGACGGCGCGCGCAACGTCCGCCGTGTCACAGAGCAGGCCACAATGATTCGAAGCTTGGAATCTGAAAGAATGCACCCGTCGGTGGCGTCAGAGGAGCATGCGAACAATTTGGGCATGCTCCTGTCGCTCGACGCGCCCGCTGCACTGGATACTGTCTCGCAGCGTGCCATCAGCGATCGGCCTCCCACCGCTAATACCTTGACACCCGGACCCTCAAACGACGACGTCCCGGCGGGGCCCGCGCGCGTTACCCGCTTCATGGGCGCGCCGATGGGGGTCGTGACGGAAGCAGATGCGGTGCGGGCGATCCTCGACGCAGCAGAGGCTGGCAGCGGGCACTGGACGATCACCGCAAACCTCGATCACATCCGTCGCTACCGTCGCGACCCCGCACAGAGAGCGCTGATCGACGAGGCGGACCTGGTCGTCGCTGATGGGATGCCGTTGATCTGGGCCAGCCACCTCGCCGGCGAGCCGCTGCCCGAGCGAGTCTCGGGATCGAGCATGGTCTGGTCGATCTGCGAGGCCGCCAACGCCCGCAGGCAGTCGATATTCCTGCTGGGCGGCGACCCTGGCGTCGCCGAACGGGCAGCAGACGTCTTCCGCGACCGCTACCCGGGGCTTGAGATCGCCGGCACAGCCTGCCCTCCCGTCGGCTTTGAGAACAACGACCAAGAGCTCGGCCGCATCAAGCGCCAGGTCACCGAAGTCGCGCCCCGGATCGTGTTCGTGGCCCTGGGGTTCCCGAAGCAGGATCTGTTGATCCGCGTGCTGCGCGATTCCCTGCCGCACGCCTCGTTCCTCGGGGTGGGCATCAGCCTGAGCTACGCAACAGGTGACGTGTCACGCGCGCCAGGTTGGATCTGCGACCTCGGACTGGAGTGGGCCTATCGCCTCTCGCAAGAACCAACGCGCCGACTCGCTCGACGCTACCTCGTCGATGGCCTGCCATTTGGCGTGCGAATGATGATCTCCGCCGCACGGCATCGTGCTCGCCGTAGCAGTTTGGAGCGTCTGGAAGCTGGACTGACTGACAGTCGTTGGCATGACCCCTAACGGCCGGGGTGCCGCCGCCATTGCGTCCCGCGCCTGGCCGGCACCGCTCCGCCAGTGGAAGCGCAGAACCTCGGGCACCGTTGTATGAGTACAGGCAGGCAACCATCACGGGAATCCGCCGACATAGAATTGGAGTCAGGAGGAGCCGGACTAGGGGTGAAACCTCTCCAGCGTACATGGGCGAGCGTCCCCGCACACCTCGGCAGCATCAAACAGATCTTCAGCGAAGCCACCGACTGCCATCTCGACAATCAGAGCGCAAGCGAAGTCCTATACAAGGCATCACGCGAAACACGCTAAGCCGCTAGCGACCTGGATCAACTGGCCGCGGCACTCAAGCGACACGCGGCCACCACCTGAACATCAGAACCCCGGTCCTGTGCTCAGGGCATTCAGCCGTCTCAAGCCCCAGCTGTCGGGGCAAGCCTCTCTGACGAGGACGCGCCGTCATCCGAAACCACGGCCCTAGATGACCCGCCACCCACTGGATAGGGAATCGGACTGCCCGACTTCGCACCGTTGACGATCACGCCCAGCAGCGGCGCGCCGCTGCTGGAGAGAACCTGCTGCAGCTGTTCTGCGGCATCGCGCCGGCTATGCCCGACCCTGCCCACGATGACGACACCATCGACCTTTGTGAGCAGCGGGAACGCATCCGAGACGGCGGTCAGTGGCGGCGTATCGATCACGACAAGGTCATACCCGGACTTGGCCCGCTCGAGCACTCCATCCATCGCGTGGCTCTCCAGTAGCTCGCCCGGGTTGGGAGGCAGAACGGCGCCGGCAGTCAGCACGTCGACCGCATTCCCCACAGCCCCCTCACCTGAAGGGGCCTGCAACGCGACCGACTGCGTAGCCTGGTCCAGTCGGCTGGCACCAATCAGCACATCGGCGAGACCCGGCCCAGGCTCGATCGCAAGTTGCTGGGCTAGCGTCGGCTGGCGCAGATCCAACTCGAGCAGCAGCACCCGAGAACCCGACCTCGCAGCTGCCTCAGCCAGATACCGAGATATCGTCGTCTTGCCGTCCCCCGGCGCGGGCGACGCGATCAAGATGGTGCGCAACTCACGATCGACGTTGAAGAAGCGCAGGTGGGCGCGAATCAGGCTGAACGCCTCGGCCTCGGTGGACGGCAGAGCCGCTCCCTTACCGCCAAGCGCGGTGCTCTTGGGAAGCGTGCCAAGCATGGGTAGACGATAGATCCCCTCCAGCTCCTCAGATCCTCTGATCCGGCGATCGAAGTGCTCGAGCAGGAAGGCGAGGACGATGCCGAACAACAAGCCCAGAATCGCGCCGATAGCCGTATCTTTGCCGACCCGCGGCGAGGAGGGGCTAGAGGGCACCGACGCTTCCTGAGCCACTTCCACGTTGTTGTAGCCCAGTTCGGCAAGGAGAGCAAGTGTGTGTGCACGATCCTCGAGATCCAGCCCATCCGAGCCGAACCGCTGTCCTGGAGAGAGTGCCGCCAGCTGCCTCTTCACGAGCGCCAGCGCAGACTTGAAGAACTGACGATTAGCACCTTGCCGGTCTTTGACAAACTGACCGGCATACGTGTTCGCGATTGCAGCCGCGAGTACGGGAGAAGGCGAGCTAACCGCGATAGTGAAGACGCTTGATTCACCCTTCGCGCTGATGCTCAAACTTGCGCTCACCTTTTCTTCGGTCAGCCCATGGCCGAGCTGGCTCGCGGTCTTTGCCGCTACCTCACCAACCTTGAGGAGTTCGAGGTTGCTCTGCTGCTGAGCCAGGGCAGTGAGGCCGTTGTTGCTGGTCGAGAGCCCAGCAATCTGCTGGTCGAGCTGGTTACTGGTGAAGGCCACTGCAGCAGTCGCCGTGTATTTCTTGGGCCGATGCTTAGCGTACCCATAGGCTGCCACCGCGACGAGAGCGAAGCAAAGGACGACCCATGGCGCTCGGCGACGGACGACGCTCATAAACTGTTGAGGGCTTAGGCTTGTCTGTTCAGAGTCCATCAAGGTCCTTACTTGCCGCAAACATCTGCAGCGCGACATACTGCGACATACTATCGGGCGCCCCAGGGTACAGCAAACATCGAGGAGCGCACCGCTTGCCGCCATGAGCCCGAGTACTGCCAGCAGGTTGCGCCACCCAAACCCCCATTCCCGGCGAGGTGACGGCTTACACCGCTAGGACTTGCATCGCTAGTGTTGCTGGTCGCAGCTCCCTACTGATCCTGCTCCTCCGAGTGATTCCGCTTGAGATTGCACTGCAACTATCGTGTGCCTTAACACTGCAGAGGTAAAGCTAAAGTGATAGCCGCCCGTCCTCAAAATCCGTCTGTTGAGACGGTCAACCTTGCTCCACAAAGGGATTTTGAAACGATCCTGAAGTGGGCTGTCATACCCACCTTCGACCTCGTGATCGAGTACGGTGATCTCGGCGTGATCGTCTGTAGGCGCCGAATCGCCCCATACCAAGGAGTCTGGGCTCTACCAGGCCTGCGGATGCTTAAGCCGGAGGGCATCGAGGACACAATCGTGCGGATCGGCCGACAGGAGCTCGGCTTGGAGCTAGATCCCGTTGGACGCGTCTTCCTCGGTCAATATGTGGGCCGCTTCCGAACAGAGCATAGGCGCCAGGACTTGTCGACGGGTTTCGCGTTGCGCGTGAGTGCTTCGCAGAAGCTGAAGCCAAATCGAGAGCACTTCTCATCCGTCAAGACTGTGGCAACGACGCCCTCAAGGACCGGCGCCATGTATAGGCACTATCTTGAGCGCTACTGGACCATGAGAGAGCTTTAGCCGAGTGTCGCCGGCTCTAGATCCCGGCCATAGTCGCGATCGAGTAGACACAATGCTCGCCTTGCACGGCGGGCAAGGAGCGACAACGCATTCGAGAAGTTCGGGCGCCTATTCGAAGGACCCGCACAAAGGGCCTGATTGGCTTGAGACTTATGTCTACAGATACCGCAGGAGCGTTAACATATCCTCACGAGTTAAGGGTTTCATGCAACAATATAAGCGATGATCATTCCCTTGATCTATCGTGAAGCTGCCGAGCGTTCCCAGGCAAGGAGGTCTGATGAGTGATGATCTGGTTGTAGTCGCAGGCGGAGGAGGCTTCATCGGAGGCCACCTCGTCGCCAACCTGCTGAGCGAGGGCCACCGCGTCCGGTCGGTCGATCTCAAGCCGCTCGATGAGTGGTACCAGGTCCACGGGGACGCGGAGAACATGGTTGCGGACCTTCGCCTGAAGGACGCTTGCACCGAGGCGCTTGCCAATGCCGACGATGTCTACAACCTCGCCGCCGACATGGGCGGGATGGGGTTCATCGAGAACAACAAGGCGCTGTGCATGCTCTCGGTCCTGATCAACACGCACATGCTACAAGCCGCACAAGAGCAGGATGTGGGGCGTTTCTTCTACTCCTCGTCGGCGTGCGTCTACGCCGCCGACAAGCAGACCGACGCAGACAACCCGGGCCTGAAGGAGAGCGACGCCTACCCCGCACTGCCGGAGGACGGCTACGGCTGGGAGAAGCTCTTCAGCGAGCGTATGTGCCGGCACTTCCGCGAGGACTTCGGGCTGTACACACGTACGGCTCGCTACCACAATGTATACGGCCCTGAGGGTACGTGGAACGGAGGACGGGAGAAGGCGCCAGCCGCAATCTCACGCAAGGTCGCGGAAGCGAAGCTCTCAAACAGCAACCAGATCGAGATCTGGGGGGACGGAGAGCAGACCCGCAGCTTTATGTACATCGACGACTGTGTCTACGGGACGAAGACGATCCTCGACTCGGACATCCTCGACCCAATCAATCTCGGCTCCAGCGAGATGGTGAGCATCAACCAGCTCGTGGACATCATCGAGGACATCGCCGGGGTCAAGCTGGAGCGCAATTACGACCTCTCCGCGCCTAAGGGCGTTCGCGGTCGCAACAGCGACAACACGATGATCCAGAACAGACTGGGCTGGGAGCCGAGCATCTCGCTGCGCGAGGGGCTCGAGAAAACCTATGCCTGGATCTTCGATCAAGCCTCCGCGCTGAGTACTGTCCAGTAGCTCGCCGAGTTGCTCACACCGTTTGAGCGCTCGTAACACGACGGCGATCAACCACCTCAGCGAGCGCCTCGTCAAAGCGCTCGGCAAAGCCGGCTTGGGTGAAGTGATGCTGCGCGTACCGGTAGGCAGCCTGTCCTCGCGCCGTGATCTCCGCCGGCGCCCGCAGAATCTCCGCTAGTCTGCACGGGAAGGAGTCGGGGTCTGAGCTATCGACGACCCATCCGGCGCCGGCCCGCTCCACGATCCTTGCTACCTCTCCGCCCGGGTTGACGGCGGCGAGGATCGGCAGGCCGTACGCCATGAAGTTCATGATCTTCGAGGGGATGTTGAACTCGGCGCCCTCGTGCAGCTGGCTGACGAAGGCGATAGTCGCGGCCTGAAGCTCATGCTCGAGTCGCTCGTCGTCGACGACGCCGGGCATCTCGATCCGGTCAGAGCGGATCTCAGAGCGCGTGTCATCTGCGGCCATCCCGTTGCCCGTGATGATGAAATGGATCGGCGTGTCATCGAGAGCATTTGAGCGCTCAAAGGCCGCTACCAGCGGCGCCAAGCCCTGGGAGTAGCCGATGTTGCCCATGCTCAGCAGGCGCGGAGGCTGCGCGCGATCCTCCGCTGCGGGCAACCGGCGAGGCACACGCGTGGCTGAATCGTAGATCAGCTGGATCTTGGCCTCGGACACGCCCTTAGTCGTCAGATTGTGGGTAAACGCCTCAGAGAGCACGACAATGCGATCAGCATGACGATAGGCAGACGACTCCAGACGCCGGGAAGCGCGAATGACGAGACTGCCCTCGTCGACAATGCCGCTCGACGCCGCCCCGTCGGGAAGGATGTCGTGCAACCACAGAACCCATGGCGCCCGGCGCATACGGACGTTTACGATCGCGGGGAAGAGCGCCGGAAACGACGGGGAAGCGGAGACGAGGACATCGGGACGCGACAGTGCCGGCAGCGCGGCGAACTGAGCTACCATGAACGAAAGCTCCTGCCGATAGCGTGCGATCGCTGTATCGCGGCCAATCCAGAGAGGGAGACGGAGTACCGGGATGCCGTTTCGCACCTCTCGGTAGGGCAGCGCCTTCGATCCCCACACCGGCTCAGGATAGTGGGGATGGGCGGCAACCACCTCGACGTGGTGTCCGCGGTCGCGCAGCCCCTCCGCCCAGACCCGGCTTACGGGCCCGATACCCGTGGGCTCAGGGTCGTAGTTATAGCTCCAGAGTTGAATGTTCAAAGCCATAGGCAGCAGAGTATGCGATTGCTCTCCGAGACGGCTCCGGACAGCCGGACGCCCGTGCGAATGCAGTGTTCACGCACCTCACAGCTCCCCTGAGTCAGACTCGGGCCGAGATACGCTCTGAAACCGTACGAGTCGGTGCCGGTTCACGATCATCGCTATCACCCCTGTCGCTATGACGATCCAGACAAAACGAAGGATGATATCTCGCACATCGCTGGCGCCCGTCGTCAGCACGCCACCTGCGTATGTCATGCCACCGACAATAAACACTACGCCCATACCCCTCCAAGGGTATCGGATGGTGGTACCGGTCCACCTACTGTAGAGCAACACCCCAATCAACAATACGCCGTATCCCGCCGCCGACGCTACCGCTGCCGCCTCAAGCCCGCGGCGCGGGACTAGCGCGTAGATCAGACCGAGATTTACGGCGGCCGCCGTAAGGCTCACGACCCAGATCCGCCGTGACTTGCCATGTGTCAAAGTCACCCCATTCATGGGAATCGAGTAGAGCCCGATAAAGGCATAGCCCAGCACGATCCAAGATGTGAGATCGGCAGCGGCACGGTAACGCGAGTCTAGGAACACGTTAATGACGACCGGCGCGAGCAGCGCGCAGGCGAGCGAGAGGATCGAGACCACCGCAACCTGTAGCTCGATGAGTGAACGCAGGTTCGTGGTGGAGTTCGACTTTCCCGCCTGTGCATACGCGGGCATGAACGCCTGATTGACCCCCATCATCAGTACGAGAAGAGGTGTAGCCATGTTGGAGGCGAGACTGTAAACGCCCACAGATGCAGTGGTGACCAGCGCTGCCAGCAGCACCCTGTCGGCTAGCTGCAACGACCACATCGCGGCGAAGTGAGGCATGACCGGTAGACTACGGCGCAGCGTATCCCGGACAAGTGCACGATCAAAAGGTCGCGGACGACGATACGGCACGATTACCATGGCGACGGCGAGGGTCGCAGCCGATCCGATGCTCAGCGCAAGGAGCCAACCCGCCACGCCCGCCCGGAGAGCAACCACGAAGAGCAGCTCCAGGCCAAGAGTCGCAACGGTGCCAACAGTGTTCACGACGACGAAGTCACGCAAGCGTCGATCCACGCGGAGCAGCGCAAGTGGCACCGTGGTAGATGAGACGGATAGAGACGCCGCCAGCATGGCCAGGCTCAACTCGCCGACACTCAGGACAGGACTGGCCCAGAGGAACGGGGCCATCACGGCGATCACGGCAGCGCTTGCGAGAAGCGGAGCGACAAGCAGGAACGTCCAGATCGATCGCACGAAGCGATTGCGAGCGTCGGGATCATCGGCAAGTTGCACCGCGCCACGAAAGATCGCCAGTTCGAGACCAAAAGCGAAGATGACTGCGGCGACCGCGTTTGCCGACAGAGCGATCGAGAGCTTGCCGTACTGACTTGGCACCAGCACACGCGTGAAGATGGGTAGGAGCAGGAACGAGACCGCGCGCTGCACCGCCATGGTACTCGCATAGACGATGCCGGACCCAAAGAACGTTTTGGCGCTCGAAGGCGCCCCCGTTCCTAACGAAGCTTCGCTGCCGGCCGCACGCCGTCCGAGTCGACTGCTCACGCTAGCCACTAGCCGATCCAGTCAAGCGTGCGAGTGTCTGTGGTGTTGCCGACATGGGCGGCGCATCAGCTGGCAGATGGGGCGCCGTTACAGTGTCCATCAAGGTCTGCGTCAATCGATCTGAAGCCGACACTCGAATGGCTGCACACGTCAGCACTATCAAAGAGATTAGGAGATAAATACCAGCTAGGCCCGGAAGCGCCTCGCTGGCGCCAAAGAGGCTCAGGGCAATCAGAGCGACGAGCAGCGCAGCCGACTCTGGCGCGCCTGCCTTTTCATAGGAAACACGTGCGGAGTTAATGCCTACCATCAGAAAGAGCAAGAACAGGGCGAGTCCGATATAGCCCATGTCTAGAATAGTTTGGAGTGCGATATTGTGAACACTGTTAAACTCAGGATGTGTTGTATAATTAAACAAATAGGCGTACTGATAACCTACTCCTGACCTGACCTGACCGTAGGCACCATAGCCGATCAGATCTTCTGCATGTGTATGGCTCAAGAAACGCGCCACGATCGACCAAATTGTTGAGCGACCTGTCGCTGTTTCAAAACTACCTCTACCTGGGTTGCGGCTTAGCGATTCCGACAGGCTCCCGAGATGACCGGCAACGAATAGGATGATCGCTGGCCAAATTGGCAGCAGGAGAGGGACAACCGCAACCACGCGTTTTGCTGCTCTCGGCAAAAGCGCCAGCATGATGAGCGCCAGCAACGCGTAAGCTAGCGGCCCACGACTATCGGTGAGAAGAACCGATGTGAAGCCCACCACAGCACCCAGCAGAGACACCCATCGTAGCCTTCCCTGACTGCGGTACGCAAGCACAGCACAGATGACTAGCGCCAGGGCAGCCGCCTCTCCGGCGCCGTTGAGGCCAGGGCTTAGCGGTAGGTTAGCCCGTGTCGTGTGTATGCCGATCAGACCCAGGAGTTGAGCCGGTCCAGGTTTGAGCGTGATTTCGGACCGTTCGGACCGGACAGCCGTAAAGTGGAAGCCGACGACATAGAGAGCGAGGTTAAGGGCGGCGAAGCAAACAGGCGAGAAGAGAGCGCAGAGCAAGCGGCGCCGGCGGGTCACGGCATCCGCTGGCGCAAGCAACGCGCATAGTGAGAACGCGGTCACGATTATCACCATCAGCGCTACGCCGGTCATAACGCGCCCCGAGAACGGTGCGATTGGGGCCACAGCGAAGCGCAGGTAAGACACCACGGCGCAGCCGACAAACGCACAGACTGCGGTAGCGCGCCTTCCTGTAGTTCGTAGACCGCCGCCCGGAAGCGCCAAGATCGCACCCACGAGCAACACAACGAGCACCAGCTCACGCTGCAACGGGGTCACACCGCTCAGATTCGTGAGATTGCCCAGAGAGACGCTCAGCACCAACAGGGCACACACAATCGTCTCACGGAGCGGCAATCGCCGCGCTTGAGACCTACGCACGCCCTTCGAGCCGATTGAGTAGTAGTGGGATGTGGTTGCCACGCTGGCTGAGATGCTGCCTATCAAGTACTCATGTTGAGCTGTCCCGCATCTCGCCTTGATGCTTTCGACGGCGACGCGCGCTGATTGCTAGGCTTGAGCCGGAGGGGCGTGCATGGTAGCCCTGTTTGGTCTTGATTCTGAGACACGATGAGCATCTGCATCCAGCATCCGGCCGTGAATCTACGAGCACGAACGTGAGACAAAGAGTATCGTTTCTCCCAGCTTCATGCGGTATCCAGGGCACGACGGACACGACCGAGAAGGATCAATCACGGCGCTTACGCGACGGCTACCACGGACAGGGCATCCCTGGCCATGGACAAACCCACGCGACATCCCACAACAGTGCAACGGCAGGCACTGGTGGAGAGCCCAGTGCGTGGAGATGCGGATTCGGAGGCATCCTGCCCAGCCTTTACGAGGGTTCGGCGCGGGTGGAGCGCTCGTCTCCGACCACGATGCAGCCAGAGGCTATCGCGGACGCCGTGCGAAGGCTCGACGATCCGCTTGGGCGACAGCGCTGCGTAGCGGACGGACATCAGCGGGCGGAGCGGTTCAGCTAGCGCAGCGTCGCGCCAGCATCGGAGTGTATGCGATCTCGTGGCGCACTAGGGTAACTTCGTGGGCTTTATTCTAAACCGCAAGCGGCAGGAACAGTGGGCGCGCTCGCGAAGAGCGCGGCTGCGTGCCGCCGTCCAGACTCCTCTTGTTCGTGTGGGGGTCTGGTGCGGCTTTACGAACATCGATTACGCATACGTGCACGGCCCGATGGAGCGGCTGCATCTCGGGCAGCGGTGCTCCACGATGAACACGCTATTCAATGTTGTCTCCGGCGACATTTACGTCGGAGACGATGCGGCGTTTGCCCACGGATGTCAGGTGCTTACCGGAGAGCATCGCTTCTTCAACGGGAAACGGGCTGATTTTCACCCTGATAGCCCCTACGAGGAGGTCCCCCTTGAGGGTAACGACATCCATATCGGAGAGAGATGCTTCATCGGCTCAGGTGTGATTATTCTCAAGAACGTGACGATCGGGGATGACGTTCGTATAGGGGCGCATTCCGTCGTAAACAGTGATCTACCGAGCGGCTGCTTTGCGGCCGGAATTCCGGCATGCATAATTCAGACGGATCACATGCGTGGCCCGGAGACCACCCGTGGTATATAGAATCGCATCAAGTCCCACCCAACTTCGCCGACAGCACTCTAGAGCAATGAAGCTGCATACTGCCCGCGCACGACGCGTGAGATCAGGACGGCGGTGGGCTGAGCCTGATCGTCCGTCAGCTCGATGGCGTCGCCATTGGCCTCCCAGTGTCCTCATTCCCGGCGCGGCGCGGCTGACGCAACCTCGGGTACGAGTTGAGCCGTAGAGTTGAGCCGTAGTGGGGGCAGGCGTCTTCTGTGCGCGTACTGGGAATCTCGCAGTTCGCCTCTGTGCTAAGTTAGCCCGCCACCGGGCACTCCTTGGCTCTCTTGATGACTGTCCGTCACCAGCAGCCGGGGACCTCGTAATCGCCATGATCCTACAGAACCGATGATACGTGTCGCGATTACCGGTGGATCCGGTTTCATTGGGACGAACCTCGTGGAGCACTACGCATCGTCGGGCGTGCCCGTTATCAATCTAGATCCAATCCAGCCGCGCAACCACCAGCAACTCGCATACTGGCATAGGGTCGATCCTCTTGACGCCAACGACGTTACGACAACGTTGGCCGAGTTCGCGCCAACGTATGTCTTCCATCTCGGCGCGAGAACCGACCTACACGGTACGACGCTCGACGATTATGCGTACAACACCCGCGGTGTCGAGGTCGTTCTTGATGCATGCAACGAGCTAATCGGCCTCAAGCGCGTCGTGTTCGCGTCGTCAAGACTTGTATGCCGAATCGGCTATCAGCCAGCGAACGAGACCGACTACTGCGCACCCAATGCCTATGGCGAGAGCAAGGTTCGCGGCGAGCAGATTGTGCGCAGTGCAAAGACCACGTTTCCTTGGGTCATTATGCGACCGACATCGATTTGGGGGCCGTGGTTCGACATCCCGTATCGGACATTCTTCCTGACTATTGCGGCTAACCGTTACGTACATGTCGGTCGCCGACCGGTTCACAAGTCATTCGGGTATGTCGGAAACACCGTCCAACAGCTGGCCGCTATTGCAGAGACGTCGAGTGCAGACCCAGAACTCGATGGAACGACTATGTACCTCGCGGATTCCCCGCCGATCGAGGTCATGGACATGGCGAACCGCATTCAACGCCAGTTGAGTAGCAGGCCAATCCGCACCCTCCCGCGAAACCCAGTTAAGCTCGGAGCGCTTGTTGGCGATCTTCTACAGAAGCTCGGCTGGACAGAGCCTCCACTTACCAGCTTCAGGCTCGACAACCTCCTAACTGAGATGATTTATGACACCACGCCGCTCAACCAGATCGTGCCTCAGCTGCATTATTCGCTGGATGAGGGTATCCGATGCACAGTTGACTGGATGCGGGCACAACAGCTCGTAGGCGCTCGGACTCCGGGACCCTGAAAGGATGAGTGTCGCTAGCCGTCAGCCGTCAGGGCAAGGGCTCGCTGACACAGACGGCCGTCAGGATAGCCACGAGCGACTCCGTAAGCTTCGTAAGCTCATGCGGCTCGGTCGAACGTCAGCGTTTCGCCGCGCGCTGCGGCTGGGCGTTGCGGCTGCGGTCGAGCACGAGGATGTACCGTTTCAGCACGACTTCGCGTCGATCGTCGATGTCGGTGCCCATCATGGGCAATTTGCATTGTTTGCTCGTCATCGCTTCCCGCGCGCGCAGCTCTTTTGCTTCGAGCCACTGCCTAACGCGCAGCAAATTGTCCGCCAAGTCTTCCCTCTACCAGGGCAAATTGAGCTCTTCGAGGTTGCGCTTGGCTCCGATACGACCGCTGCACAGGCGATGCATGTGTCACGACTCGACGACTCTTCGTCTCTCCTACCGATTACCGCCCGCTACACGACAGCATTCCCAGGTACCGAGGAAGCCACGTCTATAAGTGTGCCGATGACGCGACTCGACGACGTACTCGCAGAGCCTGCGCCGACTCGCCCGTGCCTGCTAAAGATCGATGTACAGGGCTACGAGCTCGAGGTCCTGCGAGGGGGGGATCGGGTGCTGCAAGGCGTCGATGAGGTGTTCGTCGAGTGTTCATTTGTTGAGCTCTACACCGGCCAGGCACTAGCAGGGGAGCTCATCGCTCACTTGTGGTCGAAGGGCTTCAGACTCGCCGGAGTGTTCGGCATCAAGCGCGACATCGCAGGCCAGTGCCTGCAGGCTGACCTTCTGTTCCAGAAGTCGGTAGACAAGCATGCCGCCGAATCGTGATCGCGGCCACTGCCGAGACTCCAATGTCTCCGCAGAAGGCAACAGCTCACACATCTCGCGCTGATGAAGGTGCTACGCGTGATACCCACCCTCGACCCCGAGATGGGCGGGCCCCAAACGACAATCGTAAACGCCGCGATCGCCGAGCGGCGAGTGCTGCTGGAGCCGACAATCATCTTTACAGGCAACAAACGGTCAGTCACGGCGACAGCTCCGGCGCGGGCTAGGCTCGACGCCGCCGGTGTTCGGACGCTGATGTTCCCTAGCTCCCGGTGGCTGCCGTCGTCAATGGTGTCTCGGTGGGGCATCAGCCGCCAGATGAGTGCGTGGCTGCTACGGAATGCGCACCGCTACGATGTCGTCCACGTTGACTATGTTTGGCCGTGGAGCACGCTGATTGCCGCAATCGCCGGCTCGCGCGCCGGCCGTCCCGTAGTGATGACCGCTCATGAGTCATTGACAAGGTTCGGCATCGAAACACGTTCCGGCTCGGTCAACCACAAGACGAGGCTATGGGCGCAGGCGAAGCTATGCGTGCGTGCCTTTCTCATGCGATATGTCGACCTGGTGGTTATGACCTCGGAGATGGAGCACGCCGATAGCATCAGGCCCAACGAGTACGCCGTAGTCATTCCGCATGCGGTCGTTGCAGACCCTCCGGAAAAGCCGTTAACGGAACCACCGTTTCCCCCGCTGGTTGTCGGCTACATCGGCCGGTTGCACCCCAAGAAGAACCTTGAGGTGCTAATGCGTGCGGTAGCGGCACTGGGAACCTCAACCAAGGTGATCGTTTGCGGGGATGGCGACCCGACTTACCGCGCCCAGCTCCACCAGCTCGCGGATAGACTGTCTCTGAGTATTGAGTGGCGCGGACATGTGGACGCAGCCGGCCGCACCGACCTCTTTGCGCAGAGCCACGTGGTGGCAATGCCTTCAGCCTATGAGTGCTTCGGGATGGCGGCAGCAGAGGCCATGGCCGCCGGTGTGCCGGTGATCGTGTCCAAGACCACTGGCGTAGCGCCAGTGGTGGAAAAGTACGAGTGCGGGAAGCTCATCGAGGCCGGTGATGTCGATGAACTTCGCGTGGCGTTGGCCGACATCGCCAGCGACGCGGATTGGCGGCGCGGGGCGCGAATCAACTCCCTGCGCGCTGCCGTGGCAGCGTACTCCTATGCCTCGTACGGCGAGCGGATGGCGACTGTATACGCGGAGCTTCTCACCCGAACCTGTCAGCCCTCTGATCGAGACCGAAGCAGCTAGATCAGCGCGTCGAGCACATCGATGTACTGCTCGGCGATTGCTCGCCAGTGATAGCGCTCGTCGATCAGCCGACGACCGTTTATAGATAGGCGTGAGCGCAGGTGGGCGTCTCCGAGGAGCCGGACCACCTGCTGCGCAAACTCCCTTGGCTCGTCGCCTAGGAGCAGCTGCTCACCGTCCTCGACCTCGATGCCATGGGCGCCGATCCGCGTTGACACAACGGGGCGCTCGGAGGCGAACGCATCCAGGATTTTCAACCGCGTCCCGCCTCCCGAGCGCAGCGGCACGATGACTGCCGTCGCCCGCTCGAAATATGGCCTCATCTCCGAAACTTCGCCTGTGACCTCAATACGCGAGTCACTGTTCGCGAGACGTTGGACCTGGGCATCCGGCCGCCGGCCGACGACCAGCAGGCGCGCGTCAGGCACCTGCGTCAATATGTGCGGCCAGATCTCCGAAACAAACCACAAGATGCCGTCACGGTTCGGCGCGTAGCCAATAGTCCCAGTGAAGAGTAGCTCCGGTGGACCTGTCGGCGGCTGGGGTCGGGCCGGGTCCAACGCCGTTCCGTTGGGCACGACGAATACAGGCACATCAGTGACCGCGCGGAAGAGCTCGGCATCGTCAGTTGATACCGTAACGATCCCCGCGAATCCGCTCAGGCGCGGGTTCACGTAGGACGCCACCCGCCGGCCCTCAATGCTCAGCAGCGTCCGCCGCGCGCTCGACGCCGATTCGGCACGCGTCCCGTAGTAGGCGCTCGTGCAGTTGTGGGTCATCAGCACCTTCGGGATCTCTGGGCCGACCTCGTCACCGAGGCGGATGGCGAAGTCGTGCTCAACCGTCACGATGTCCGGCTTACCCGCCAGCTGGGCTCGAATGGCCTCACGCATGTCGATCGCATACATCTCTGACTGCACACCGTAATAAGGCGCCGCCACTAAGCGCAACAGCATTCCCGGATGGCGCGCGATGGCGCTGAGCGCCTCGAGCTCGCGGCGGGCACGACGGCGGGTCGTCACGAGCCGGATGCCGCTGGACGTGAGCTGCTCCGCCGGCCGGTAGGCCTCGCGCATCCAGGCCGGCACCGGGGCGACTACGGTGATCTCATGCCCCGCCTGGGCTGCGCGAGTGCACAACTCGAACTGGCGCAGCGCCCCGGCGTTAGTCCCGAATGCGCTCGGCGGCTGCGTAGTCAGATGCAGGATTCGCACGGGACAGCGTAACCGCTCAGCTACTGGTCTTCTCGGAAGATCGACTCATAGTCCACCTTAGGGAATACCGTCAGCTTACCTTCTACGGTAGCATCGACGATCCTCCGACCGTGGCGCTTAAATTGGTCGCGCGCGCGCGCGTAGCCGAGCTCCATTGCGCTCCAGTCGGGAAGCTCCCATGTGACCCCATGACCGAAGTAGTTGGGTGTGAAATGATTTGGATCATCGCCCTCGGAGACCACTGTGTCCGGGCGCGCATCGGTCGAGCGTTTGGGAAGGATCTTGCCTGCCACTGGCCCGGTAGTAACAAAGTGATGGTCCACGCCGATCAAGACAACCTCGGAGAAGCCGAAGTAATAGGCCAGCTGGATGGCGGTGTTTGTGACAGTGCCAGCATCATGAAATCCCCAGAACAGAGGGTCTTCGCCAAAGACCGGGCGCTCCCTGGAAAGGAAGGTTGTGACCGTCTCGGACAGGTGGTTCGTCTGGACGTAGCGATGACTCATGAATACATGATCACAGCCAGCGTTTGTCATCTCCTGCCCAAACTGAGAGATGATGTGCTTTGCGCTGGCACAAAGAAATGTAGTCGAGAATCCAAGCTCGTCGAAGGCGAGGTAGATCCGGTTTGAGCCGAACGTGTACTCCCGCGCCAGAGGCGCAAGATCCATCTTCTTTAGGCTCGGCCCATTACCGATAACGAAAGCACGCTTCCCGGCGAAGCGATTATGCATTGCACGCAGGCGCTGCGCCGACTCGCGACCTCGTGCCGAGCCGAGGTATTCCAAGAAGTGATGTGTATCGTTCACGGTGGCCCCGATCTGCCTGGCTCGCTGACGGCCAATCGTCCTGCGTGTCACGTTGCCGATTCGATGTCGAACGGATGTCTCCACGGGCTCCTACCGGTCGCGGGTACGGAGCGTTAGATACTAGCGAAGGCTATCTTCCGCTGGCTGCTCGACAGGGCGTCGACAGTCTTGCTAGACTCCGCCCGCATGCGGCAGTCGTCGGCTAGTTTTGGTGCGCACGAGCTAAGCCATAGGGGAATCCGAGCCCGTCACATCAGCAAGCGGCGGGGCGCGTCAGCGCGACGCATAGCAGCTCAGAGCTCACTGCTTCACTCCGGCCGCCGAGCCGTTATCCAGTCGATGAGCTCACTAGCGCCAGCCGGGCCGGAGCCTCGCGTCCTCGTGAATAGCGTGCCGAAGGCCGGAACGCATTTGGTCACCTCGATTTTGGATCTCCTCCCTGAAATGCGGTCTACCGGGATACACCTCGACCAGGTCAACACTGGTCGCTATGGAAAGATCAACCCTGAGATTGCCGAGCTGGACTGGCAGATCGTGCGATCCATGCTTGGTCGTGTCAAGTCAGGACAATACGCGACATCTCATCTGTGGAGCCATCCCACATTGTTCGAGATATTGGCGGAACTCGGCTTTCGGTCTATCTTTGTTGTCCGGGATCCACGAGACATACTCGTTTCGGCTGCAGAATACGTTCACCGTCTCCGCAGACATCCGCAGTATCAGCGCTTCCGAGAGGACTACCCGGATCGCGATGCCCGCCTGCACGCGCTCATTGACGGTTTTCCTGCCGGTCGTTGGGGTCATCCGCAGCTACCCTTCGTGGAGCGCCTACGCGGCTACCAACCGTGGCTTGATCCTCGCGAGGGAGTGCTTTGCTGTCGCTTCGAGGATCTTATTGGTGATGCGGGCGGCGGCTCACGTTCAGCCCAGAGGACACGTGTTGCAGAAATTGGCCATCATGTTGAAAGACATCTCGATCAGGCGACGCTCGACCATATTGAGCTGGCAGCATGGTCGTCGCGGAGTCCCACATTCCGTAATGGTGCCAGTGGTGAGTGGAAAACCGTCTTGGTCGGTCCGACTCTTGAGTATTTCAACAAACAAGTCGATCCAGAGGTCATGGCCGCGTACGGATATCAGCAGGACGCGTGACCATCGACCAGACCTGTCGGCAGATCGTCTCTTCTCGCGCCACAGCAAGCCCTGTCAGCCAAAAGCGGCGCTGTGTACCGCACAAATCTGTCGCGTGATCTAAGTAGAGCAGTAACATCATGACCGACTACTTGGATCAACCGATACGTGAATCTCTTAAGAACCTGTTTCGGCCATCGCTGGCCAGGCTTGTCACAACCCATACGCCTGGGCCGTTGTCTGATGTGGCCATTGTGTCGTCTCCACGGAGTGGATCAACCTGGCTGATGGAGACCATCGCCACCCAGCCAGGCATGAAGTATATCAACGAGCCCGATCATAAGGATCTACTCACGCGATACCACGCGTTGCGTATTGCTCCACGCTGGCTCTGGCTATCCCTTGCCCCCCACGAGAGACAAGATCTGGCGCACTACCTGCTGGATGATCGTCGATCTGGCCTGTTTGGTCCCGCCAATCCCGTCGCACCAAACCACTCATGGCGCACGAGCCGCCGCGTCTTGAAGCTTATACGCATGACTGCGCTCGTCGAGTGGCTTGATTCGCTGGGTTTTGCGACTGTCTACCTGCTACGGCATCCGATACCTCAAGCACAGTCATGCATGAAGCGAGGACACCGGATCCTGCTCGACGACTTCCTGGCGGACGTGCACTTCATACAGCACCTCAACTCGGATATTATCTCTTACGTTCGCCGAATTTCTTCCGAAGGCGACCCGATGCGACAATATGTCACACAATGGTGTCTTGAAAACATCGTGGCTCTGCACTCACCGTTTGCTGGGCAGCGCTTTGCGCTGACCACACATGAGCTCCTTATAACTGACCCCGCCAAGGAACTCCGAAGACTTGCGCGGGCGTTGAGTCTAGAGCATGTTGACCTTCTCCTGACACAGGTTTCTGAGCCCTCGAGGACCACTGACTCATCGTCGGCTGCAACGCTGGAGAGCATCCGAGCAGGTGAGGCAACGCGTCTGCTCGATCTGTGGCGAAGTGATCTCTCTGCCGCAGAGGAACGCCGTCTGCTTGAGCCACTCCAGGTCTTTGGAATCAGCCAATACCAACCAGGGGAGATATTGCCAGATATCCCTCGGCACTGGGCCACGGCCTCTGAGACGTTAGATCGTCCTATGCGTTGAGCCTGTCGCTGCGTCAAGCAATGACGCCAAGACAACCCCCATCGAGCTATCGGCCACCACCGCTGTGCGCCCCGCATATACATCAGACGGTTTTGTGTGCAAGCATTGCGGCTATGGATTCACGCGTACCAGGGCCATCCACGTCTTCCTGCTCACGTGTAGTATTTCGCAAGAGCCCTAGAGCGTTCGTTGCTGCTGTGGTCCTACCGGCCATCACGGTCGTCTCGCTGGCCACGATGATCACAGGTTGTGCAGTTTCCAGTTCCCCAGGGAGCGCCTCCGGGGCCGCGATCACGCTGCACACTCCACCGTCGAGGGCACACACTCAGACGCTTACCTCCTCACATCACCGGAGGCACAAACCTGGACCTGCCTCGTCGTCGGAGCTCGCCGTCCGGGTGAGTGGCAATCGCCTCGAGGACGCCCAGGATGAAACGTTCCGCCTCGTTGGCGTCGATCGCTCTGGCAGCGAGTTCAGGTGTGAGGAGGGTCACGGCATCTTCGATGGCCCGACTGGCGCGACGTCAATTGCAGCAATGCTGGCCTGGCACATCAACGCGGTACGCCTGCCCCTGAACGAGGACTGCTGGCTCGGGATCAACGGCCTAAATCCGGCCTACTCCGGTTCCGCGTACCGTGCCGCAATCGAGGCCTATGTCGCCCGACTGAACGCTGCTGGAGTCTATGTGATCCTCGAGGTCCACTGGAACGCGTCTGGTAGCCAGCGTGCTCTCGCCCACCAGCACATGCTCGACGCGAGCCATGGCTACGCGCTTTGGCGCAGCATCGCGACCGCCTTCATGAGGAGCCCCGCCGTTCTCTTCGATCTCTACAACGAGCCACATAAGGTCGGCGGCACCACCGCCGAAGAAGAATGGAACTGCTGGGCTCATGGATGTGGCGAATACGCAGGCATGGACGGTCTCGTCTCCGCCGTTCGCTCCACCGGCGCTCGCAACGTCATTCTCGTCGCTGGTCTTGCCGGGGCTTCCAATGACTCCGGATGGCTTGAGTACATGCCACGAGACCCCCAGCACCAACTCGCCGCGACGTTTCACGTTTACTACGACCACTCGGCCTGCGGCCACGAAAGCTGCTGGAACAGTACGCTCCTGCCGATCGCCGTCCATGTGCCCCTTATCAATGACGAGTTCGGCGAGATGCAGTGCGGCGAACCGTCCGCAATCGTTTGGCTCGACAAGTGGATGTCGTACGCGACAGCGCACGGCTTCTCGATGCTCGCGTGGACCTGGGACACTTGGCAGCTAGGCTGCCCTGGAGGACCTGTTCTGATCAAGAACTACGAAGGTTTGCCAACCCCATTCGGCGAAGCGGTCAAGGCTTTCTACGCTCGCCCCGGCCTCTTCAGCTGAGCCCGGAGCCCGAACCTGCTTGAACTATCAACCGATCCGGTCAGCTCCTCAAACTGACTGCCCTACAATGAGACACGCCAGCAGCTTGTCGGCGACAGCAGGCGTACGCGCCGCACATAGCTCTGTTCGCTGATCCAAGGCCAGCGGCACCGGCTCGCCTGCGCCAAATCGCACGACCCCGCCACTCTCGCGCACGATCAGCGCCCCCGCCGCGGCGTCCACGATCCGGCAGCGCGTCACGTTGACCATCGCATCCACACGCGGCGTCGCCGCCTGACACATCGCCACCGCAATCGATCCCAGGATGCGCCAGCGGTACGCTACGTCCGCGAGCGGAGGCGCCAACTCTGCCGTACGCCGGGCGTCGCTCGTCTCGACACAGAGCAGCTCCAGCCGCCCATCGTCGGTCAGGCGCTCCTCGGTGAGCGGCTCGACCGGCCTGCCATTCAGGAACGCTCCACCACCACGCACGGCGTGAAACGCCTCGCCCGTGCCGAAATCCCAGACGAACGCGACCGCCAGGTCATCGGTGGTAGGCCCATTCGCAACCGCGATCGACATCGCGTAATGGCCGAGACCACGCTTGGCGTTGAGCGAGCCGTCGATCGGGTCGATGACCACGCGTATCTCGCCATCGCCATAGGTGACGGTGCCCCGCTCCTCGGAGATCGCCGTGAACAACGCGCCCTCGCCCGCGAGCCCGTCGAGCTCGGCGAACACCGCGTCCTCCGCGAGCGCGTCTATCTCTAGCGTCCTGTCCCCTCCGGCGCCGACGGTCCCAACCTCACGCAGCCGCGAGTCGACGTCCGGACGACGATCCAGCTCCTCCGCGGTGCGTGCCGCCGCGCGGTGGAAGCTCTCGAGCCAGCGATCGACGCTTGCAACCGGATCGTTGAGGTTCACGCGGTCGAGCTCTCCATCAGGCTGAGCGTCGCCTCCACGATCTGCCAATCGAGCTCGGTGTCGATGTCGAGTGCCTCTGACGGATCCATCGCAAACACGAGCGGCTTGGCCCCGATGCGATTGCGGCGAGCTTCGAGGACCTCACGACGGAAGATGTAGATGCAGGAGTTCTCTTCCATGACGGGATCGAGATCCTGCGTACGGATCAGGTGGTCCGGATCGTGATTGAGCGCGCGCCCATCGGCAGTCCACAGCCGAGTGTGGAGCGGCGTAACCGAGAGCAGCGAGTCATGGGTGTCGCGCCCGGCGAGGAACATCTCAATCGCCTGGCTGATCGTCTCGGGCTTCAGCAGCGGGTTGGTGCTGTGCGTCTGCAGGTAGTAGTCCGCCTGCACCTCCGTGACGGTGTTGAGCAAAATGTCGTTCGCGACAAACATCTCGCCGAGCAGGCGCTCAGGACGCCGCACGATCCGAACCTGCGGCAGGTGCTGCTCGACTTCCTGCACGATCAGATCGCTGTCGGTGTCGATTACCACCTCGCTGATCGCGGGCACCTCCAGCAGCGTGTCAATGATGTGGCGATACAGCGGCTTATCACCAAGATGCCGGTAGTTCTTGCCGGCTACGCGGCGGCTGAAATGCCGCATCGGCACGATCGCCGCGATGCCGGGGGGGGGGTCGTCGGCCACGGCCCCAATGATGCCATAGGCGATGACAGCGTCCCGTTGCTGCGAGGCAAACGGCGGACGACGTAGCAATCCTGACATCCTGTGGGCATGAGGCCACATGGCTGACGCATCGCTGCCCCGGCTGGTGGCCAAGCCTTGGGGCTATGAGCTTTGGTACGCGCTGACCGAGCGGTACGCGGGCAAGATCTTGCATGTCGAGCGTGGACACCGGCTGTCTCTGCAGTTCCACGAGCGCAAGGACGAGAGCTGCTACCTGCTCTCGGGCCAATTGCTACTCATCCGGGGGCCCTCTCCAGAGCAGCTAAACGAGACAGTGCTCAACTCGGGCACGGTGTGGCGAAACCAGCCCGGAGACGTGCACACCATCGAAGCTTTGGAGGACTCTGACGTGTTGGAGGTATCGACCCCCGACCTCGACGATGTCGTCCGCTTGACCGACAACTATGGGCGAGCTGGAACCACCGATCCCTGAGACGCTCCGCGCTTAATTGGATGCGACAATCGTTCCACTGCGCTAGCCAGACCCGCTCAGCTGCGCAGCTCCGCTATCGGCAAAGCCTCGCCAAGACCGGCGATCGCGGCTCTACCCATGGCCAACACCGCCTCCTTCGTACTCCCCCCGACATGCGGGGTCACGATCACCTGATCCAAGTCGAGCAGAGGACTGTCCAACGGAGGCTCTGTGGAGAACACATCGAGCGCAGCACCACCGAGATGGTCGGAGGACAGCGCGTCGTACAGCGCATCCTCGTCAACTAGCCCCCCACGCGAAGTGTTGATGATAAGCGCACCTGGGCACATCGCTGCGATCCGCTCCCGATCGAGAAGGTTGCGCGTGTCGTCGTTGAGCACAGTGTGCAGCGTGACGATCTCGCTCGCGGACAGAAGCGACTCGAGGCTGACCTGCTCAACATGACTCGGAAGATTCGCGATCGGTGCAACATCATATGCCAGCACCCGACAGGAGAAGGCGGCCAGCAGCCCGCCGAGATCGCGTCCGACATGCCCGAAGCCGATGATGCCGACGGTCCGGTCCGTGAGTGTGCTGCCCTGCAACTGGCGCCACTCTCCTTGGCGCACAAGTCGCGCGGCGGATGGCAGATTCCGCAGGAGCGAGAGCATGAGGGCAAGTGCGAGCTCGGATACCGAGCGCGCGTTAGTCCCGCGCGCCCAGCCGAGACGCACATCGTGCCGCTCCATCGCCTCGAGGTCGATCATGTCAATGCCGACTCCCACTTTCGAGATGACCTTCAGATCCGGGAGACGGTCGAGGATCCCGTCATCAATCTTCTCAAGTGCAGTGATCGCCATCGGGTGCCCGGCAAGAAAGTCAACCAGCGAGTCGCCACCGAGCGAGAGACCCTCGTCGTTGAACGTGACCTGCTCGTAGCGCGCGAGCAGCTCACTGCGTAGAACCTCATTGCGGGAGAAGGACCGGGAGGTGACCGCGACCGGCGTCGGGTCCCGTTCGCTCACGCGTCGTCCTCATCTTCGCCTGCCCACTTCTCCCACAGGTAGGACATTACGAGGTGATCGAGCACCATATGCGCGTCCTCGACGGGCCCGTACTCGCCCCGCGCAGACGGGACGTGAACATGGATGCTGCAAAGCTCACCGAGCCTGCCACCGTCGAAACCCGTGAGGCCTACGGTAGTCGCGTTGCGCCCATTCGCGAACTCAATCGCCTGTACGACATTTGGCGAGTTGCCCGAGGCGGAGATCGCGACGACCACGTCGCCCTCGGTCAGCAACGGCTCGAGCTGCATCACGAAGATGCGGTCGTAGCCATAGTCATTGCCGAGCGCGGTGATGACGGCCACGTTGTCGGTGAGGCTGACCACCCTCATCGGGTTCGTGCGCCAGCGCGTCAGGTCGTTCTGAAAGTGACTGGCCGTGGCAGCAGAACCGCCATTGCCGCAGAAGAAGACGGTGCCGCCAGAGGTGCGGACACGCTCGAGCACGGCTATGAATGCGGCCACAGCATCGCGATCTATCCGTGCGAACACATGGCTTAGGTAGGTGAGATAGCCGTCGGCGAAGTCCGCCGCAGCTGGATGCTCTCTATAGAGACGCTCGACGTTGTTCATCGCGCCCCGCCATGCACTGGGGTGGCCGGCTCAAGCCAACGCGCAGCCCAGTCTCGATCAGCCGCGTAGATGTCGTATACGAGCTGCATGGTCTTAAGAGCCTCGAGCGAAGACCCATGTCGAATCTCGCGATTGGCGATGATCGCTCGCGCGAACTCCTCAATCTCATCGTGCCACGACTGGTCCTCGTTGTATCGAGTAGTAACTTCCCGGGGGTCGCCAAGGTCATCATCACCCCGGTAGACCACTGTTAGCGTCTCGGCACCGTAGCTCCTCGACGAGGACAGTATCCCTGAGAGGGATAGTCCACCCTCCTTGAGAGTGATGTCGAGCCCGAAGCGGTGTCTCCACTGGGTCGCTGACGAGTGAAGCATGGCAACGACTCCATCGGCGGTCCGCATCAACGCATACGCATTGTCCTCGACGTCGTGACACCAGAATGCGTTGGATACGTGCGCGTGGATGTCCACGAACTCGCCCGCGAACAGCCGCATCATGTCGACCATGTGGATGCCCTGGTCGAGGAGAATGCCGCCACCGGCTACCTCGCGCTTGGTCCGCCAATCCTGGTCAAAGCGGATCATCTTGGACTTGCCATAGACACCGCGGAGATCCACGACTGGTCCGAGATCGCCGCCCTGGATGATCTTGAGAGCATCGCGCACCGACTGGTGGTAGCGATGGTTGAAACCGTACTTGAGCTTCAGCTGAGGGTTGGCCTGCTCAACCTCACGGACCCTGACGACATCCTCGACGGTGCGTCCCGGCGGCTTCTCGCAGAATACGTGCAATCCGCGCTTGAGGCCCTCCATCACCACCGTCGGCGCGATGTCGTTCCACAGACACACGAAGAGGACGTCCAGCTCCTCCTCCAAGAGTTGCTCCCAGTGGCTCCACATGCGCACACCGTCGACCGTCTCTCCAGGTGTAGGCACCGTTTGATCGCACACAGCCACGGTCTGCATACGTGGATGCGCGTCGACATGCTGCCTTCGTATCTGACCGGTACTGCCGTAGCCGGCTACTCCGACGCGTAGGATTTCATTGGAATCAGGCATTGCGCAGGATCTCGTCGAAGTCGGCTCTCACGGCTCGCGCGCGCTGCGATATCAGCGCGGTGTCGCACAGGTAGGAGATGTAGCGAAAACCTGTCTCCAAGAGCCATTTGAGATGGTCCGAGTCGCGCGCAACAGCGCCTGCCGCCTTGCCGGCATCATTGATGCGGTTCACTGCTGAGGACACGGTCTCGAGCACAGCAGCGTGGTCGACTTGTCCGGGGAAGCCGATTGCCTGCGAGATGTCGTAAATGCCGAGATACACGAGGTCAAGCCCGTCGACCGCGAGGATGTCGTCGAGGTTTTCGAGACCGACTCGGTCCTCGACGAGGACGCCGGCGAGCTGCCAGCGATTCGCGTCCGCGAGCTTCTGCGCGAGGTGCTCGGAGGACCAGTCGTGCAAGCGGGTGAACGGAGCCATGCCGCGCTCGCCTTCAGGAGCGAAGCGCATTGCGCTGACGATGCCCGCGGCCTCCTCGGCACTCTGAACGTGGGCAACGAGAATACCCTGGCAGCCGACGTCGCAAGCCTTCAGGACGTTTGGAGCGCTCCCGTCCCCCAGACGAATCATCGGTGTGCTGCCGCCGGCCTCCACGGCGTACATGATCGCCTCGGCCTCCGAGAAGCTGGCGGGCCCATGCTCCATGTCAACCGTCACGAAGTCCATCCCGCTGTGAGCGAGGATGTTAGCCACAGTCGGTGAGGCACTCTGAAGCCACGTGCCGAACACGGTCTCGCCTGCCTCTAGTCGTTCCTTGACGCGGTTGACGGGAGCCACTGACCCGTAGACTATCTGACGTTGCGTTTCTCTAAAAGGGGCTTTCTGCCGATGGTCCAGCGAAGCGAGGATGCCCTAGTGAGCGTTTGGCTGACTCAGCGGGGCAAGCTGTCGTCGTGGCACCGGGGCCTCGACACCGCGAGCGGTATCGAGCTCCTGTTACTGCCGGTCCTCGCCGCGACGCTGTTCGTGCGCGCCCTAACCGACGACCTCTCCCCAGCAGACAGCCGTCACACAGGCACCATCGACCTGTCGGGCGCGATCGCCGTGCTGTTCATGCTCGTCGCCGCCGGAATGCTCCTGCGCCGACGGCACGGCCTGCTGCCCACCGCTCTGGCCGTGCTGTGGCTGTGCATCTGGACAGCCGTGGCTGTGAATACGAACGGCGCATCAGGCGAGACGGTCCGTGAGGGCGTGCGCGAGATATCCGTCGTCGCTGTGTTCGTCATCGTCTACAACGCACGTGGGGTGACAGTCCCGATCGCCACACGCCTGGTTCAGCTCATGGGCTTTGTGCCGGCGCTCGTCGCCCTCTACCAGCTAGTGACCTTCACCAGCACCCACCGCGCATATGGGACGTTCGCCCACCCAGACACCGCCGCGATGTTCTTTGCCATCGCGGCCACCGCCTCGCTGTGGCGGTGGCTCGACAGTGGGCGCCGTCGACTCGACGCGATACTGATGGCGCTCTTCGCCGCCGCCCTGGTCGCGACCGCCAGCATCGATGGGCTGATAACCCTGGCCACCATGCTGACGGCCCTCGGCTTGCTGCGTCCCGGCTCGTTGCGCAGCAAACTCAGCCTGTGTGCAATCGCAGGGGTTCTCGTCCTCGCGTTTTTCGCAACTCCTCTCGGCGCACACCACATCGCCAGGGAGTCAACGACCAACATCGAAACCACGGGAGAACCAAACAGCTCGCTCGCATGGCGCCTGCACAAGTGGAAAACGCTCATACCGGCGTGGGAAAAATCTCCGATCTTTGGCCGGGGCCTCGGTACGACGACAACCGACGTAGGCCCACCTGGAAATCCATACGTCAGCAAGCCGCCGCACAACGAGTACATCCGCTACCTGGTCGAGACCGGTGTCGTGGGTCTGACGACTCTGCTCGCGGCCCTCGCGCTCCTGATCCGCAGCCTCACGCGCAGGCGAAGAATCCCCGGCACGATGGATGAGGGCACACTCAATGCCTCGTCGCTTGCGCTTGCGATCGTCGTGGGATGTCTCGTGAACTCACTGGCAGACAATACGCTTCTCGCCAGCCCCACCGGCTATGCCGCCACCCTGATCATCGCGGCCGTCTTGGCCTTGCCGGTCGGGTCGATTACGCGGCCCGGTAGGCAGCGAAGCTCTTGACGAGACCAGCGACACGCTCTTCATATAGCTCGGCGCCGGGAAACAGCGCGAGAAGATCCCGGCGTGTCAACAGCTCTGCGTATCCTCCGGTGCCACCTAGGCGGCGGTCAAGGGACCGTCGAATCCGTCGTGGCAGGAACTGATACCCGACGATGAGCTGATGCGGCTCGATCGGGAAATAGCGGTTTGGTGTTTGCACCCAATAGCCGCGCGCCACTCGGCGTATCTCGTCGGCTAGGGCACGCTGGGCGGGAGGCGGTAGATGCTCGATTAGCGAGTTGCAGAACGCGATATCGAACTCGCGATCGGCAAACGGCATGGAGGTGGCGTCGCCCACCACAAAGGTGACGTTGGGGGCGGTCTGCGCGTCTCGCGCGAACAGATCAAGAGCGACGATGCGGTTCTGGTCGTTGAACCGACCGAGGGTGCCGCTGACCCCCTCCGGGCCCGACCCCACGTCTACGATGCTGTACTCGGGTAGAAGTCCGCATCGCACCACAAAATCTGCGTAGCGGCGCTGGCGCCCCTCCACAATAAACGGGCGCTGGACCAGCCACCGTCGTGCGCGGTAGAGCAACACGCGGGGGCGCCCCATGGCGCAGGAGACTATACGATCGCACCCGACTCGTGGTCAGTCGGCCAGCCACGTCTAAGGAGTTCTCAAAAGCATTTGAGACGAGCCCGCTGGGCCTTTCCCAAGTCTCCAGCATGGCGTCTAAAATTCGCTTGAGATCCTTTTAGAGGTTTTGAGGGCGTCCTCGCGTGAACCCGGAAACCAACCCGTACATACCGGCCGCAGGCTCGCGGCCACCGGTGCTGGCCGGCCGTGAGGACGAACTGGACACGTTCACGGTCGCTCTCGGCCGGCTGGGGAAAGGGGTCCATGCGCGCAGCATGATCCTCGACGGGGTTCGAGGAGTAGGCAAGACCGTGCTGTTACGCGAGTTCAACTACATCGCCCGCGAGCGGGGCTGGATCACCTCGGGTGTGGTCGAGTGCGACGAGGGCGAGCAGCTGCCGCGCATCATCGCCAAGCTCTGCCACCGCGCGCTGCGCGACCTCGACAAGCGCTGGAGCGCGGGGGAGGCGATGCGACGCGCGTTCGGTGTGCTGAAGGCGTTCACGCTGACGCTCGGCGAGGACGGCCACTGGCGCTTCAACATCGACTTCGACGCGGTCAAGGGAGTCGCCGACTCCGGCGACCCGGAAATGGACATAGTCGAGCTCCTCGGCGAGGTAGGCCGGGCCGCGAGCGAGCACGGCGAAGGCGTGCTTTTGCTGCTCGATGAGATGCAGTTCCTCAGCCGCGCCGACCTCGGCCTGCTGTCCAAGGCGATGCACCAGATCAGCCAGGAGGTGCTGCCCGTGCTGATCGCCGGCGCCGGCCTGCCCCAGCTACCGCTGATGCTCAAGGAGGACAAGCTCTACGCCGAGCGCCTGTTCACATTCCGGACGATCGATAGCCTCTCGCCAGCGCAGGCCGCCAAGGCGCTCACCATCCCCGCGTCCCGCGAGAACGTCTCCTACGTGCCCGACGCGCTTCGCTACATCCTCGAGCAGTCCCAAGGCTACCCATACTTCCTGCAACAGTGGGGAGAGGCCGTCTGGAACGAGGCCGAGACCAGCCCCATCGGCATGCAGGACGCCCTCACCGCACACGAGCTCGTGACCGACGAACTCGACCGACGATTCTTCAGAGACCGCTACGACACCGCCACCGAAGCCGAGCGCATCTACATGGCCGCAATGGCCGACCTCGGACCCACCAGCCATACCTCCTCAGACATCGCCACACGCATGGGACTCACCGTCAAAACCGCATCCGTCCGCCGCGACGGCCTACTCAAGAAGGGACTCATCTACAGCCGAGTCGACACCGAACTCGACTTCACAGTCCCCCAGTTCGCGACCTTCATCGAGCGGATCCACCCATTCGACGCTACGCAGCGACCCCGACGCGGACGACCACCCCGCAAGGGCTAACCAGCGGGCGCCCGGTTGAGCGCACGGCGAAGTTCGAGTCGCGGATCTGCAGTCTTGATATTGCGTATCTGCGGTCTGGAAATTGCGGATCCGCTGAACTATTATTGCGGATATGCCAGGATCGGATCCTTCGTCCACGGGAGCACCTGCGCTTGTCGCCCGTCACCTGCGGGCAAACGTGCAGACCGCGCTTGCGGATACGAGGGTCGTCGTCGTGCTCGGAGCTCGCCAGGTGGGCAAGAGCACGCTAGTGGCGCAGATCGCTAAGGGCGAGCCGGGCAGGCTCGTGATCACCCTCGATGACGATGCCAGACGCCGCGGCGCGAACGAGGATCCGACGGGCTTCGTGGCCGACCTGCAGACACCGGTGGC
>DATBYJ010000206.1:0-8903 GCA_036513795.1 Solirubrobacteraceae bacterium | reverse complement strand
AGCTCCGCTCCGATCCGCGCTCGCGACACCGTCCCGAGCGCCCCCGCCGCCAGCGCCTCGCCCGCCAGCTCTGCCGTCCGTCGCTCGACCTCGAAGCCCAAGCGAGCCTGATAGCGCGCCAGACGCAGCAGCCGCGTCGTGTCATCCACGAAGCTCTGCTCGTGCAGCACCCGAAGCCGCCCTGAAACCAGGTCCTCGAGCGCGTTCTCAGCACTCGCCAACTCCCCCCTGCACGGGCCAGCAAGCGCCACAGCAATCGCGTTCACCGTGAAGTCCCTGCGGCGCAGGTCCTCATCCAGGCTTCCCTCCCGGACCTCCGGCAGCGCACCAGGCACTGCGTAGGACTCCGCCCGACGGGTTGCCACGTCCACCCGTCCCGCCTCCCATTCCACCGCCGCCGTGCCAAAGCGCTCGTGCACGGTCACGCGCGCGCCGATCACCGCCGCCAGCTCGTTCGCCAACGATGCTGCGTCGCCCGCCACCACCACGTCGAGCTCCCTCGGCGTGTGCCCCAACAGCAGGTCGCGTACCGCTCCGCCAACGAGCGCTATATCCTCACGCTCGCGTCCGATCGCAAGCAGCTGCGGTCCCCCCGGATGTGTCGCCAGCGCGCGCAGCACCACGCCGCCGTCCATCTCAGACCTCGCGCACGGGAATTCCAGCCGCCGCCAGATACGTCTTGGCCTGCGCCACCGTGTAGCGGCCGTAGTGGAAGATCGATGCGCACAAGACCGCGTCCGCTCCTGCCGCCAATGCCTGCGCAAGGTGCTCGAGCTCCCCCGCCCCACCTGAGGCGATCACCGGCACGCTCACAGCCTCACTCACCGCCTGCGTCAGCGGCAGGTCATAACCATCGTTGGTGCCATCACGATCCATGCTCGTCAAGAGGATCTCCCCCGCTCCACGCTCCACCGCCTCCTGCGCCCACTCCACTACGTCCCGCCCCGTCGGCGTACGTCCGCCGGCCAGGTATGCCTCCCATGCATCCCGCTGCGGTGTGGCCTTGGCGTCGATCGCCAACACCACGCACTGCGCGCCAAACTGGGCCGCCAGCTCGTCCAGTAGTTCTGGGCACTGCAGCGCCGCGGAGTTGACCGACACCTTGTCTGCTCCCGCGTCCAGCACCACCTGCGCATCCGCAACCGAGCGGATGCCGCCGCCGATTGTGAACGGCACGAACACCTCATCAGCGGTGCTTCGTGCGAGCTGGGCGATCGTGTCGCGCTTCTCATGCGTAGCGGTGATGTCCAGGAACACCACCTCGTCCGCACCTTCCCGGTCATAGTGCGCCGCCAGCTCCACCGGGTCGCCCGCATCGCGGATGTCCACGAATTCGACGCCCTTGACCACCCGGCCGCGATCGACGTCCAGGCACGGGATCACGCGCTTGAAGTGCACGCGATCACCGTAGCGATCAGGCGAGAGCCTGCTTGGCTTGCGCCACCGTGAATCGCTGCTCATATAGCGCCGTGCCCACGATCACCCCGTCCAGGGCATCCAGTGACAGCTCCCGGCGCAGGTCTGCCAGCGCCTGGAGGTCCGCGCGGGTGCCAATGCCACCGGAGATGATCACGCTGCCCTGCTCATCGCCCTGCCTGCTGGCCTGCGCCACCCACACCACCTCATCGCGGTTGGCGCCGTCGAGCATGCCGTCATGGTCGATGTTCGTGAACACGAACTGACGTACCCCAAGCTCGCGTAGCTGCGCGAATGCCTCGCGCGCGGGCATGTCGGTCGTCTGTAGCCAGCCGTGCGTGGCCACATAGCCGCCGCGCACGTCCACCCCGATCAGAATCCGCTCCGGGCCATGACTGTCCAGTGCCGCGCTGAGAACGCTCGGGTCGGTGAACGCAACCGTGCCCAAGATCACTCGCTCAGCACCGGCCGCCAGCGCATCGTCGACTGCTTGTGCTGTGCGCAAACCACCGCCGTACTGCACAGGCACGCCCGCCTCGCTGGCCAGGAGACGCAACTGCTCGAGGTTGACCGGCTCACCGTGCTTGGCGCCGTCGAGATCAACCACGTGAAGGTACTCCGCGCCAGCCGCTACCCAGCCACTGGCGGCGGACAGCGGGTCCTCGTCGTAGACCTTCTTCGCGTCGAAGTCGCCGCGGACGAGCCGCACGGCGTTACCGCCGAGGATGTCAATCGCCGGGTAGAGCCTCACAGGGCGTTCGATCCGATAGCCGCCGGCAAAGCCGCGGCAATGCAGATGTTCGCGAAGCTCGCCAGCAGGCGCAGGCCCGCCGCGGAGGACTTCTCGGGGTGGAACTGCACGCCATAGAAAGAGCCTCGCTGCACGGCTGTCACGAACCGCGAGCCGTACTCAGCGGTCCCGAGGACGTCCTTCTCATCCGCCGGCACCGGGGCGAGCGAATGCACGTGGTAGAACGCGCAGCTGCCCGGCAGCTCCTTGACCAGCGGCGAGTCCGGGTTGGCGAACGTGACCTCGTTCCAGCCAATGTGCGGCAACTTCTGCCCTCCCGTCTGCAGCGCGCGAACCTCGCCCGGAACGATCCCCAGCCCGCTCGCCCCGCCCAGCTCCGTAGAGGAGTCGAACGCGAGCTGCATGCCGAGGCAGATGCCGAGGACCGGTGTGCCGGCAGCCACGCGCTCACGCACCAGCTCATCCATTCCCAGCTCGCGCAGGCTCTCCATCGCGCGTGGGAACGCGCCCACGCCCGGCACGACCAGGCCCGCGGCGGCCCGTAGACGAGCGTGATCGCTCGTGACAGTGACGCGCGCACCAACATGCTCGAGCGCCTTCTCCACCGAGCGGCGGTTACCCATGCCGTAGTCGACAATCGCGATGTCCACCGGCTCATCGATGAGGGCGTCGTTCCTCTGGTCACTCATGTTGTGAGGGTTCCCTTCGTGCTGGGCACGCCCGTCTCCGTCGGGTCGAGCGCCACCGCCTGGCGTAGCGCCCGTGCGAATGCCTTGAACGCCGCCTCGATCATGTGGTGCGCGTTGCTGCCCGCTTCGATGCGCAGGTGCAGCGTCAGCTTGGCCGCATTGGCAAACGCGCGGAAGAACTCCTCGGTGAGCTCGTGCTCGAACCCACCCGTGGAGCCGGCTGGCAACGCCGCCTCGAACAGCGTGAACGGACGCCCAGAGATATCGATCGCGCAGCTAGCTCGCGCCTCGTCCATTGGCACCATGGTGGATCCATAGCGGGCGATCCCCGCGCGCTCGCCGAGTGCCTCGTCGAGCGCCTGGCCGAGCACGATCGCTGTGTCCTCCGCCGTGTGGTGTCCACCCGTCTGCAGATCGCCGTTGACTGTCACATCGAGGTCGATGTGACCGTGGCGTGCGAGCAGGTCGAGCATGTGATCGAGGAAGCCCACGCCCGTCGTGCGCGCTCCCGCGCCGGTGCCTTCCAGCGTCAGCTTGAGGCTCACATCGGTCTCGGCCGTCTTGCGCTCGATCTTCGCCGTGCGGCTCATGTGGGATCTCCGGGGGTCGGGGCAGGGTTCATAGCTGCTTGATTCTCGCGCACGCGCGCCTCCATCGATTCGGCATGAACGTTGAAGCCCTCCGCGCGAGCGATCGGCGCGCCGGCCGCTGCCAGCTTCGCGGTCCCCCGGCCAATGTGAACCTCAGCCATCGTGCGACGGAAGTGACGGGGCGAAAGCATCGACGCAAAGCGTGCCGCGCCGCTCGTCGGCAACACGTGATTGGACCCCGCCACATAGTCGCCGAACGCGGTCGCACTGTCGGCGCCCACAAATAGGCATCCAGCCGAACGGACCATTGGCGCGAGCGTCTCCAGCTCCGAGCCGATCAACTGCAGGTGCTCGGGTGCGAACGCATTGGCGAACGCCAGCGCCTCACGGGCGCTCGCCACGTGCACGATCGCGAACTGCGCTTCGCCCACCGTGGGGCGCTCCAGAACGAGCTTCTCTACTTCCGCCTTCAGCGCATCGCATACCTCGGCCGCCGGCGAGACCGCGGCGACGAGGCTGCCCTCGCCGTGCTCGGCCTGCGCGAGCATGTCCAACGCCGCCAGCGTGATCTCACGCTCGCTGACACTCGCCGCCAGCGCAACCAACAGATCGCTCGGCCCCGCAAAGCCGTCGATGCCCACGAGCGCCGACAGCTGGTGCTTGGCCTCCTGCACGTACAGGTTGCCCGGGCCGACGATCACGTCCACGCGCTCGACCATCTCCGTGCCATGTGCGAGCGCCGCGATCGCCTGCGCGCCTCCCATGCGGTAGACCCTTTCCACCCCGCACAGCCTGCAGGTGCCGAGGATCACCGGGTCGATCTGGCCATCCGCTCCGGGAGGGGCACACACGACCACGTCTACCACCCCCGCCGAGCGCGCGGTCACCACGCCCATGACCACGGTGCTCGGATATGGGGCACGGCCACCCGGCACATACACGGCTGCCGAGGCCACGGGAACCTCGCGCACCACCACTCGCTGGCCTTGCGCGAGCTCCACCGCTGCATCACGGCCGACCCCCGCCTCGGCCACTCGGGCAACGTTGGCGATCCCCACCTGCAGGCCCGCGATCAGCTCCCGCGACATGCGCGTGATCGCCTCATCGAGCTCCCGTGCCGAGACGAGCAGCGCTCGCGGCTCACTGCCCGCCGTATCGAAACGGCGCGTGTAGTCCAACAGCGCGGCGTCGCCATCGCAGCGCACACGGCGGACGATCTCACGCACCTGCTCGGCAACGGACTCGCCGTCGGCGATCAGCGAGCGCACCTGGGCCGCCGCCGCGGCGGGGCCGCCGAGTCGCTCCACGTCCTCGACGCTCAGGCGCTCGATCTGCATGCTCAAACGGGGTCGGGTGCGCCGCGTCCGCGTGCAGCCGCCGGCAGCTCACGCAGCCGCTCGAGCAGATCGTCGATTGCGCCTGCCTTGAGCTTGTGCGAGACCGGGTTGGCGATCAGCCTGGCGGTGCACACGACGATCTCCTCGCGGATCACCAGGTTGTTCTCCCGCAGCGTCGTGCCGGTGGCCGTCAGATCGACGATCGCCTCCACCATGCCGGTCAGCGGCGCGAGCTCGACCGAGCCTTTGACCTCGACGATCTCCGACTGCCTGCCGGTTCCCTCGAGATACCGTGCGGCGATGCGCGGGTACTTCGTCGCCACCCGCATCACCCCGAGGCGGCGCAGCGCCTCGTGCGCCGGGTCCGGGCCTGCCTTGCTGGCAAGCACCATCGTGCAGCGCCCGAAACCAAGGTCGAGCAGCTCATATACGTCACGCCCGCCTTCTGCCGAGCGCTGTGCGGCCTGCTCGAGCAGCACGTCCTTGCCGGTCACCCCGAGATCGGCGGCGCCCGCCTCGACATAAGTGGGCACATCGGACGGGCGCATGGTGACCACACCAATGTCCTCGAACAGCAGCTTGCGGTCGTTGGAGCGCAGCTCATCGGTGCCCATGCCGAGCGCCTCCAGCAGATCGACCGTGCCGGCGAACAGCGCTCCCCGCGGCACCGCGATCGTGAGACCGTTGATGGGGGTCATTTGCCGAGCCCGTCCGTAGCGCCCGCAAGCAGTGCGCCGGTGCCGCGCTCCTCGCCGGCAAGCGCGATGTGCAGGCGATCGACGCCCAGTGCGAAGCCGACGGCTGGAAGGCTCCGGCCAAAACGCCCCACGAGCTCGTCGTAGCGTCCGCCACCGCCGATCGGGGCGCCGAGCGCGGGGTCGTACACGTCGAACACCGCACCCGTGTAGTAGCCGATGTTGCGCACCAGGCCGAGGTCGAAGATCACCCGCTCGGCGACAGCCGGCTCGAGCAACTCGTGCACGCGGCGCAGACCGGTGACGGCCTCCTCCGCCTGGGCAGGCGTGTCCGCGAGCACATCCGGTCCACCGCGACGCTGTGGCACCTGCAGCAAAAGCTCCGCCGCCTCGTCCTTGAGCCCAGACTCCTCGAGCCCGTGTTCCAGGCCGACGAAGTCGCGCAGCACCAGCGCCTCCAGCAGGCCGCCGCGGGCGTCGTCTGGCACCTCAAGACTTGCCATCAGCGCGGGAAACAGCGAAGCGTCCCCGAGACCGATGCGATAGTCCTTCAGGCCGGTGGCGTCGAGCGCGTGGCAGAGCACCGTCAGCGCCTCCGCCGTGCCCTGTGGCGCGGGTGAGCCGATCAGCTCGATTCCCGCCTGCAGCAACTCTCGCGGCTGTCCACGCTGGGGACGCACGCCGCGATAGCAGTGGGCGAAGTAACAGAAGCGCAGCGGTGGCTCACTGGCGGCATAGCGGGTGGCCACCACCCGGGCGATCGGCACGGTCATGTCCGAGCGCAGCACAAGCACAGCGCCGGCCTCGTCGAACACGCGGTATGCGGGCCGCGCTTCGGCCATGTCCGCGCGCGCCAGCACCGACTCGTACTCCAGCGCAGGCGTATACACCTCGCCGTAGCCGTGGCGCTCGAACACGCCACGCAATGTGTCGGTGATTGCGCGCACCTCGCGCGTCTCGTCTGGGAGCACGTCGCGCGTGCCGCTCGGGATCGGGTGGATCATGTTGACCCGAGATTATGCGTGCACAGGCTCGGTGGCCACGCGCTCGATGCGGGCGCCGAGGTCGCGCAGGCGCTCGTCGATGCGCTCATAGCCCCGATCGATCTGGCGGATGTTGCCAATCTCGCTGCGTCCGTCGGCGCACAGCGCCGCCAGCAGCATCGCCATGCCGGCGCGGATATCAGGCGACTCGACGCGCTCGCCGCGCAGCCGTCGTGGGCCAGTGATGATTGCGCGATGGGGATCGCACATGACGATGTCAGCCCCCATCAAGATCAGCTTGTCGGTGAAGATCAGCCGGTTCTCGAACATCCACTCGTGTACGAGGATCGAGCCCTCAGCCTGAGTCGCCAGAGCAACAGCAATCGAGGTCAGATCAGCGGGAAACGCCGGCCACGGCCCATCCTGGATCTTGCTCTTGTACTCCCCCACGTCCGCCTGCACGACCAGCTTCTGGCCGCCGGGCACGACCACGTCGTTGCCCTGCAGCTCCGAGCGCAGACCCACCCGTTCAAAGACCAGCCGAATCATCCGCAGGTCGCCGGGAACCGTGTCCTTGATCCGCAGTTCGCCGCCGGTTATGCCCGCCAACGCCATGAAGCTGCCGATCTCGATGTGGTCGGGAGCAACGTCGTGCTCGCAGCCGTGCAGCCGCTCGGCACCGTTGACGGTGATCACGTTTGAGCCGATGCCCTGAATGTCAGCACCCATCTTCACCAGCATCCGCGCGAGATCCTGAACATGAGGCTCACACGCGGCGTTGCCGATCACAGTGGTCCCCGGCGTCAACGCGGCCGCCATCAACGCGTTCTCAGTGGCCATGACCGATGGCTCGTCCATGAACACGTCCGTTGGGCGCAGGCCTCGCGGCGCGTGCAGCACGATCTCCCCGTTGCACTCAGTCAATGCACCCATCGCGCGAAACGCATCCAGATGAGGGTCCAGCCGCCGGCGGCCGATCACGTCGCCACCAGGCGGCGGCATCACCGCGCGCCCGAAGCGCGCGAGCAATGGGCCGGCCAACAGGAACGATGCGCGGATCGACTCCGCCAGCTCAGTCTCGATCTCGACCCCGTTCACATTCGCGGCACACAGCACCAGTTCGTGCGGCTGACGCCAACTCACGTCCACGCCGATCGCCACGAGGATCTCAAGCATCGCCTCAACGTCGCGAATCCGCGGGACGTTGCCAACCACGATCTCGTCCTCCGTGAGCACGCAGGCAGCGAGGATCGGCAGCGCGCCGTTCTTGTTCCCAGCTGGCACCATCGTGCCAGACAGCGGGACGCCGCCTTCGATGACGAACTTCTCCATGAGCTTTGAGCGCCGCCTGCCGCCCACTATCGGACCGCCGGAAGAGCGCTTGGCAAGCGTAACAGCCATCTGCACCAGAAGTTCGAGCCGGCTGTCGATCACCCTGCAACCAAAGCCAACCAGAGCAGCGCACCGTTGAGCTAAACGCCCGCGCTGCAATATCCATTGCAGGCTGATCATGCCTGCATCGCAGTCCCAGAGCCAAATCTCCCTACAGCCAGAGCTGCGCACACGCGTTCGCCCGGGTGCCGTCCGGTGGCGTTCCTATCTTACGAACACATGTTCTCCCCAGCGCCAAAAACCAAGCTTGCGCAGCGCACGCTCGGTGCTCTACGCGTGGCCCGCTCGTTCCTGATGCTCGAGGACGACTACGACGTCGACTGGGAGGTCGACCAGGACGAGCGCACCCGTGTACCTCACCCGCACCGAGCGGCGCTGCGCGGAGGGTACGCCCAGCGTCGTGTCGGCCAAGTGCCGGCACGACCGCAGGCATGCCTATGCCCAATGTCACGCGGCGATCTCCGGCACCAGCGTGTGTGTCTGCGCCGTTCCGAATGGCCCGCGTCGGCCCCGTGCGCCGACGGTTCGGAGAGCGGCAGCTCGGGACTCACTCACGAGCACCGGTTGCCTCGCAGCGCCACGTCTAGCGAATAGCGCAACCCATCGCCGGGCAAAGGCATCACGCACAGCCCCTTAACGACCAACGGGCCGCCCGCAGGCGACCCGTCTGTCAAATAAACCGGCGGCGTCCTACTCTCCCAGGCCCTTGCGGGCCAAGTACCATCGGCGCTGAGGGGCTTAACTGCTCTGTTCGGAATGGGAAGAGGTGTTTCCCCCTCGCCAAGGCCACCGGAAAAAGGCGAAAGACCACGCCTCCCACGGTCCCTCAAAACTACACAGTCGCCACAACGAGTATCAAAAAATCCGTCAAGCCCTCGACCCATTAGTACCGGTCTCCTTCGCACGTTGCCGTACTTCCAGATCCGGCCTATCAACCTGGTGGTCTACCAGGGGTCTTACTCCCTCTAGGGGATGGGAGAGTTCATCTTGAGGCCGGCTTCCCGCTTAGATGCTTTCAGCGGTTATCCGATCCACACGTAGCTAGCCTGC
>DATBYJ010000205.1:0-26401 GCA_036513795.1 Solirubrobacteraceae bacterium | reverse complement strand
GATCGACAGCTGTGGCACGATCGCGCGCTCCCACAGCGATTCGTTGTTGCGCGTCCACACCAGCGGGAGCGATAGGCGCCCGGCGGCGATGCGCCCGGATCGTAGTGCCGGCCAGTCGTGGGGGTTGACCACGTCTGCTTCGGATGGCACAAGCCGAGCTACCTTCGGCATGTCCAGCCAGAAGCGACGGGCCAGCTCGCGGTTGCCCGCAGGTAGCTCGAACGGCCCTCGCCGCACCGAGCGGATCTCCAGCTGATCGGCTGCGTAGGAGAACTCGCTGCCCGCGAGGAAGTCGTGGCACGCGACCGTCACGCGGTGCCCGCGTCTAACCAAGCCAGCCCCGAGCTCCAGCATCAGTCGCACGCCGCCGCCGCCGCCCGCCTTACCTCCGACGTGATGGTTGACGAGCGCGATGTGCATATACGAGATCAGCGGCCCGATTGGCTCCCGCAAGGCGACGTTTCATGCAGCGGCGGGACGCCGTCGGTCCAATATCCTGTGGCCGAATGGTATCCGCGCTCCGGTCGACCGCGATTCGCCGCTGGCCGGTTCGCCGCAGGAAAAAGGCCGACGCCGACCGCCCGTTCGCCATTTTCGATTCAGCTGGAGGTGACAGTGCCGGCTTGCGCATTCTCATCTTGAACCCGTCCTATCCGCCTGTCGCCTGCGGGGTTGGCGCCTACACGCGCGGTCTCGCGACAGCGCTCGTCAAGGCCGGCCACGACGTCACGGTCATCACCTGTGCCGCGTCAACGACCATCCCGGACGGCCCCCCGCGGGTGCTGCCGCTTCTGTCCGAGTGGGGCATCATCTCGTTCTTGCGGGCGTGGCCGCGGTTTGCCTTTTCACGCCCCGACCTGGTCGTGTCTTGCTACCCAGCGGCGTGCGACGGCAGCCACTCGGCGCTGTACTTGGTTCCGGGGTTGTCAAAGGCGCTGCTCGGGCGGCCACGGACGATCTTCATCGCGCATGAGTTCGTTCGTGCTGGTGGGATCGAGCAGCGTCTGTTGAGATTGCCGCTGTGGGCAGCTGACCGGATCGTGGCCGTGACGGAGGCCGAGCGCGACGCGATCGTCGAACGCTATCCGTCGGTTGCCGCGCGAACAGTCGTGCGTCACAACCCCCCGACCCTGCCGGTCGCTGCTCTCGACCCCGAGGCAGACGCGCACATGCGCGCGGAGCTGGCGTCGCCGGGGCATCCCGTGATCGGCTACATCGGTCTCCTTTGGGGTGCGCCGAAGGGCTTCGAGGATCTGCTCGAGGCGCTTGCGCGAACCGACGCTCTCCTCGTGGCGACCGGTTCGCTCGATCCCGACAATGCCTACCACGCGCACATCGCTAGCGTGATCGAGCGACTGGGACTGGGCGAGCGCGTGCGCTGGCTGGGGTTCGTCAGCGACGAGGACGCCGGTCGCCTACTGCGCGCAGTAGATGCCGTTGTGCTCCCTTACCGTGGCGGCGCCGAGAGTGGCTACACGAGCCTGCTGGCGGCAGTCGTCAATGGTGCCGCTGTGATTACCACGCGCGGACCGCAGACCCCGCCCTGGTTGATCGACGGCGAGACCGCGCTGCTCGTTGATCCGGAAGATCCCGCAGCGCTGGCGGGCGCAATCACCAGCCTGTTGAACGACGACCGCCTTGCCGATCGGATGCGCGAGCGAGCTGCTGGACTCTCATTTGGCTGGGAGGAGCTCGTCGAGGCGGTGGTGGGGTGAGCCGGTGGCGCAGGGCACCGGGTCTCAGTACCAGCTTGGCCTGAAGTCGAGCTCGTAGGTCATCGGCCCTTGGCGCTTGCGGAGTACCTTCGCGGGGACGCCTCCCACGATAGTGTAGGGCTCTACGTCGGTGGTGACAACGGCGCCGGCACCAACTACGGCTCCCTCGCCGATCCGGACACCGGGAAGCACGGAGGCCCGCATGCCGATAAAGCAGTGACGCTCCAGGCAAACAGGGGACACGTTGGCGGCGAACTGCGGGTCGTCGGGGATGTGGGTCGCTGTCAGCACGGCCACTTCACGGGAGATGCTCACGTCGGAGTCGACCCGGATACCGGCGCGCGCATCGATGTAGCAACGCTGGCCGATGGTGCTGCGTGGACCCATTACCAGACCACGGCCGTTCCACATCTCCACGCCGAGCGAGATGTTTGTGCTCGCGACTTCGTCGAACTGGACTCCCACGACGGCGTACGCGCGCATCCGCACGCCGACGAATGGGATCCGGTTGACCACATGGTTCAGCACATAGTCTGGATCCGGAATCGCCTGGGACCGGATAAGGCCCGACAAGATCGCCCGTCCGGTCACAATGCGCGGGGAATATAGCTGATTTGCAGGGCTCTTGTGCTTGCTTGGGCCCTCAGCGCGGGTCTGGCGGGTGTTTTCCTGTCAGCATCCGTGCGATGTCGCCCTCGGCCCACGTGACTCCGACTGGTGTGGAGCCGGGTGAGGCTGGGCCAGTCGGTGATGTCCTCGATACGGAAAGTGCCGGCGGCCTCGCGCTTAGAGGCAGCGTCCTGCGCCTCGGCGGTTACGGCGGGGGCATGGTGCTGGCGCTCGTCTCGGCCCCGTTGCTGATCCGTCACCTGCACCAGACCGGTTTCGGTCATTACGTCACGGCGCTGTCGATAGCGACGATCGCCGTTGGGCTGACGGAGGGTGGAGTCAGCATGATCGCTTTGCGTGAGTTCGCGTCGAGCACCGGCCGGGAGCGAGACTCGGCGATGCGCGGGATACTCGGTATCCGCTTGCTGCTGAGCGTGGCTGGTGTGGTCGCAGCGACTGGCTTTGCCGCTGCTGCTGGCTACAGCCAGACGATCGTGCTCGGCACGGCGATCGCCGGGATCGGCCTGGCGATCCAGGTCCTCCAAACGCTGGTGTCAGTGCCGCTCCAGAGCACGCTCCGCTTCGGCTGGGTCGCGGCCGCTGACTTGCTGCGCAACGCGATCACAACGGCGCTGATCGTCGCACTCGTGCTCGCCGGCGCCGGCATCGTTCCGTTGCTCGCGGTGATCGCCCCGGCCTGTCTCGCAGCACTACTGCTCACGATTCGGCTTGTCCGCGGCTCGATGCCCTTGCGTCCGTCATTTGACGTCGCTCGCTATGCGCCGCTGTTCCGCGAAACGTTCCCATTCGCGATCGCGATTGCGCTCAGCAGTGTCTACTACAGGGTGACCATCGTCGTGATGTCACTTGAGGCAACCGCACTGCAGACCGGGTACTTCGCTACGTCGTTTCGGATCGTCGAAGTCCTCGTCACCCTGCCGGTGCTGGTGATCGGCGCCGCATATCCGATCGTCACCCGGGCTGCCCGCGATGACTCGGAGCGATTCGTGAACGCCGCGCGTCGTATGTTCGAGCTGTCCGTGCTCGTCGGCATCTGGGTGGCCCTCGCGCTGGAGCTCGGCGCTAGCTTCCCGATCGAAGTCCTGGGTGGGCACGCCGCCGCGCCTGCAGCAGCGGTGCTCCGTATCCAGGGCCTTGCCGTGATGGCCACCTTTGTGGCGGTTGCCTGCTCGTTTCCGCTCCTGTCGCTGCGACGCTACCGCGCCCTGCTTGTCGCAAACGGACTCGGGCTGATCGTGACGCTCGTGGCTTCGCTGTCACTTGTCCCTGTGCTCCACGCACACGGCGCTGCGATCGCCACCGTGGCTGCCGAGGTGACGCTCGCCGGCGTCTCCATCGCCGCGATTATGCGTGCGCGACCTGACCTACACCTGCCGTGGGGCGTCATTCCCCCTGCGCTCATTGCGGGCGGTGCAGGGATCGGAGTTGGCCGCCTCGCCGGCGTACATCCTGTTGTCGAAGTGCTCGTCGGTACCTGTGTCTATGCGATCGCCCTGACGGCCCTCGGGCGCTTTCCGCCCGAGATCGGTCACGCTATCCGGGTGAGGCGGACTGCCGACAGCTGAGGCCTCGGACAGACGCAGGAACCGTTCTTATAGTCGCTGTGCTACGCGCTACCCTTCTGACGGATGACGGACATGTGTGCAGAAGATCTCGATCCCGAGCAGCGCTTTGCGGAAAAGGAGCGGGCTCGCCGCGCCGATTTGGAGGCACTGCGGTCTGGGCGTACAACAAAGACGCAGCTCAAGCGCGAAACCGAGGCGTTTGCGTTTCCGCCCAGCCGCGCACGGATCAATCTGGACGCATCCCGCTCTCTGTCCTGAGCGACGGTAGGGGTCCGCTCGACGTGCCAGAGCCGCAAGACCCGCTTGGAGTGCCCCCGCCGTTGAGCCTCGATGAGGCGCAACGGATCATTGCGCGCTTGGAGGAGGTCGTCCGGGAGCAACGCGTTGTCCTGATCGGGGGGCAAGCGGTCTCCATCTGGATTGGACAGCTTCATAGCCGTCTGACGGACCCGCTCACTGCTGAGCCGATCGTCAGCCGCGACATAGACTTTCTCGGCGATATAGGGGACGTACAGCTGGCCGGCAAGCTGCTCGGTGGAGATATCCAGGTGGCGAAGTGGGAGGACCGCACCACGCTCGCGGGCGTCGCGATCTTCCTCGACAGCGATGGTCATGAGCGCCGGCTCGACTTCCTGCAGAGTCCATACGGGATGACCGCTGAGGATGTCAGGAACACGGCGGTCTACCTCGATTTGATTCTCAGCGACGGTCGGCAGGCGCCGGTCTGGGTGATGCATCCCGAGCGTTGCATGGAGAGCCGTGTCCACAACAGCCTGCTGGCGAACAAGCAGACCGACCTTGCTTGGCTACAGCTCCGGGCCTCTATCCTCTGCGCCCGAGCGTTCAGTCAGCTTCTGCTCGACGAACGCGGAGACGCTGTCGTACGGGATGTCCTGAACCTCAACGAGCGCATCTTTCGCTTCGCACAAGAAGATCGGTCCGCCCGCCTGGCGCACAACAGGGGCATCGACGTTTTCGATGCTGTCCTTGACGACGAGCGGCTGCCCGAGAAGTTCCGGACGGTCCGCCTGCCGCAGATGCGCGCGCGCATAGAGACGCTGCGCCAGCAGGAACGCGAACGTCTATCGGCTTGAGAGCAAACGGAATCAGGCGCCGACGAGCCGCACTTCGGGCAGTGGCACGATGAACTTCCCTCCGCGTCCGAGGAACTCCTGCTCGCGCTCCAGGAACTCGTCAAGAAAGTGCCAAGGCAGGGCGAGGTAGTAGTCGGGGCTCATGGCCCGTGAGTCCTCCTCGCTGATGATCGGGATCTTCGTGCCGATCGTCTCAGATCCCCACTTGTCTGGGTTGCGATCGGCGGCTGCCTCGATCAGGCTGCTGTCGATTCCCGCGTATTGAAGAATCGTGTTGCCCTTTGTCGAGGCTCCGTACACGTGGATCTTCTTGCCTTCGTTGTGCAGCCGCTTGCACGTAGCGACCAGCTCGTCGCGAACCCGTTCTGCGCCCAGCCGGAACTCCTCGTAAGGGTCCGGCGCGTCGAGCGCCAGCTCGAACTCCCTTACTCTCAGTGCTGTCAATGCCTCGAGCTGCTCCGGGGTGCGTGTGTGCTGCCCCGCATGGCCGATGAACAGCCGGATGGACCCGCCGTTCATGTCGTTGAGCTCGGCGGATATCACCTCTAGTCCCTCTTCGCCGATCAGGCGCTCGATCACTGCGAGCGAGTAGTACTCGAGATGCTCATGGACGATCGCGTCGAACGCGTTGGCTTCGAGCATCATCGGCAGATAGTGCAGCTCGATGACCCACACGCCGCGCTCCGCGAGCACCTCGGCGATGTCGGCGACGAACGTGCGTGGACGCTCGAGGTCATAGAACATCGCGATGCTCGTGATCGCCTTGGCCTTCTGGTCGGGCCGGCGCCGCTGCAGTGCGTCGGCCGAGTAGAAGTCGTTGACGACGTCGTAGCCCTTCTCGATTGCATAGCGCGCCACATCTGAGGGGTCGAAGCCCAGGTAACGGAGGCCCTCGGTCTGGTAGCCATCAAGCAGGGTGCCGTCGTTGCAGCCGATGTCGACGATCAAATCACCCGACTCCAGCGCCACGATCGCTTCGACGCCGCGAGCGATGCCGTGGAGGTTCTCCGTCATCGTGCGGTTGACCCCGCTTCGGTACCAATACGAGCTATAGAGGATCGAGCCGGGCACCGTGTGCTTGGTCTGGATTAGGCCACATGCCTCCTGGTCTTGCGTCATGTCGCAGCGCACGAGCTCCATCGGGATCGCGCGCTCGACAGGCTGATCGCCGCCGGGATCCGCGAACGCACCCGCGATGCGCTGGTCGCCCAGTGAAAGGACGGGTGCGAGGTGCGGGCAGTCGCAGATGCGGCACGTGGTGCGCGTGATCAGGCTGGTGCGTGGTGCAGGTTTGCGATTAGTCACATGATCCTCCATAGGAAACCCTTCGGCTGCGGCACTATGCCACGGTGGCGCGGTCGACCGTGGGAAGCCGACCCGCGGGAAGGCTACACGCCGCAGGGGCGCGTGCCCCGCTCATCTGCGCGCGTAGATACCCGAGCGCAGCGCGAACGAGTCACGTATCCCGATGTCTGGATCGAGCGCGTCGCTAGGTGCGTTGCGGCGTGCCAGGCCGCGCGCCGCGCGCCAGCCGGCGAGACGTCCAGAGACGGCCGCAAGGTCGCGCGAGAACACCGCGTCACCGAGCGCGACGGCCCCCTCGGTGGCGAGCGCATGCGCTGCGCTACGGCTTCGCAGGATGCCGTAACGGTGAAGCAGATAGCCCCGAGCGAAACCCGCGTGGCGTCGCTGCCAGGCCGTACGGTGCCCGTGTGTGGCCGAGCCCAGGTGCATCGCCACGGCGTCGGGTGCCATGGCTGCTCCCCAGCCGGCCTCGCGCAGTCGCAGCGCCAAGTCGAGATCCTCGGAGTAGGCGAAGATCGCCTCGTCGAGCCCGCGCACCTCTTCCCACGCGGTGCGCCGGTAAGCAGCCGCGGCTCCGGCCGGCCCGGCAAGTCTGGGTAGCGCCTCGCCGGCACTCGTGACGGACTTTCCCGCCAGTCGCGGAAAGCCAGCGAGCGTGCGGTCGGCGCACAACCCCATGCTGTCGATTAGCTGCTCGCCAGGCTGCACGAGCAGGCATGCGACAGAGCCCGTCCGGGGATCGGACTGCAACGGCGCGACGAGACGCTCGAGCCAGTCCGGGCGGCAGTACACGTCGTTGTTGAGCAGCACAATCACCTCGCCTTCCCCCGCGCGTGCTCCGCGGTTACACGCCGTGGCGAAGCTGAGCCGCTCTGACGATCGGATCAGCGTGACCGCCGGCCACTCGCGAGCAATCCCTTCGGCGGTCTGCTCGTCGCCGCCGTTGTCAGACACGATCACCGTATGAAGACGGGTCTGTTGCGCAAGATGCGACAGACAGTTTCTCGTGAGGTCATAGCGCCCCGAGGTTGGGATCACGATGTCGATTGTGAGCGCCAGGGTGGCTCATGCTATCGGCAGTGCGCGGTGTTTGAGTGGCTGGCCGCGTGGATAAGCTTGCACACTCGTGGACCCCGCGAAGCCCACTCACGTCGGCCTCAATCTGATCTTTCTCGTGCCGGGTGAGACCGGCGGCATGGAGATAGCGGCCCGGGAACTGATCCCGGCGCTGCTCGCCCAAGCCGCACCCGGCACACGCTTCACCGCGTTCGTCAACCGCGAGGCAGCCGCCGCTGATGGGCCGTGGCGAGAGCTGCTGCCTGCAGTGACAGTGCCCGTGAACGCAAGCGACCGCAAGCAGTGGGTGCTTGGCGAGCAGACGCTGCTGCCACCGCTGGCGGCTCGCGCGGGGGTGGAGCTGATGCACAGCATGGCCAGCACCGCGCCGCTATGGGGCCGCTTTCGCAAGGTCGTGACCGTGCACGATCTGATCTACGCCCGGTTCCCAGATGCGCACGCCGGCGTGCGCGACAAGGGCATGCGTGTGCTCGTGCCGTGGGCGGTTCGTCGGTCCGACCGGGTGATCGCCGACTCGCAAAGCACGCGCGACGACTTGATGGCGTTGCTCGGTATGGCACGTGAGCGTGTCGACGTCGTGCCGCTCGGGTTAGGTGCGCATCAGCATGCAGACCCTCTAAGCGAGCACGACGTGCGAGCGCGCTTCGAGCTCGGCACGCGGCAGGTGGTGCTGAGCCTGTCCGCTAAGCGCGCTCACAAGAACCTGCTGGCGTTGATCGGGGCGCTTGCGCGGATCGCGCCACCGGAGCGTCCAGTGCTCGTCCTCCCTGGCTATCCCACTGACTACGAGCTCGAGCTACGCGCCCGCGTCAGGGCGCTCGATCTCGATGCCGACGTGCGTTTCCCCCCATGGGTCTCGGCGGGAGAGCTCGAGGGCCTGTGGTCGATCGCGAGCGCCTCGGTCTTCCCGTCGCTTTACGAGGGTTTCGGACTCCCCGTACTCGAGGCAATGGCGCGCGGCGTCCCAGTGGCGTGCTCGAACGCTTCCTCACTCCCGGAGGTAGCTGGCGACGCGGCGCTCCTGTTCGACCCACGTGATGAGGCAGCCATGGCAGCAGCGCTCGTGCGCCTGCTAAGTGATGGAAAGCTGGTGGAGCGCCTGCGTGAGCGCGGTTTGGCCCGCTCGCGCGAGTTCACGTGGCAGCGCACTGCCCGACTGACGCTCGACAGCTATGCCCGCGCGCTCGGGCGCCCCGAGCCAGTAGCTCCATCCAGCGCGGGGCCGCTGCCGTCGGAGCTACCGGTTTCGTAGACCTCGAGCACTGCGCGCAGCGAGGACTCCAGCGACAGCCGATCGGAGTTTTGTGCAAACCAGCGCGCGGTGCTCTCGCGCATCGGGACACCTGCCTCATACGTGCGCACGATCGCGTCCGCAATCGCCTCTGGATCGCTCCTTGGGGCGACGGTGCCGTTGACGCCCTCCTCGATCAGCTCGGTTGCGGCGTTGTCCTCGCCGGCGACGACCACGCTCGGGGTGCCCCTGGCGGCTGCCTCCACCACGACCAAGCCGTAGCCCTCGCGGCGTGATGTCACGAGCATGCACGTAGCGCGTCGCATCTCTGCTTCGAGTGTCTCTGTATCGGTGAAGCCGCGGGCGGTGACGATGCCCTGAAGCCCCTGCTCGACGATTGCGTTGTCGAGTGCCGCGCGCTCTGGGCCTTCGCCGAGGAACTCGCCCCGCAGCCCGCCGATGCGCTGGACTGCCAGCGCCATCGCGCTGAGCGCAAGCGTCACCTGCTTCTCGGGAATCAGGCGCGCCGCGAATAGCACCATCGGGTCTGCCGGGCGCGGCGTGGCTGGTTCAGGACTGCCAGCGTAGAGCCCGCGCAGGACGGTCACAGGACCGTTCAGATGCTCCTCATGCAGACGTCGCGCATGCAGTTCAGAGAAGCAAAACGCCTGCTGAGGAACCAGTGCGCAAGCCCGCTGGACGAGTTCGCCGATGCGTCCACCGGCGCCGCCGAGGTAGTCACGCCAGTACGAGCGACTCCAGACCTCGAACCAGTCAACGACGAGCCTAAAGCGCTTGAACGCCCGCAACGACGCGGCAGCGAGCAACGAGAAATACGGAAACGCGCACGTGTGCACGACGTCGTAGCGGCGGCCGTGGCGAAGCAGGTGGGCAAACACCCCCACTCCAAACACCAGCGGCGGCAGGATGCGCCGGCGCCCGCTCTCGGTGTAGAGCGCCATCCGTGGGCCGGCGCTAACGACTTGCACGCGCGGGTCGATCTGAGCGTGCTCGCCGCGATCCCACTGACGCAGTGTGAGGTAGGTGACCTCGTGTCCCGCGTCGGCAAGCCGCTCTGCGAGATCGCGATACCAGCGCTCAGCACCACCGACGGTGTGGGGATATAGGCAGTCATATACGAGACATATGCGCATACCGCTAGCATCTCATCTCACCGGTGCGGCCATGTTTATGCGCCACTTTCCGTCCTGCCAGGCGTTATAACGCAGCGTAGGTCGTCCGGATCTGCGAATACAGGCTCGCGACGAGCCGCCGACGAGCACAAGCGCCCATCGATGAGCACACTGGTTCCCACAAGCGTCCCCCCCGGGGAGTCCCACGCCCAAGACGCCGAGCAGCCGCTCGTCTCAGTGGTGATTCCGTGTCTAAACGAGGCTGAGAACATCGAGTCTTGCGTGAGCGCTGCGCTCGAGGCGATCGTGCGGATGGGGGTGCACGGCGAGGTCGTGGTCGCCGACAACAACTCAGAGGACGACTCCGCACAGCTGGCCGAGCGCGCAGGCGCACGGGTCGTCGTCGAACGCCGACGCGGCTACGGAAGCGCTTATATGGCCGGCTTCGCTGCGTCACGAGGCCGCTACATCGTGATGGCGGACGCCGACCTTACGTACGACTTCAAGGAGATCCCGCGCTTTGTCGCAGAGCTGGAGGCGGGCGCGGAGCTCGTGATGGGCGACCGTATGGACAACATCCAGCCGGGTGCAATGCCGTGGCTGCACCAGTACATCGGCAACCCGATCCTGACAGGGCTGTTGAATCTGTTCTTCCGCACCGGCATCAACGACGCTCACTGCGGCATGCGCGCGCTGCGGCGCGACGTGCTCCCTCGCCTGGACCTGCGCACGACCGGCATGGAGTTCGCCTCCGAGATGGTCATCCGGGCATCCAAGGAGAACCTCAGGATCGCCGAGTTCCCGATCGAATACCACCCGCGTGGCGGCGAGAGCAAGCTGTCCAGCTTCCGCGACGGCTGGCGGCATCTGCGCTTCCTGCTCGTGCACAGCCCCAATCATCTGTTCATCGTCCCTGGCTCGGTGCTCGCGGGCCTTGGCGCGCTGATCATCTTGATCGTGGAGACGGGCGTGAACCTCTTCGGCAGGGCTTGGGGTGTGCACGCGATCATCGGTGCGGCGCTGCTGATGATCGTTGGGACCCAGGTGCTTGCGCTGGGGCTGTGCGCGCACGCCTACGGCACGTACTTCATGGGCGAGAAGGACCCCTGGTTCGACCGCATGCGGACACGCTTCCGGCTCGAGCACGGGCTGCTGCTCGGCGGTGCGATCATGCTCGTAGGCGTGGTGCTTGGCGCTGTGATCCTCGTGAGCTGGATCGGCCACGGGTTCGGGTCGCTGTCTTATGAACGCCTCGCCGTGATTGCCGCGTCGGTGCTGATCGTCGGGATTCAGATCTTCTTTTCATCCTTCTTGCTGTCGATCCTCGGGCTGCGGCGTAATTCCTGATCGCCGCGACGTAGCGGTCTAGCTGTGGGCAACTATCTGGTGGCGGTGGTTGGCACGCCGATCCTCGTATGGGTGGTGTGCTTCGGCTGTGGGCTGGCGCTCGAGAGGGTGTTGCGCGTGCGGCTGCCGAACGCATTGCTGGCGCCGTTGGGTCTGTGTCTGGCGTTTGTGTTGATCATGCCTGGCTACGCGCTCGGCACTGGGGACGCACTGGCGATCGCGTTGTTGGCGCTCGCCACCGTTGCCGGTCTGGTGTTCGCCCAGGAGGGCTTGCGCGCACGCCTGAACCTCGGTTGGGCGGCGGCGGCGGGTCTGGCTGCGTACGTGATCTTCACGCTGCCGGTGATCGCCTACGGCCACTGGACGTGGGCGGGCTATGACTTCGTCAACGACTCTGCTTTCGAGATGCTGCTGGCGAACCACATCAAGGGTTTTGGCACGGTGCTCGGTCATCTCCCTGAATCAAGCGAACGGCAGTTCCTCGTCCAGTACCTTGGCAATGGCTATCCGCTAGCCACACAGGCGCTGTTGGGAACGTTCAGTGGCGTGATCGACACGCCGGTGGCGATTCTCTACCAGCCTTACATCTCGAGTTTGGCCGCGCTTGGTGCGATGGCGCTGGCGAGCATCGGTGAGCGCCGGCTCGGCGGCTGGCGCACGGCGCTGGTTGGGCTCGTGGCGATCTGCGCCAACCTCACCTACCAGTACGCGCTACAAGGGGGCATCAAGGAGATCGGGTTGCTGGCGACCATCTGTGCTGCGGTTGCGCTCGCTTGCGCGGCGATCGAGATCGGACGGCCGTATGTAGGGGTGGCGCTCGTGGCGGTCGCAGTGGCGGGCGCCATGGCGACGTACAACGCGGTGGCGCTCCCGTACATGGGCGCACTCGTGCTGTTCGGAGGGCTTGGGGTGATGCTTGTCCGGCGGAGCTGGCCGCGCCCTCGCTGGATCCTGCCGGCGGCCGCGGGTGGCATGCTGGCGGCGGCGCTGGCGATCCCGGCGCTTACGACCTTCAAGACCTTCTTCGAAGTCGCCAAAGCCGGGCAGGGAGCCAGTGGCCTCGGTGCAGTCCAGTTCGGGCAGCTACTGCGCAAACTGCCCGTCAGCCAGCTCAGCGGCGTGTGGCTGTCGGGCGAATACAGGACCCCGGTCCTGGGCGTCAGAGGGACGCTGACGGCGGTTGCAAGCGCGGTGATCCTCGTGTTGGTGGTGGTAGGTGTGCTGTGGGCCCTGCGACGCAGGGACGCGGGCACGGTGATCGTGGCGGGCGTGACGGGGCTTGTGATGCTGATCGTGTTTCCGCGCGTCAGCCCGTACGCGCAGGGCAAGCTGCTGGCGATCGCCGGGCCCGCGGTGGTGTTCGTGGCGCTCGCGTTTCTACTGGGCCTGCGCGGGCGCGTCTCCTTGCCCGCGCTGTCGCTCGCCGGTGCGCTCGCGCTTGCGATTTTCGCCTCGGATGGACTTACCTACCTGCATGATCGGATTGCCCCAACGGCCCGTATCGAAGCGATCAGCCAGGTTGGCGAGCGCTTTGCGGGGCACGGTCCGGTGCTGTGGAATGAGCCTGAGGAGTACGCCAAGTTCTTTGCGCGTGCAGCCAGGATCTCCTCGCCCTTCGAGCCGATCACCCCCCAGCAGGTGCAGTTGCGCTCGCCGACGTATTTCGTCGACCACTACTTCGACCTCGACGAAGAGCTGCTGTCGTTTGTCGAGGGCTACCCGATCATCGTCACGCGGCGCTCACCTAGCGCCAGCCGGCCACCCGCTAACTACCGGCTGGTGTACGAGAACAAGTACTACCTTGGCTGGCGCAGAAGCTCCGCGCCGCAGGTTCTAGATCACTTGCCTGAGCAGCAGCCGTACTCACCCGCCGCGGTCGTCACCTGTCCAGCGCTGGCGCCGATCGTCGCCGGTGCTCCCGCCGGCAGCGAGCTGATAGTCGCGTCTACACCCGAGCTGGCGGTCTTCAACCCGGCCTCCGATACGCAACGCTCGTCCTCCTGGCCTGCCGATCCGGCTCAGGCCGGCGCGGTTGAGACGATCACCGCCGGCTCCGCTCAGGGCTTGCTAACGCTCGACTCGAGCGGCCGCTATGTGGTCTGGGTGCAGGGCGACTTCCCGCGCAAGACCTACGTGCAGGTCGACGGGCGGACCATCGGCTGGGTGGCCGGGTCCAACACCCCGGGCCAATGGCTGCAGGCGGCCACGTTGAGCCTGCGCTCGGGAGCTCACCGCGTCCGCGTCTACGCCGTAGGCGGTCACCGTCACTTGGGGCCCGGAGAATGGCCTGGAGGCGACGGCGGCATGGTGGGCGCGGTGGGCCTGCAAATGCAGGCGCCGGAGAGCCTGCGGACGGTTGCGCTCTCCGACTGGAGGTCGCTCTGTGGCAAGCAGGCCGACTGGGTGGAGCTGGTCCGTCCATGACCGTCACGGTCGCGATACCTGTGCGCAACGGAGGCGAGCTGTTCGCCGCCGTTCTGCGGGCGCTCGGGAGACAGAGTGTCGAGCACGAGCTGGTGGTGTGTGACTCGGGCTCGACCGATGGCTCATGCGAGCTCGCGCGTGGGCACGGGGCGCGAGTGATCGAGATCGCGTCCGGGGAATTCTCCCACGGCGGCGTGCGCAACCGCTTGATGGAAGCTGCGGCTGGAACCCACGTGGCGCTGTTGACGCAGGACTCCGAGCCGGCGGATGAGCACTGGCTGGAGCGCCTGCTGGGGGGGTTCGAGCTGGCGACGGATGTTGCGCTCGTGTACGGGCCCTACCGGCCACGCCCCGGTGCGCCGGCACCGGTGCGCCTGGAGCTCGATCGCTGGTTCACGTCTTTGTCGCCAGACGGCTCCCCGCGGCTGGAGCGCCTGCTCGCGCACGAACGTTCCACGGCGGCAATCGAGCTGGTCGGCCGGCGCGGCTTCTTCACCGATGCCAACGCCGCCGTCTCGCGCTCGGCGTGGGAGCGCACACCGTTTCGCGAGGTGCCCTATGCCGAGGACCGGGTACTTGCGATCGACATGCTCCGCGCCGGCCACGCGAAGGCGTTCGTGCCGCAGGCGGCCGTAGTCCACTCACACGCCTACACAACCGGCCAGCAGTTGCGCCGGTGCTTTGACGAGTCGCGCGGGCTACGCGAGGTCTACGGCTGGCGCGAGCCGGCCTCGCCCATCCACCTTCTTGGGCAGCTGCGCGGGGAGCTGGGGCAGACGCGCCGGGCGTTGATCGCGCAGCACGCCTCACCGTCGTGCCGCCGCGCGACGGTGGTGGCGGTGGCACGGCATCATGTCGTCTGCCGTGCGGGCGCGCTGTTGGGATCGCGCGCAGACAGGCTGCCCGCGGTAGCGAGGCGCACGTTGTCGCTTGAGCGCCGTGCGAGCTTCACGCCGCTGAATCTGGACAACGAGCCGATGCCCACCCACGACCATACGCGGATCGATGAGCGATAGCCCAATCGAGGGGCGTCCGCTCGGTGCGTTCGCGAACGTGCGGCGGCGCATCTATCTGACCTACCAGCACTTCGGTCTGCGCACACTGCTGTTCCGGGCGATCACACTGCCGCTACGCTTCACGCCGCTGGCGCGCCGTCTGCGCCTGCGCACGCACGCACGCGACCAGGAATTGCGTTACGCCGTCAAGTGGTATGCCCAGCACGGCAGGCCGGTGGACATCGTGATCCCCAGCTACCGCGATGCACAGCACCTGCGCACGCTCGTGCGCTCGATCCGCAAGACGACTCGTCCGGGGATGGCGCGGGTGATCGTTGCCGACGACTGCAGTGGTGGCGAGTACCTCGCTCAGTTGCGCGAGCTCGAGGGGATCGACGTCGTGATCGAGGGTGAGCGCAACGCCGGATTTGCCGCCAACGTAAATCGTGGCCTGCGGGCGACCAACGGCGAGCGCGACGTGGTCGTGCTGAACTCCGACGTCGAGGCGCTGCCGAGCTGGCTGGAGTGCCTGCAGTACGCCACTCACCGCCACGAATACGCGGGCATCGTCGGTGCGCAGCTGCAGTACCCGGACGGGCGCATCCAGTTCGGCGGAACCCTGCGAAATCGCGACCAGCCCGAGTGGTTCGATCACCGCTACCGCTTCAAACCCTCAGACTGGGGCCCGGCGGGGCGGGCGAGCCCGGCGCTCGCGGTCACCGGGGCGTGCATGTACGTGCGCCGGGCGGTGATCGAGCGTGTCGGGCTGCTGGACGAGCGCTACGGGATGGCCTACGAGGATGTCGACTGGTGCCTGCGAGCGTGGCAAGCGGGCTTTGGCGTGCTCTACTTCCCGGCCGCACGGCTCGTGCACCACGAGTCGGCGACGCGCGGGACAGAGGTAGGTGAGCGCGAGCGCGACTCCCAGCGACTGTTCTGGGAGCGCTGGGGGCAGCTATTCGACGAGCGCTCGGCGGGCGCCACCGATCCGGCGCGTGCTCGTGACGGGCGCCTGCGGATCGCCTATGCGACTGAAGGGACGGGCGTCGGCGGCGGGCACCGCGACATCTTCGAGCACCTCAATCGTCTCGCCGCGCGCGGCCATGAGGTGTCGCTGTACACGCTTGACGATCCCCCTGACTGGTTCCCGCTGCGCGTGCCCGTGCACACATGTGCCGATTACGACGAGCTCGCCCGCTCGCTGGCCGAGCTCGACGCAATCAAGGTCGCCACGTGGTGGATGACTGCTGCGCCGGTGTGGCGGGCGAGCATTGTGCGCGGTCTGCCCGTTTACTTCGTCCAGGACATCGAGACCTCTTATTACCCTGACCACGAGCAAGCGCGCCACGCCGTGCTCGACTCCTACCGGCCGGAGTTCCGCTACATGACGATCTCCGAGTGGAATCGCGAGCGTTTGCGCGAGATGGGCCTGGACGCGGAGCTGATTCCTCCCGGGATCGATCTTGAGACGTTCCGCCCGCGCCCGGAGATCACCCGCCGCGAGGACATGGTGCTGGCGCTCGGCCGCGCCAACCCGCTGAAGAACCTGCCACTGACGCTGGCCGCGTGGCGTGCGCTGCCGGCGCCCAGACCTGAGCTGTGCCTGTTTGGGGTGGAGCCGGAGCTCGCTGAGGGGCAGGGGATGCGCTACGTGGTATCCCCCGACGACGAGCAGGTCAACGAGTTGTTCTGTCAGGCAGCCGTGTTCGTGCAGACCTCCGTGCACGAGGGCTTCGCGCTGCCGCCGCTTGAGGCGATGGCAACCGGTGGGGCAGTGGTGTGTACCGATGCGCACGGCAACCGTGACTTCTGCGTCGACGGGGTCAACTGCCTGATGCCCGAGGCGAACGCCGGTGCGGTCAGTGCGGCGATCGCGCGGCTGCTAGCCGACCCCGAGCTGCGTGCGCGGCTAGGTCGTGCCGGCATCGAGACCGCGCGGGAGTATGCGTGGGAGCGGCGGATCGACGCGCTGGAGGCTTTCTTCCAGCGCGTGGCGGCGTCACGACGTATGGCGCTGGCGGGCGAGCTCGCGGCGCCGCTCGTACGGTCGTAAGAACGACGCTCATCTGGTTTGGGCATGCTTGGGTTCCGAGTAGGACATATATCGGCGCATGAACTCATCGAAGCGTGGGATGGTGAAGTCAATGTAGCCATAGGCCTCGGTCGCATACGCCAATCCCTTTTCGAGCAGGCGCTGACGGATAGCCGACACCTCGGAGGTCATCACTCCAAGCTTGGCCGCAACATCTCCTGAGCGGTACGGGCCTTCGCCGAGCTCCGCCATCGCTCGCATGTAGCGACGCTCCCGATCGGTGACTCGCTGGATACGCACCTCATAGATGCTGGTGTCCAGCGCCGCTTGTGCGATGGGCATCGCCGCCGCTACATCTCTCTTTGTGATTGGCGAGGACTCGGCCAGATTCCAGGCGTGCTTGCCGAGCTGCTGGATGTAGAAGGGATAGCCTCCGGTCCACGGCAGAGCAAGCGCCAACGCAGCCTCCTCGTAGTCGACCTGCTGATGGCGCGCCGGTTCGACAAACGCCGCTCGCGCGTCCTGATCGGAGAGACTAGCGATGATTGGGAATGTGAACAGGCGCTCGGCGTACGAGCGCGCCTCTCCGGTCAACCGTGGGATCTGAGGCAAGCCTGCCGCCGCCACCGTGATCGGCATGTTCTTCTGGGTTGCCCGGTGCAGCGCGCTGATCAGGGACCGGTATTCCAGCTCACTGACGAACTGGACCTCGTCGAGCAAGAAGACGACCCCCGCCTTCTTGCCGGCGGCGGCCGCACCGAGAGCCAAGAAAAGCTCCGAGAGATCACGGGAGATCGTGCCCTCATCAACCTTGCGAATATCGACGGCCAAGCCAAGCCCTTCGGGCCCGGTCACCTTGATCGCTGCGAGATGCTCGAGGACGTCCCGCACAGTCTTCATCGCACGAGCACTCAACTTCAGCTGTGCCAGAGCCCGCTCAACATCCCGGGCGATCTCCCCGACCAAGCTGCTGTCGGGCGTGAGCTCGTGGTAATAGCTCAAGAAGCCCTCAGACTCAGCACGATCCTCAAAGGCGTTGAGCAGCACGGTCTTGCCTACTCCTCGCAAGCCACGGATTATCATGCTCTGCTCAGTGGCACCACGCTTCAGACGACCGACGAGCACCCGGAACTGCTCGAGCTCCGCGCCGCGACCCGCAAGCTCGGCAGGACGCGAACCAGCGTTCGGCGTATAGGGATTACGGATCGGGTCCAAGGTATACCAACTTATACCAAGTTATAAGGTATTCGCTATAACCGCATATAAGTTGGATGCCGGGTGGGCGAACCGGCGCGAGCGCTGGCGGTCTTCTCTCGAGCTGCGCATTCGAGGGAGCCTTCGGCGCGGCATGGGTGGGTATGTATCGCCTAGACATAAATATGTCTAGCGTGTATGCTCACGTTTGTGAGGACGACCGTGCGACTCGATGACAATCTCCTGGCGGCGGCTAAGCAGAGGGCGGCGGCTGAGCACACGACGCTGACATCTCTGATCGAAGACGCGCTTAGGCAGACGCTCGCGTTGCGCGCGGCCGAGTTGGGTGAGCGCTTCTCGATCCAGCCGTTCGGCGCTGGCGGCACACTGCCTGGGGTAGATCTCGATGACTCTGCGGCGCTGCGCGACCTGATGGATGGCCTGCGCTGATCCTGCCAGACGTGAACGTGCTCGTGTACGCGCATCGCAAGGACACGCCGGAGCATGAGCAGATAGGCGCATGGTTGGAGAGCGCCGTCAACGCAAGTGCTCCGTTTGGGCTCTCCACGTTGGTCCTGGGCGGGATGCTGAGGATCGTGACCCATTCGCGGGTGTTCGCCCAGCCAACCCCGATCGCCACGGCGGTGAAGTTCCTAGAGTCACTACGCGCGCGCCCCAACTGCGTCGAGGTGAGGCCCGGTGCGCGCCACTGGGACATCTTCGCTGACCTCTGCCGCGCCACCGGCGCCACCGGCAACCTCGTTCCCGATGCGTACCTTGCTGCACTGGCGATCGAGTCGGGCAGTGAGTGGGTCACGACCGACGGTGGTTTTGCGCGCTATCCCGGCCTTCGCTGCCTGCACCCGCTGGCCTGATCGACATATATCGGCCCGTCAGGTTGCGTACGTACCGGCGCGGCGCTGGCGGGCAAGCTCGACAGCAACGCCAACCATGATTGGGATGCCGAATGCACGGGGATCTGCTGGGCCGCATCTCAACCCCGATCAGCGGCCAGCCTTTGCCGCCGGATCGACGATAACCACACCTGCCGCATCGAAGTCGCGTCGGTTAAGGGTCACCACCGCCAGATCGTGCGCCAGCGCGGTCGCGGCAATCAGGCTGTCCTTGACAGGCATCGCCCGCCCTTCAGCGTGGAGCGTCGCGAGCAGCTCGGCCCAACGCAGACCCGTCGCAGCCTCCCACGGGATGCACTGCAACCGCTGCACGCCGTTCTCGAACCAGCGCTCCAGCCGGCTTCGGCGCCGGCCGCGCGGGAGCAGCAGGATGCCGAAACGGATCTCACCCAGGATGATCGGATCGACTGCGACCTCGGGCTCGTTGTGCTCAAGCCACTCGACAACACGCCCGTCCGGCGCAGGCTTGGTCGCCTCCGAGAGGACGTTCGCGTCAACTAGAAAGCGCGCCATCCGATCCGCTAGAGCGAGTCGGTCGACTCCGACTCAATCTCTACGAACCAACCGTCCTCCGGGCATGACCGCAGCCACTCGACCAAGCCACGGTTCGCTGGTGGCGTCAGCCGAGTGAGCCGGTACTCATCAGGACCAACTCGATCGACCTCGAACTCCTCCCCCGCTTTGATGTCGTCCGCAACACGAAGCTCCGCTGGGAGAACGATCTGGCCCTTTGTCGAGATGGTGGTACGCATGCGAGTAAGATAACATCTTACCAGTTCCACCCAGCCCGTAGAGGCAAACATGCAGACCCAGCTAAGAGCCGCGTCGTCGCGCTAGACAGCTCCGCACCGTTCGCGGCAGATTGCATTATTTGGGCTTAATCGCCTAAGTTGTGTGCTGTGCTTAGGGGTCGGCTAGACAGGTCGTGGCGATGGTGTGTTGCGATCGCGATGGCGGTCGTCATGCTCGTGCCCGCAGTCGCCGGTGCGACTCGGGCAGGGGTGATAGTGCTCGGAGGTCGGAGTCCCCGGATTGTTCAAGTGGCGGGCGGCGAAAAGGCTCACGCGGCGACACTCACCTTGCTCGTTCGCAACGGCACTGACCATAAGACGACGCCGACCGTTCGTTATCTTCCGGCGAGACACGGCGTAGCGGTCAAGGCACGGCCGCACGCGCTAGAGGCTGGGGAAATTGGGCAACTGAGCATCAAGTTCGCGCTCGGAGCACACTCCAGCTTCAGCGGCACGCTAGTCGTGGGGCTTCGTGGCCTGCCGCGACTACGTGAAGTGGCGGTGCCCGTCGCGTCTGCCGTCCCGGCCGTCACCCCCACCAAGGTCGAGCCTGAAGAAGTGACGCTGCATGTAACCAGCCGCTGTATCGCGCTCCTGAGCGCGATATGTAGAAGTAACGACGGGGAGATCGTATGGGTGAGTTCGGCTGCACACATCAGCGTGCCCGAACGTACAAGGCTCGCCGCAAGCAGCACCGGTGGTACCGCCGAAGTGAAGCTCGACAGTGCTACACGAGGCCAACACACGCCTGCCCCGCCGTCCGGCGCAGGGCTTGTGTTGGACGAAGTAACCGTCAATGTCAGCCATTACGGCAGTTACAAGACCTCGTTCGTGCTTGACGAAGCGGCCAAGCACGACGGCACTCTGCTGGTATCCGTCGACGTTCAGGAATGGTGGCTATGGCCGCTGCTGGTGCTTGTCGTGGGAGCAATACTCGGATATATGACACGGTGGCTGATGGGTAGTTATCGCGACCGGCGTGTCATGTCAGCGCTGCTCGTGGAAGCGCTGGAAGACTACAATCGGCGCCGGGGTTCGCGCTCAGCTGGCCCCTACCCGCTGTATCACTGGTTCGGGGACCGTGACTCGGGACCGCCGGAGATTCCCAGACGGCGTGATTGCAGGCGCGAGGGCCTGATCGGGTTCGCCAGGTTGTGGTGCCAGCTTTCTCGCGCGCGCAGCGCTGAGGACATTGAAAAGGTCGGGATCTCTGTCGAGAAGCTGGGAGCGGATATCGCGATGTGGAGCGAAGTGGATGATGCCCTCAAACGGCTCGACGCTAGGCTCAAGCGAGCATTCCCGGCTCCGAGCGCAAGCGATGAGTCGCTCGCAATCTATCGAGACACCACCGACCTGACAGCTCGCGGCGTTCCTCAGCCCAACGGCGCGGATGGCGCCGCAGAAGTTGTCGCTGCGCTTTATGGTCAGAGTGAAGTAGTCGAGGCATACGGCCGGGCGCACGCGATCTGGGACGCCACACTCCATCCGGGGCACGAGGAGTGCAACCCGGAGGCAATCTACGCGACGGCGAAGAAGCCGCTGATGCGTAGCCCTGCCGAAAGGATGGACCTGAGGGGAGATTTGGACCATGCGGCGAGCGTCCTTGAAACAGCCACGCCAGTGTCCGCGGCTGTCAGCTCTCCACATCTGCACCAACGCGCATTCGCCTTCTCGCGGCGCCCGCTTGCGAGCGAAAGACTTTCTGTGTTCAAGGGAAGATTCCGTCGGATAATTCGGAGGGTTGCACATCGTCGGCGAAGCTTTCGCGTCATCCGTCGGGGCATCGCACTAACCGACATGACGGTCTTCCTCGTAACGCTCTCCGTCTCGAGCGTCGCATATCTGCTGACCTTCTACAAAGGGGGCACGTTCGGTGGCCTTGAGGCGTACGTCGAAGCATTCGCCGCCGGGTTCGGCGGCCAGGCGCTTGTCGGTGTAGTGACTTTGCCAGCCGCCAGCGGTCTCTTCTCGGTTGCGAAAGCCAAGGAAAGCTAGCGGCGGAGCCGCTCGATCTGCGCGAGACCGCTCCGCACAATGCGAGCTAACAGCGTTCGGCAAGCCCCAGTGACTCATCGCGACGTCGGTCTGCAGCATGCAGCAAAGAACGCTACATCCCGCAGCAAATTGGATCAGCATCGCATACCGATCCGGAACAGCGATGCGCTGCTCGCGTCCGGCTACTTTTGTGGCTGGCCAGGCACTACTCGGCGTTGTCAAGCGATATCCGCGCGCTGGGGAGTAGTGCGAGTCGGGCAGTGAGTGGGTCACGACGTACCGGCGAGGATGCTCGAAATCGCGGACTGAACCCGCTCAAAGCTCGATGACGAGTGGCGTAGACGCGATGTGCGCCCGCAGTCCGCTGGCAATCACACAATACGAACTTGAATCTGATGCAGCATCGGATTATTATGGATGGATGGCCGAGCGCAGAACGACTATCGTTGCCCGAGACGAGGATCTCGCGCTCTTGCAACATGAGGCCCGCAGCCGGGGGCTCTCGCTCGGGCGCATGCTCGGCGAGGTGGTAGCGCGACGCGCTGACGAGCTAAGGCAGGATCGCCGCCCCCGTCTTGGCACCTTCAGCTGCGAGCAGAGCATCGCTGACGCACCGGCACGAGAGAACCCGGCAGCTCGCCCGTTCCGTACCGCGTGAGCCTGGTTCTCGATACCGGCCCAATCGTGGCTGCTCTCAACAAGTCCGACCAAGACCACGAGAGCTGCGCCGCGCTGATCGACGGCGCCGCCGATCTCATCATCCCCAGCCCTGTACTCGTTGAGGTCGACTACTGGCTCATCAAGCTCGCCGGGCCAGACGCGTGGAGCAGCTTCGTCGGCGACATCCTGCGAGGCGCGTACCGCGTGATCAACCCTACCGAGACCGACATCGAGCGCGCCGCGGAACTCGAGAGCGAATACCACGACCTCGACCTCGGATTCGTGGACGCCTCGGTCATAGCCATCTGCGAACGCCTCGACGAGACGCAAGTTGCAACACTCGACCGACGACACTACTCAGTCGTACGACCACGACACTGCTCACACCTGACGCTACTACCAGACTGACCGCCGCCGACTACCGCGGTGGTCGGCAACCCCGTTGTAGTACGCGCTGCGTGCCTGTCTTTGGCGTAGACGCCCTGTGCAGCAGACGACCCGATCAGGCAGCGACAGTCCCGGCCGCGTGATGCGGAGCCGGCAAAGACCCGCCTCTCCCGCGAAGATCATCCGCATACGCGGCGAGGGCTTCCTCGGTGCGCTCCTCGACCTCTGGGCGCGTCGCACCGAGCGCCACCACGCCGGGTAGGTCCGGGAGGTACGCACCCCAAGCTCCATCTTCGGCCAGTTGGCGGGCAACGAACACGCGAGGTCGATGCGAACTGCGGGCACGCGGAAGGTTGCGTGTCTTGCGTACTTTGCTACACTTGCGCATATGGCTTCCGCTCATTCCTCATTCACCGATGCGATCCGTGGCGCCGCTCCCTCGAGGGAGCGCCTGCGCGCGTGGCCGTCGCTGAGCCAGGCCGCACGGATGCTCGACCTGTCGCTGTCGGCCCTCTCACGCGCAATGGACACGCAGAAGATCCCGAAGCATCATCTCGGGGGCCGCACGCGCAAGATCGCGCCCGTGGCGCTACTGGACTTGGCCGTCGAGTACGGCGCTGACGTCGCGAAGGTGGCCGACGACGTGATGGGCATCGCTGAGCGCTCAGGCGTCCCCGAGCCCCTGATCGCAGCCACAGAGCAGGACATGGGCGCATGGTTCGCAGGGCAGGCCATGCGGGCCACCGGCCCTCGCGAGGACCAGCTCTCGGCGGTGATCGAGGAGATGCGTCAGGCGATCGGCACCGACGCCGCCGACGCCATCCTGGCTCGCGCCGGCGTCACGGCGCCAGCCGCAGCAGCTTCGGAGCACGCCCTGCCCGGGCCTTGACGCTGAGCCGAGCGCCATAGAGCTCGCGTAGATACGCAGCCAGAGCGTCCTGGCCCTCGACATCGAACAGCAGGCCGCCGAGTTCCGCCTGAGCTCCCTTGTACGACCGCGCACCGGCGGGCAGTCGTTCAAGGACCTTGACTGGATGATCGACCGGCAGGAGGAGCTCGAGCGGCTGCGCGAGGCCGCGGTGCGGGCGCCCCAGCTGGTTGTGATGCGTGGTCGCCGGCGCGTCGGCAAGAGCTACCTGCTGGACCACAGCTACGCTGATCACCGCCTCGTGTATTTCCAGGCCGATGAGGGAGAGGCACGGGGGCATCTCGACCTCTTGGCGAGTGAGCTCGGACGGCTCGTGGGCGCACCGGTCACCTTCGGTGACTGGAACGAGGCCCTGAGCGCCTTCGGCGAGCAGGCTGGCCGGCAGCCGCTCGTGGTCGTGCTGGACGAGTTCCAGTGGATGCTTGCAGCAGAACCGTTGCTGGATTCGATGATCATGCGCCACTTCGACCGCTGGGAGCGCGCACGCGTCCCGATCGCGCTCGTGATCAGCGGTAGCGCACTGACACTGATGGAGCAACTTCTGGAGGGCGATCGGCCGATGTTCGGCCGGGCGAGCTATCGACCGTTTCTGCAGCCGTTCGACTATCGCGACGCGGCCTTGTTCACGTCCGCCGGGACAAGCGCCACACAGAAGTTGCTGCGTTACGGAATCCTGGGTGGAACCGCGCAGTACCAGGTCTGGGCAGGGCAGGCATCGATCCGCGAGATCCTCACGCGTAGGATCCTCACCAAGGACGAGCCGCTGTTCGAAGAGCCACTGCAGCTGATCCGCGGCGAGAGCGCCATCCGCGAGCCGGGCAACTACTACGAGCTCCTGCGCGCCATCGCACGGGGCGCGACGCAGTTCAACCAAATCCTGCAGCAGTCGAAGATCTCCTCGGGACAGCTGCTGAGCAACCGCCTCGAGCGTCTGGCCAAGCTGCGCTACATCGAGGAGCGCCGCCCACTCGCCGGCAACGGATCAACGAGCTGGTCGGTCAGCGACCCCTTCTTCCGCTTCTGGTTCCGTTACGTCTATCCCAACCGCTCACGCCTGCAGCGAGGACGCGTGGAGGAGGTGTGCAAAGCGATCCTCGCTGACATCGACAACCACATGGGCCCCGTCTTTGAGCAGGTCTGTCGTGACTGGGCCGGGCGCTACAGCACCGACCCGCCGGGATGGCCGAGCGGATGTCATCGAGCGAGAACTCGTCGCTGGCCCCGCTGGGCGGCGGCCTTCCCAGAAGCGTGCTCGAGCTCCCCAAGCGCCTGGACGACCCCGCCCGGCACGGGATCGAGGATGCGCTCGTGGTTCCTGAAAGTCTGCATTTCAACGGCTACTTTGACAGCCCAACAGCATAATTTGCCCCTGCTTTTATGTCGTTGGGATAGGTGATCGGACCCTGTAATCGAGCGCAGGCGAGGCCTCGGGCTTTAGCTGCGGCAATGATCTGCTCGATCGCTCGCTGGCTCATCCGGGACGCCGGACAGAAACGAGCAACACGACGCCGCCGCGAGGATCCAATGACCCAATGTGCGTGAGACGGTCGCTATCTGCTGCGTGAGGTGGCTATTATCTGGTGCGTGTGATGGTTAGTGCCAGTTCGACCCAATACCGGCAGCGTCTGATCGACCCACTGCTGGACGAGCTGCTCGCACAGCTCCCTGCGATGCTGGTGCTCGGCCCTCGCACGGCGGGAAAGACAACAACCCTGGCACGACGCGCGGCGACGGTCGTCAGGCTCGATCGGCAGACAGGGGCGGCAGCGTTCGAAGCGGACCCCGATGTGGCGCTGCGTGGTCTTCCCGAGCCAGTGTTGCTCGATGAGTGGCAGCGCGTGCCGGGGGTCCTCGGCGCGGTCAGGCGCGCCGTGGAAGCCGACCCGCATCCGAATCGCTTCTACGTTACGGGTTCGGTACGCGCCGAGCTGGAGCACGAGGTCTGGCCGGGCACCGGGCGGCTCGTACGCCTGACGATGTATCCGATGACGGTCGCGGAGCAGCTCGGTCATCGCGGCCCACCCCTGCTCGACAAGCTGGCGAACGGCCAAGAGCTGACGGTTCCCAAGGATCCTCCAGACCTGCGCGGCTACATCGAGCTCGCGCTACGCAGTGGCTTTCCCAACGCTGCCCTGCACCTGACAGGCCGCGCGCGAGAGATGTGGCTGGAGAGCTACATCGAGGATCTGCTCAGCCACGACGTCGAGCAACTGGAGGAATCCCCGGGCAGACGACGCGACACGCAGCGGCTGCGCCGCTACCTGGAGGCGTACGCGCTGTGCTCTGCGGGTGTCGCCGAGCACAAGACGATCTATGACGCCGCGCAGGTGAACAAGGCGACGGCCGCCGCCTATGACGAGCTGCTCGCCGGTCTGCTGATCACTGAAAACGTACCAGCGTGGACGTCAAACCGGCTCAAGCGCCTCGTTCACCAGCCCAAGCGCTACCTAATCGACGCGGCATTGATCGCCACGGCGCTACGACTCGACGAGCAGGGGGTGATGAGCGACGGCGATCTGCTGGGCCGCATCCTCGACACGTTCGTCGCCGCCCAGCTACGTCCCGAGCTGGCAACCTCGAGGACGCGCCCGCGACTGCATCATCTGCGCACAGAGCAGGGCCGGCACGAGATTGACCTGATCGCTGAGCTCACGGGGCAGAGAGTCCTCGGCATCGAGGTCAAGGCCAGCGGCGCCCCGACACGCGATGACGCCAAGCACCTGCGTTGGCTACACGACGAGCTGGGCGAGCGCTTCCTTGCAGGCATCGTCCTGCACACAGGCCCGCGCGCGTACGAGCTCGACGAGAAAATCATCGCAGCGCCGATCGCCGTTCTGTGGGGATAGTCGACCTAATCTGACTACGCCTGAGGAAATGGCGCCCAAGATGCGTAAGACCAGCGTGTATCTCGATGAGAATCAGGTCCAGGGGCTCGCAAGGCTGGCTCGCGAGGAGGGTCGCTCGCAGGCTGAGATCCTGCGCGA
>DATBYJ010000204.1:0-2421 GCA_036513795.1 Solirubrobacteraceae bacterium | reverse complement strand
CCCCACGTTCACGCGCTTTTTCTTCGCCCCCCAGAGCGCGGCCTCGCCGCATCAGGTGATCGTCTACGCGCTGCTCGAGGGTCCGAGCATCGCCGGCAGCTATCGCTTCGCCATGCAGCGTAGCAAGGCGGTGCTGATGGAGGTCGAGGCGCGGCTGTTCCTGCGGCGCGACGTGGCGCGTCTCGGCATCGCACCGCTGACATCGATGTACTGGTTTTCCGAGACCCTGAAGCCCACGGCCATCGACTGGCGGCCGGAGGTGCACGATTCCGACGGACTGGCGATGTGGACCGGCGCCGGCGAGCACATCTGGCGCCCGCTGAACAACCCGCGGCAGATCGCCGCCTCGGCCTTCGCGGACAGAAGTCCGCGCGGCTTCGGACTGTTGCAGCGTGACCGCGTGTTCGATCACTACCTCGACGGTGTCTACTACGATCGCCGCCCGAGCCTGTGGGTGGAGCCGCTCGACGATTGGGGCGCGGGCGCGGTGCAGCTCATCGAGTTCCCGACCGACGACGAGATCCAGGACAACATCACCGCCATGTGGGTGCCGCAGCAGCCGGTCACGGCCGGCAGCCAATTGCGCGTGCGCTACCGGCTCTACTGGAGCGCCGACGAGCCGCATCCGACGGCGCTGGCGCGCTGTGTAGCGACGCGTCTTGGCCGCGGCGGCGAGCCGGGCAAGCCGCGCCCGCCGGGCGTGCGCAAGTTCGTGGTGGAATTCAAGGGTGGCCCGCTGGTGTCGTTACCGATGGGTGTCAAGCCGCAGCCGGTGCTGTGGACCTCGGGCGGCAGCTTCTCGAACGTGTTCGCGGAAGCGGTCCCCGACGGAGTGAACGGCCACTGGCGGGCGGAGTTCGACTTTACCCCCGCCGGTGACGCGGTGGTCGACATGCGCCTGTTCCTCAGGCTCGCTGAGCGCACGCTCTCGGAAACCTGGCTGTACCAGCTGCAGCCGGTGTGAGGGAGGCGCGCGGCGCCGGGCGTCGGGACGCAAAGCGCGATCGGGCACACCAGACGCATCGGCCGCCCGTGATGCACGTCACAGCGGCGCCGCCGCGGCTCGGGTGTCATGTCCTGCATCCGTGGCTCGCCCTCGTTGGGTGCTCCGCTCGCACGGCGTTTGCAGTTGCGACCTGGACCCTGGGGCTCTACTGCCCATTCCAAATGTTCGTCAGTGATTAATGCGGCCAAATCTCTTCATCATCGGCTCGATGAAATCCGGTACCACCTATCTGAGCGGGCTACTGGCCGAGCATCCGGCCGTGTTCGTGAGCTGTCCGAAGGAGCCGTGTTATTTCGTCGACCAGAGGACCCTGCGCCGTGTCTGGCCTGACAGGAAGCTCTATCTGGAGCGCGCTGACGACTACCTGAGCCTGTTCGCCGCCGCCGGCGATGCGGCGGTTATCGCAGAAGCGAGCACTGTGTACAGCCAGCTGCCCGTATTCCCCGGGGTGGCCGAGCGAATACTGGCTTTCAGCCCGAAAGCGCGCTTCATCTACATCATGCGTGACCCGGTGGAGCGCACGATCAGCCATTACTGGCATCGCGTCAGATGGTGGGGCGAGCGTCGCTCGCTGCGGGCCGCGCTGCGCCTGGATCCGCATTACCGCGAGGTGAGCCACTATTCGCGCCAGCTCAATGCCTACCTGCGGCACGTCGAGCGCGACCGTATCTACGTCCTGACCTATGAGGCTTTAGTCAGCAGGCCTTTCGAGCAATTGCAGCACATCTACGCCTGGCTCGGCGTTGCGGGCGATTTTCGCCCGGCGAAGTTGGGCATTCCAAACAACGTACTGCCTGATGTCATCGAGCAGGTGCGCGGCTTCGGACTGTTGGATCGACTCCGGCACAGCGCAACGTACCACAAGGTGGGGCGCTACATTCCACGCCCGCTGAGGAGTTTCGCAGCCGGGCTTGCCGTGCGTCCCCTGCGGCCTGCCGATCTCGACACTTCGGCGGTCAGGAGCTTGCTGCGACCGCAGCAGCAGCTCGAGACTGAAGAGCTGGCTAGACTCTTGCAACGCTCGTTTCCTGAGTGGACGACCCTCTATGCCGCAGAAACCCCACACCTGACGGTTGCGGCGCGTTATAGCGTGGGCTCTTGACCTGAACGGCTCGGGCATCGGACAGTTGCCCCCTCGGTCGAGGCAATCAGGGGATGGGGGATGTTGCGCACGGCGCTCATGGTGGCGATGGTCTGGCTGGGCGCCGCCCTCGCGGGCGGCGTACACGCCGCAGCCGCCGCCGGGCGCGAAGCCAGCGACGGGCAATGGACGATGCCGTCCAAGGACTACGCCGCCACCCGCTACAGCGAGCTCAAGGACATCACGCCGCAGAACGCGCACGCGCTGCACCCGGTGTGGACATTCTCCACCGGCGTACTGGGCGGCCACGAAGGGCAGCCGCTGGTCGTCGGCG
>DATBYJ010000203.1:0-11100 GCA_036513795.1 Solirubrobacteraceae bacterium | reverse complement strand
CGGCCCCCGTGGCCGCACCGGGCGGTCCGGACGGCTTCGCCAACCGCGGCCGCTTTCCCGGCCATGTCGAGCCAGCGCCGTTTGGCGGGGCATCGGGCTACGTGCAGTTCATCTCTGCGCAGGGGCGAGTGTTCGTGCCTGGCGGCCAAGGCACAGCGCCCACGCGGATCGGGCTGAGCGCCCACGACGGGGTGATCGCGGCAGCAGGCAGGGGCTCGAGCTTCACCGACAGGATCGTCAAGGGAACAAAGCTGCGCGTGCTCACGCTGGGCACAGGCGCGGCGGGAGCGGTGCTGGTGGCCCAACCGCTGACAGAGGTGGGGCACGAGCTGAGCCACCTGCTGCTGATCTTGGTGCTGATCGGCGTCGGTGGCGTACTGCTGGCAGCGTTGCTGGGGACGCTGGTGGCGCGCACCGCGCTGGCACCGATTGCGCGGTTCACCCAGCGCACGGAGTCGCTCACGGGCAGCCTCGACCTGTCAAGGCGCCTGGAGGTGAAGGGCCGCGATGAGCTGGCTCGTCTGGCGGAGAGCTTCAACGACACGTTGGATGCGCTCGAGCGTTCCGTGCACGCGCAGCGCCATCTCATTGCGGACGCCAGCCACGAGCTGCGCACACCGATCTCATCGCTGCGGGCGAACATCCAGATTCTGGGCGAAGCTGACAGGCTGGCGCCGCCAGAGCAGGAGAGCCTGCGCGCGGACATCGTGGCGGAGTTGGACGAGCTGACGGCACTGGTAGGCGACGTTGTGGAGCTAGCGCGCGGCGCGGTCCGCGATGGCCCCGTCGATGACGTGCGCTTGGACGAGGTGGTGCAGGGGATGGTGGCGAGCGCTCGTCGGCGCGGTGAGATCAGCTTTGAGCTGACCCTCGAGCCGACGATGGTGCTGGGTCAGGTGGATCGGATTGGCCGGGCGGTGTCCAACCTGATCGACAACGCGCGCAAGTGGAGCCCTGCAGGCGGTGTGGTGCAGGTGGCGCTCGAGGACGGCGTGCTGAGCGTGCGCGATCGTGGTCCCGGCTTCCGGGAGGCCGATCTGCCGTTCGTGTTTGACCGCTTCTACCGGGCTGACGATGCCCGCAAGCTCACCGGCTCGGGTCTGGGCCTCGCGATCGTGCGTCAGGCGGCAGAGGCGTGCGGCGGCGTGGCCGAAGCCCAAAATGCCCCTGGTGGCGGGGCGCTCTTGAGGGTGAGCTTCGGCGAGCCGGTGCCATTTGCGCCGGAATCAAACGTCTCCAACAGACAACCTATTTGAGAGCTGGTAGCGGACAGCTACGGAAGGAAATTCGACTAGAGCGTCTAATACGACTGCGGAGAAGCCGCAACTTTGTGGTTCCTGGGGAGTCAATGAGGGTAGATCGCTAGAGGTTAGGTTCTAACGGGAGGTTGGTATGAGGTCGTCGCACGCTCGGGTTTGGTTCTTGGCACTGCTTACGGGCGTGCTCGTATCTCTGGTCGCGTCTGCTGGGGCGCAGGGGGCGGAAGTGCCGTCTGCAAAATTGGTCGCCGTGAACTGCAAGGTCGAAACCTGCGCCCAGACGGAAACAAAAATCAATCTGGGCTTTCCCTTTGGGGAACAGGACTATGTAGAACCGAAGGCTCCGAGTGCGGAAGAAGCCGAATCTGAAGGCTTCCTGCAGGCCGGTGGTCGGGTGCCCTACGGGATCACCGACTTCAAGGTGGCCACGGGCGAAGGCGAAACCCTCCCAACCGAGAGGCCGACGTCGGTGGTCACGCATCTGCGCACCGACGTGGCCCCAGGGCTCGCCACCAACCCCAGCGCTGTGCCCACTTGCTCGACAAAAGAATTCGGCGCCGTGGAAGTGTTCCCGGGCACCGGGTTCTACTCGGCGCCCACCTGCGCGAAGAAGGGCGAAACCAACTCCACCCAGGTCGGCAAGCAGCACGCGACCGTGTTCGTGGAGCTCAATAAGGAAGCGAAAACCGGCGTTGACCTGGCGCTTGAAGGGACCGTCTACAACCTCGATCCGGCTGAAGGTCTCGCTTCAGAGTATGGCGTCGCGCTGAAACTTCCGATCGCGGTGACAGCCGGTGCGCTGGAAGAATACTTCGCTTATTTGGAAAACCTAAAAGCCCCCGTGCCGACGGCGGAAGAACAGGAAGAAGCGGAGGAAGGCCAATACTACGCCCACACCCTGATCGAAGGCAACGTCGAATGGGGTGTGCAGGCGAGGGGAACTGGCAAGGGCGATTACCACGACTACTTCGAAATCAACGTCTCCCCGGCGCTGCCGCTGATCAGTTCGCGGCTGGACTTCGAAGGTATCAACGGCACCGGCGATTTCGTCACCAACGCGACCAGCTGTCCGGGGCACAACACGACCACGTTGAAACTGACTGACCTCGAAAAAGAAACGGTCAAAACCGAATACACGACGCCCGTCGGGCTAAAGGGCTGCAACGGCGAAACGGGCTTTGAACGCCTCCCGTTCGAACCGGAAATCGCCCTGCACTCCGGCTCCACGTCATCTGATGAGCCCAACGAGATCACGACCGAAGTCTTCGAGGAACACAATCCGAAAGCGGTTGACTCCTCACAGGTCAAGACAGCTTCGATCACCTTGCCTGAAGGCATGACACTGAACCCCTCCGCTGCATCTGGGTTGGAAGCCTGCACGCCGGCCCAGGCGCGCATTCATAGCGAAGAATTCGGTGTGGAATGCCCGACCGGCTCGGATCTGGGCACGGTCAGCCTCGACGTGCCGACGCTCCCCAACGGGTCATTGACCGGCAACGTCTACCTCGGTGGCCCTGAATCAGGGCCGATCACGGCGCCTCCGTACATCATCTACGTTGTCGCCAACTCCAAACGATACGGCGTCTCGGTTCGCCTCAAAGCGGAAGTGATACCGAACGAAGTGACGGGCCAGTTGACGACGGTCTTCCAGGAAAACCCGGAACAGCCGTTCAGCAACCTCACCATCAACTTCGACAGGGGGGCGCTCACGTCGATTGCCAACCCACTGATCTGCGGGACTCCTATCGGCTCGGCCAACTTCACGCCGGTCTCTGGGACGGCGGCGCAAATCGAACCGTTCGGCGTGTCGATCACTGGCTGCGCAGCATCGCTGCCGTTCGCGCTCAGCCAGAGCACTGAAAGCGACACCGCTACTGGTGGTGCGCACACCGCTTACACGTTCAACCTGGCGCGCGCAGACGGCCAGCAGTACCTGCAGAAGATCAAGACTACGCTGCCTGCTGGGCTCGTGGGCGAGATTCCGGCGATCACCCTGTGCGGTGAACCGGGTGCGTCCAAAGGCGAATGCCCGGCGTCCAGCAAGATCGGCACCGCGACGGTCGCGGCGGGTTCGGGCAACTTCCCGTACTCGTTCTCCGGCCCGGTGTACATGACGGGCCCCTACAACGGCGCGCCGTTCGGCCTGTCGATCAATGTGCCTGCTGTCGCTGGCCCGTTCAACCTCGGGCCAGTGGTCACCCGCTCGACGATCAATATCAACCAGACGACAGCGCGCGTCACAGCGGAAACCACGTTGCCGACGATCGTCAAGGGTGTGCCACTGCGGATGCGCTCGCTCAGCGTCAACGTCAACAAACAGGGCTTCCTGTTGAACCCGACTAACTGCTCGGCGGAGGCGACGGAAACGACGCTCACCTCCACGTTCGGGGCGGTCCAGGCAGGGCTGTCGAGCCCATTCCAGGCGGAAGGCTGCAGCGGGCTGTCCTTCAAGCCAGCGTTCACAGCATCCACTAGTGGGAAACACTCCAAAGAAAACGGCGCGAGCCTTGTGACGACGATCACGCAGGCATCCGGCCAAGGGAACATCAAATCGGTGCTCGTGACGTTGCCGAAAGTGCTGCCGTCGCGCCTGACGACACTGCAGAAAGCGTGTCTGGCAAAGACGTTCGAAGAAAACCCGCTCAGCTGCGCGAAAGTCGCTCCCGGATCGGAAGTAGGTACCGCCACCGCGGTGACCCCGACGCTCCCCGTGGCGATGAAAGGCCCGGCGTTCCTCGTCTCGCACGGAGGCGAAGAATTCCCAGCACTCGAGCTCGTGCTCGAAGGTGACGGCGTGCGGATCATCGTCGAAGGCAAGACGAACATCAAAAAAGGCATCACCACGACGAACTTCGAGACCACGCCGGACGTGCCCGTCTCGAGCATCACGGTCAACCTGCCGATGGGCCCCCACTCGGCGCTGACCGCCGAAAAAACCAACACGAACCTGTGCACCGCAAAGCTCGTGATGCCCACAGTCATCACCGGCCAGAACGGCAAGCAGGTCAAACAGAACACTGTCATCGCACCGACCGGCTGCGGCGTGCAGATCGTCGGCCACAAGGTCGTCGGCAACACGCTCTACCTAACGGTGAGGACCTACGCTGCGGGTCGTGTCAGCGGCAGCGGCAGGGGGCTATCGACCACCTACCGCACGTTGGGCGGCGCAAGCAAAGCGGCGACGCTGAAGATCCCGCTCTCGCGCGCGGCGCGCAGCAAAGGCCGTCCGTTCAAGCTCAAGGTGCGCGTTGGCTTCGTGCCCAAGAAAAAGGGCGCGCACTCCTCCGCGAGCATCACGGTCAAGTTCCGGCGCTGAGGCCCGCGGGCCGACTCTGAGCCCACACCTCGAGGGGCTCAGAGTCCGATGGGGGCGGCCACGCGGTCGCTCCCATCGCGCTTGTGCTCCAAGGACGCACCTGCATGGCGTACATTGTCGGGATGGATGTCGTTACAGGTACGGATACCTCTGGGGCGGCTGCCGGAGTCGATCGTCTGCTCGCCGGCATCCGCCATTTGACTGCGCTCGCCGACGAAGCAAGCGATGCCGAGACGATGTTCCGCGCGCTCGCGGGAGAGCTGTTGTCGCTCCCCGGCGCGGATGAGATCCACGTCCACCATCTCGTGGAGGGCGAGGACGAGCAGGAGCTGGTTGCCGTCTACATGTTCGAGGGCATTGGACGGCTGAGCTATCTGCTGCCCCGCGCCGAGCGCCCGCCGGGTGTCAGCTGGGTAGCCAATACCAGGCGCAGTTTTCTTGCGGCCGACTCGGAGGAGCTCACGGCGAGCGTTCCCCGCTTGACGGTAACGGGATCGGTTAGTTGCGCGCTGCTGCTGCCGCTCGTCGAGCGCGGTGAGGTTGAGGCCGTGGTGGTGCTCGTGCGCAGGGGAGACTCCGAGCCGCTCGTGCCATCGGCGGTCGAGCTGGCGGTAGCGCTCGTGAACCAAACAGCCACGGCGCTTGCGCTCACGCGGGCGCGTGCTGAGGCTGGTACTGACGCGGTCACCGGCTGCATGAACCACCGCGCGATGCGTAGGCGCCTGGACGAGGAGATTGGCCGGGCCACGCGTACAGGTGGGCCGCTGTCGTGCCTGTTGATCGACCTCGACGATTTCAAGCTCGTCAACGACCGCTACGGCCACCAGGCCGGCGACGCGATGCTGCGCGCCGTAGTCCATGCGCTGGTGGGCGAGTTCCGCGCGTTCGATCGTGTTGCGCGCTACGGCGGCGATGAGTTCGTCGTGATCCTGCCCAACGCGGAGCTGGAGAGCGCCGCTGCCGCCGCCAATCGTGCGCTCGAGCGGCTGCGCGCGATCGCCGCACAGGACGGCGGCGGTGCGGGCGTCTCGGCGTCAATCGGCGTGTGCCAGTGGCAAGCGCCGATGAACACCGATCAGTTGTTGGAGGCCTGCGACGCAGCGCTGCTGCGCTCCAAGCGCCAGGGCAAGGGGCGCGTTACGCGCGCTGCTGAGCTCGCGCACTGACAGCTCCCAAACCCGTTCATCGTGGTTTGCGACCGCGCGGACGCGGGCTTGCAGCGGCGACTCTGCGAGACTGGCGGTAGGGCGGGAGGGTTCCGGTACAACCGCAGATCGCACGGGAGATGACCATGTCGGAGAACAGCTTTGGCGCCAAGGACATGCTTGCGGTAGGCGACCGCAGCTATGAGATATTCCGCCTCGATGCCCTGCAGCAGCGCTTCGACGTGGCGCGCCTGCCGTTCTCGCTGAAGGTGCTGCTCGAGAACCTGCTGCGGACCGAGGGCTCAGGCTCGGTGAGCGCCGCGGACATCGAAGCGCTCGCTGGCTGGGATGCGAAGGCCAAGCCCAGCAAGGAGATCGCGTTCACGCCCGCGCGCGTGCTCATGCAGGACCTAACAGGCGTGCCCGCGGTCGTCGATCTCGCCGCGATGCGCGAGGCGATGGCGAAGATGGGCGGCGAGGCAGCCAAGATCAACCCGCTGGCGCCCGCCGAGCTCGTGATCGACCACTCGGTGCAGGTCGACGCATTCGGCACCCACGACGCCTTCCGTATCAACGCCGAGCGCGAGTTCGAGCGAAACCAGGAGCGCTACGTGTTCTTGCGCTGGGGTCAGGGAGCGTTCGATGACTTCGCGGTCGTGCCGCCGGACACGGGGATCGTCCACCAGGTCAACCTCGAGTACCTGGCCCGGGTGGTCTTCGGAAACGAGAAGACCGGACAGGCCTACCCGGACACGCTCGTAGGCACCGATTCGCACACGACGATGGTCAACGGCCTTGGCGTGCTCGGCTGGGGCGTGGGCGGCATCGAGGCCGAGGCGGCGATGCTCGGTCAGCCGATGTCGATGCTGATGCCCCAGGTGCTCGGCTTTCGCCTGCATGGGCAGCTGCCGGAGGGCGCCACCGCCACCGACCTCGTGTTGACCGTCACCGAGATGCTGCGCGAGCGCGGCGTGGTGGGGAAGTTCGTCGAGTTCTACGGCGCCGGGCTGATTGGCCTGCCAATTGCCGACAGGGCCACGATCGGCAACATGTCGCCGGAGTTCGGCTCTACCTGCGCGATCTTCCCGATCGATGCCGAGACGATCACCTATCTGAAGCTGTCCGGGCGCGCTCCCGAGCAGATCGCACTCGTGGAGGCCTACGCCAAGGAGCAGGGCCTGTGGCACGACGAGCACTCCGAAGAACCCACGTTCTCCGACACCATCGAGCTCGACCTTGCAACGGTGGTGCCCAGCATCGCCGGCCCCAAGCGCCCGCAGGACCGAATCGCGCTCAGCGACGCACAAGCTTCCTTCCACGAGGCGCTGGGCGGATATGTCGAGCACTACGACGCGCGCGACGAGGCTGACGCGGAGAGCTTCCCCACGAGCGACCCGCCTGCCAACGGCAACGACCACCCGCGTCCTGCTGACGGCGGCCCGAGTTACGTGGAAGGTGGAGATGGGGGCGCGGTTACCGTTCGCTCCGCGAGCGCGGCGCGCTGCACGCTCGCCGACGGCACCGAGGTGGATCTCGACCACGGCCACGTGGTGATCGCCGCGATCACCAGCTGCACCAACACCTCCAATCCATCGGTGATGATCGGCGCGGGCATCCTCGCGCGCAATGCTCTCGCCCGTGGCCTGCGCTCAAAGCCGTGGGTGAAGACCTCGCTTGCGCCGGGCTCGAAGGTGGTCACGGAGTACCTCGACCGCGCTGGCCTCACCGAGCCGCTGGAGCAACTCGGCTTCAACCTCGTGGGTTACGGCTGCACGACCTGCATTGGAAACTCAGGCCCACTTCCCGAGGAGGTCTCCCAGGCGGTCAACGCGGCCGATCTCGCGGTCGTCTCAGTGCTCTCGGGCAACCGCAACTTCGAGGGGCGGATCAACCCCGACGTGAAGATGAATTACCTCGCCTCGCCGCCCCTGTGTGTGGCTTATGCGCTCGCCGGCACGATGGACATCGACATCGTCGATGATCCGCTCGGGCAGGACGAGCAAGGACAGGACGTCTACCTCAGGGACATCTGGCCCACTGCCCACGAGGTCGCGGAGACGATCGGCGAGGCCGTACGGGCGGACATGTTTCGCAAGAGCTATGGCGAGGTGTTCGCCGGCGACGAGAACTGGAACGGCCTGCCGGTGCCGGTGGGGGAGCGTTTCGTATGGGACCCCGACTCCACCTACGTGCGCCTACCGCCGTACTTCGACGGCATGCCCGCCGAGCCCGAGCCGGTGCGCGACGTGGCTGGTGCGCGGGTGCTCGCGCTGTTGGGGGACAGCGTCACCACCGACCACATCTCGCCCGCGGGTTCGATCAAGCGCGACGGTCCCGCAGGTCTGTATCTGCAGCAGCAGGGTGTGGAGCCGCGCGACTTCAATTCGTATGGCGCCCGCCGTGGCAACCATGAGGTGATGATGCGCGGCACGTTCGCGAACATCCGCCTGCGTAACCTCCTTGGCCGCGACGTGCCAGGGCTGGAACCGCTCCCGGAGGGTGGCAATACCTATTACCTCGCGGACGGCTCTAACGAGCAGATGTCAATCTACGACGCCGCCATGCGCTACATCGAGGCAGGCATCGACCTGGTGGTGCTGGCCGGCAAGGAGTACGGCACGGGATCCTCCCGCGACTGGGCGGCCAAGGGCACGAAGCTGCTCGGGGCGCGCGCGGTGATCGCGCAGAGCTTCGAGCGCATCCACCGCTCGAACTTGATCGGCATGGGCGTGCTGCCGCTGCAGTTCCCCGATGGCGAGAGTGCTGCCTCACTTGGGCTGACAGGCGAGGAGACATTCTCGATCAGCGGTCTGGCCGAGTCGATGGCGGAAGGTGGCGCGCCACGGCGCACCGTGCGCGTGACGGCCGAGCGGGAGGGCGTCGACCCGCTGGAGTTCGATGCGACCGTGCGAATCGACACGCCGCGCGAGGCCGACTACTTCCGTCACGGCGGCATCCTCCAGTACGTGCTGCGTGCACTCCTGGCGGAGGCCGCGTGAGCCCCGCCGCGCGCAGGGCGCCGACGCGGGTCGCCAAAGCCAAAGTCACCAAAGCCAAACAGACAAAAGCGGCGTTGGGCTTCACGCCGGTGCTGCGCGATCTGCTCACGGCGCGTGGCCCGTCTGGCTATGAGACGGCCCCAGCCGGCGTGTGGCGCGATACGGCAAGTGGCTTTGCGCAGGTTGGCACTGACATGGTCGGCACGCCGCACGCGCTCGTGGCGCCCAGACGCGGATTTCAGAAAAACGCGCGGCGGCTGCTCGTGATGGGGCACATCGATGAGATCGGCTTGATCGTCACGCACATCGACGACGACGGCTACCTGTGGTTTCGCGAAGTCGGCGGCTGGGACGCGCAGATACTGGTCGGCCAGCGGGTCGTGCTCGACACCCGCGACGGCACGGTGCCCGGCGTGATCGGTAAGAAGCCGATCCACCTGTTGCGCGAGGAGGAGCGCAAGAAGGTCGCTGACATCCGCGATCTGCACATCGACATCGGCGCGCGCGATGGTGAGGAGGCACGCAAGCTGGTGCGTATCGGCGACGTGGCGGTGATCGCTGCCGAGCCGCTTGAGCTACCCAATGGCCGACTGGCCTCCCGCGCCCTGGACAATCGCCTCGGCTCGTTCGTCGCGCTCGAGGCCGCGCGCCTGGTTGCAGCAGCGGGCGGTGCCAAGTGGGAACTCGCCGCAGTGGCGGCAGCCCAGGAGGAGACCACGTTTGGCGGCTCGCGCACGAGCGCGTTCTCACTCGAGCCCGACGCGGCGATCGTCGTGGATGTCACCCACGCGACCGACGCTCCGGGCATCGACATCAAGGAGGCGGGCAAGCACGAGCTCGGCTCAGGTCCCGTGATTACCCGTGGCTCGACGCTCAACAACGGCGTGTTCGAGCTGCTCACGGGCGCCGGTCAAGCAGAGAAGATCCCGTTCACCGTCGAGGCATCCGGGCGTGCCACCGGTACCGACGCGGACGCCGTGCACCTCAGCCGCGGCGGTGTGCCCACCGGCCTCGTGTCGATCCCCATCCGCTACATGCACTCGCCCGTTGAGCTCGTTCAGCTCGAGGACGTGCACGCGAGTGCCCGCCTGATCGCGGCCGCTGCGATGCGGCTTACGCGCGAGACGTCGTTCGCGCGCTAGGCGCTCGGCTGGCGAGAGTCGTCCTCTAGAAAAAAGATCTCCCGCAGCGTTGATGGTGCGCTGCCAGTCTCCTTGCGCAGTACGCGGCACATATGGCTCTGATCGGCGAACCCTAGATCTGTGGCCAGCCGCGCGAGGCTTCGCTCGCCGTCGGCCAGGCGGTCGAGCGCCGCGCGCGTACGCAGACGCATACGGTGACGCGAGATGGTGTGACCCGTCGCTGCGCGAAAGACGCGACTGAGATGGTGCGGAGAGACTGAAAGCTCGCGGGCCAGCTCCGGCAGCGAGCGCTCTGGACGCTCCGCGAGGATTTCGCGCACGCCGTCGGCAACCGCGCGTCGGGCACGGGTGCCGGCTGGACGGCCCGCCGCGACACGTCGCTCCTCGACCTGCTCGAGTGCGGATGCGCTCAACACGATGGCTCGCTCGAATAGCTCGTGCGCGTCAGCGTGCCCGCGCGCAGCGTTCAGCAGCTGTCGATGTTCGATGTCGATTCGCGGTGAGGTGGGCAACGGCTCGCGCGGCAAAGCCGGGTCTCCGCCCCAGACGGACGCGAGCAGCTGTGGGTCAATGAACAGCGACGTGCAGTCGTCCCCGTGGTCGTGTGGATGGTCGTAGCGCTGCTCTTCTCCAGGATTCATGCAGTAGGCGAGTGTGGGATCAAGCACGCTCTGCGCCCCATCGCTGCTGCGCACGAAGCAACCGCGGCGAATGAACACCAGCGCATATCCACCCGCCTGCTCCCCGGGCAGCCCACGGCCGCGCCGATGTCGGCAGGCGACATCGCAGATTTCGATGCCGGCCTCGTCGTGCAGCGTGGTTGCGCTCAGCATGGCCCCTCGAGTCTCTCAGATGAGCACGAATGTCCAAGGCAGGGGCGGTGTTTGCTGCGACGCTCATGCGAATGCGTGGTGGCTGACACCGCGCGGCCAGCAACCGAGCAGATTGGAGAGACGCAATGGCATGTGTTCGTACAGAGATCCTGGTTGACGCCAGCCCGGAGGACGTGTGGGCGGCGGTTCGCGATTGGGGCGCGCTACACCAACGTCTGGTGCCTGGTTTCGTCACGGACACGCAACTGGACGGTGATGACCGGATCGTGACGTTCTTCAACGGCACCGTCCTGCGCGAGCTGCTCGTGGATCTCAACGACGAGACTCGCAGGCTCGTCTGGTCGATCGTCGAAGGCCCCTACACCCACCACAACGCCTCCGCACAGGTGTTCTCTGCGGGCATGGG
>DATBYJ010000202.1:0-4404 GCA_036513795.1 Solirubrobacteraceae bacterium | reverse complement strand
ACGTTCTTGTATGAGCTGATCTGGAACCTGCTGCTTGCGAGCGCGCTTGTGTGGCTCGGCCACCACCGAAAAATACGCCCTCCTGGGCTGTTTGCGTTGTATGTGGCGGGTTACTCATTCGCCCGGATCGGCGAGGAGCTCCTGCGTGTGGACCCCGCCCACCACATCTTTGGCTTGAGGCTGAACTTCTATGTCGCCACGCTTCTCTGCCTGACCGGACTCACCTGGTTCGTGCGCATCCAACGAGCCAGCCCGCCCTAGTAGCCTGCCCTGACTATGGCCGACACGAGCAGCATTGCATCGCTGGCCACCGCCGCCGGCACGTTGGTGCTCGCCGTTGCCACGTTCTCATCCACTCGCTCGGCCAATCGCGCTGCGCGCGTGTCAGAGCAGGCCCTGCAGGTGGGACTGAGGCCGGTGCTGTTCAACGCACGCCCGCAGGACCCGCCCCAGAAGGTCGGGTTCGCCGATGACCATTGGCTCGTACTGCGCGACGGGCTGGCCGCCGTACAGGAGGCTGACGGAAACCTGTATCTGGCGATACCCCTACGCAACGTGGCCTCGGGGATAGCGGTGCTGCACGGATGGCACCTGTGGCCGCTACGGGCCGGGGCGGACACGCCACCAATCTCACCCGATAGCGAGCAGTTCCGTCGGCTAGGGAGAGACCTGTACGTGCCCGCGAGCGATGTCAGCTTCTGGCAGGCAGCGATCCGAGATCACGCCGACCCGCTGTATGAGCCACTCAGGGACGCGATCCAGGCAGGTCGTGGGATCAGCGTCGACGTGATGTATGGAGATCATGAGGGCGGTCAGCGCACGATCACCCGCTTCTACCTCGCGCCCCGTATACACGATGAGCAGGACCCGTGGCTATGGCAATGCTCCACCTCGCGCCACTGGAATCTCGACCGTGCTGACCCACGCTGATGAGAACGCGCGCCAACTGCGCACGCCCGTCCGACTTTAGGTGTGGTTGTAGCCGAGCAACGCGTAGTTCTCGAGTGCGCTGTCGACACCGGCCTCAGCGGCACTGACCCTCGCTTCGGCTGCGCCATAGCGGGCAGCTTCTTCTGAGCTGGCCGCACCGGCGAGCGCCAGGTAGGCGACATGCGCCTGTGTCAGGGCAGTTAGGAGCGCTGCCTGCGCGGCACTAGCAGCCTGCGGTGCTTCCAGCGCCGTCAGCGATGTCGCAGCGCTTGCAAAGCGCTCCGCGAGAGCGCTGGCAAGCGGGCTGACCGCTCGTAGCACGGTGCTCTTGTGAATCTCTCGCCGAATCGCCACACGTTCCTTGTCCAAGGCTTCGAGCGCCGTCGCCAACTGGCCGGCATAGCCAGCGTTGGGGCTAAGACTGTAGGTCGCCTGGCCCACAAGCGTCACACTCGCGACGATTTCCCTGCACTGATTGAGATCGCTGGAGGATCCGATCGGCGAATAACAAACGAGCGCCGTGGGACTGCCACCGACGGTGGGGATCACATACACATCGAGGGTCCGGTCATAGCCGCTCAGCCCGCTGAAGCGATACGCCTGCAGGTGGGTGAGATTCACTACTTCGACATGTGGCACCACATGTAAGAGCGAAAGAAACGCCAACGGAAGCGGGCTTGGCGCGCCGGCGGGGAACTGCCCACTGAGCAAGCCTACTTGCCCAGCATTGCCACCCGGCGCCAGTACCAGTGGTCCCGTTACCGTTAGCCCAGGCAGCGTGGGCGAGGACGTCGCAGGCTGCCAGCTTTCGGGATATTCAAGCAGCACGCTCGCGCCTGATGTCACCCGAAGGGCCTGGCTTGCAGCAGGAACCGATGGTGCAGAGGAACGGTGAATGCCCACCAGGTAACCAACGATCGCAACGACGAGGAGAACCGGGATCACTACCCGTGGCAAGCTACGACGGGGCCTATCCAAGAGGTCAGCCGGAACTGTCGAACGAGGTGCCGCTACCCGTTTCGGATTTGGCGGCTGGCTTGCTCTTTGGCGAGGATCCGCCTTTGCTAGCGGCAGGCGTCGAGGTCCTCCCACTCGAAGATGATCCGCTGGAGCTAGTGGGCGTCTTTGTCACAGGTGCTTCGGTGACTGGTGCGGGCGTCGTGACTGCAGCTGGCGAGACCGACGTTGACAGCGCAGAGGATTCCGCAACCACTGTGGTGCCTGTCTTGCCCGCTGCAGTGCTCTCGATGAAGACAGGGGGCGGTGGAGCTTTGATAACTTCGATGCTGACCGGGGACGCACTGCTCAGCGCCACCGGGATTGCCGTGCCCGCCGCTGCGGCCGGCACGCTCGGCAGCAGCCGTTCTGCGGGCACCGCCGCGGGCCGCTCGGCACGGCCAATCGCAAAGCAACAGGCAAATACGCCCGCCCCTGCCAGCACTGACACGAGCGCCGCACGCACATAGGATCGAGTTGAGGAGCCCATGTCCATCGGCGTTGTTGGCATCCGGAACGTGTTCATGACGGGCACACGATCGGCGTTGTTCCCGCTGGGTTCAAGCACTCATCCACACGCGACGGCGACTTGCCGCGACGGATCGTAAAGCGTGTGAACTTGCCGATCTCCCCCGTCTTGGAGACCCAAATCGAGAGCACGACGCCACCACGCAGTGACCGCTCGAAGCGTTTGAAGGTGATCAGGGCGGTGCCTGATTTGCTCTTCGTCCCCGCAGTGGCAAGGAAAGCCAGCGACTTCGTTGGGCAATGCGAGCCGCGACACGTGATCACTACCTTCGCTCCCACCGGCGCAAGCACCGAGAGGACGGTTATCTTGGCGCCCTTCGCGTTGTAGGAGCCTGCCATATGTACGACCGGGAAGGGCTGCATCAGCGGCACCGGTGCTGCGCTGACGGGGATCGTCTCAGCGACCGTGTTTGACTGACCGGCGGCATTCGTGATGCTCAGTTGCACGACGTGCAGTCCAGGCGTCGCAAAGGATGTGGTTAGCGATGATTCGCCTGGCGCAAACGCGCCGTTGCCTGCCAGAGACCATGCGTAGGCCGTAATCGGAGCACTGGCGTCGGTGGAAGTCGATATCAGCGTCACTGGCTCGCCGGCATTCGGCGCACCCGGAACCCACTTGAAGGCCGCCAGCGGCGGCGACGGTCCGCTCACCACTGTGCTGACCGCCTGGACGGTAAAGGTCACGGCTTCGCTATCACCGATATTCCCAACATCATCGCCCTGCTCGGCCTGCGCTGTGTATTCGCCCGGACTCAGCGGCCCGACGGACGAGCTCCAGCTACCGCCGGATGCCTGTGCCGTTACCGTCTGCACGAGTGTGCCCGCGGTCGTCGGGCCTGCATACACGTGGGTCGTAATCGTCGGCAGGTCGCCTTCAGCGCTGCCGGCAGAGCCGCTAAGAGTCGACGATGCGCTGGTGGTCGAGCTGCCGTCTGCCGGCGCGGTAAGCGTGAGCAGTGGAGCTTGGGCGTCAACCGTGAAAGTGATCGGCGCGCTCAGGACGAACTTGCCGTGAGAGCTCGCTTGTTCGGCCTGCACCGTGTAGACACCGCCTTGTAGGGCTGGCACCGGTCCCACCGTCCAAGCTCCCGATTCGCTGACCGCGCCCGACGTTTCATCGACCACAACACCAAACGATGATTCGCCCGCGAAGATCCGCAGGGTTACTGGCGCAGCGCCTTCTTTCGCGGCTACCGCGACGCCATTGAAGCTCGGTGTCGGACCTGTGAACAACCCACTGCCGCGACGGACGAAGCCAGTCGCATCCAGCGAAAGCACCGTGTGGACCGTGAACGTGACAGGGCTGCTCTGGCCTTTGTTGCCAGCATCGTCGAGTTGTTCGACGACCGCCGTGTATTCCCCGTTGGGAAGCGCTGTCGTGTTGCTCGTCCAGTGTTCACCTTCGGGCTTGATAACAACAACCGCATAGGGCTCGCCGGTCGCCGTCGCGCCTCCGTAGATGTCCAGCGTGACCGACGGTTCATCGCCCACGGCATGACCAGCGAGCCCACTGAAGCTCGGCTTGGAGACCGACAGTTCATCGCCATCCACCGGGGTCTTCATCGAGACCTGCGGCGGCGTCGTGTCGATTATGAACGTGACCGCGGCGCTCGCGCCGACGTTGCCCGTTTCATCACTCTGCGAGGCCTGTGCGGTGTATGTGCCTTCCGCGAGCGCGAGCGGCGGGCGATATGACCATGTCTGACCGCTGACGGTGGCGCTGCCCGAGGCCACTGTCTTGCCGTTGACAGACCCGCCTTCATGAATCGTGACCGTCACGCTCTGATCGCCAAGTTCGGTCCCTGCGTCGCCGGTAATCGTGGGTTGCGCGGCGTTACTCAGAGCGGCAGGCGCGTTGATCGATACGGCGGGCGCCTTGGTATCGACCCGGAACGTTGCCGCTGCGCTCGTACCAAGGTTGCCGACTTCATCGCTCTGCGATGCCTGGGC
>DATBYJ010000201.1:0-3413 GCA_036513795.1 Solirubrobacteraceae bacterium | reverse complement strand
CTCGCCGCGGAGTGACCGCGGGCGAGATCGTCGATACGACCGCCGCTGCGATCATGATGAAGGCCAAGCATGCTGGCGACCGAGACCCATACGCCGGATGTCGTGGCCAGCGCGGGGTCTGAGCGCATCTCGCGGCCGACGTACGCATTTGCTTCCACCCGCAATCTCGGTCGTGACGAGCTGATCAGCGCGCCGGTGCGCTGGCCGCGACCATCCCGGCTGCAGGCGCAACTCGTGCCTGCCACCAAGAAGATGGCTGGCGGCATGAGCACACTGGGTCTGCTCACGGTGAGGGATCTGCTGGAGCACTTGCCAAGCGATAGTCGAGAGGCACGTACGGTTGCGGCACTGACGGCGGGCGAGCAGGCGACGGTGGCTGTTCGGGTGCGCGCCATCCGCGCACGGCCGGTGCGTCGACGCGGGATGCGCCCGTTGGTGGAAGCGACCGTGTTCGATGCGACCGCGACCATGCGCGCAACGTTCTTCAACCAGCCCTGGTTGGTCGATCGCTACCCGCCGGGGACGTGCCTTTTGCTGCATGGCAAGGCGGACGCGCGCGGCGGCTTCAGCGTGGCCAGTCACGCCCCTGGGGTAGAGGTGGCCGACGAGCTCGCCGCCGGCGCAAGCGCGGCCGTGCCTACCAGTGGCCGGGACGGCGAAGCGGTCGCGCACTACCCAGCGGCCGAGGGCGTCACCTCCACCCAGATCCTGACGCTCGTGCGCGCGGCCAAGCATGGGCTAGCCGACGTGCTCGAGGGTCTCTCGGCGGCAACCCGGGTCAGCGAGCAGTTGCCGGATCGCGCGAGCGCGCTTGCGGCGATGCACTTTCCCCGCCTCCCCGAGGACCACGAGACGGGGCGACGGCGGCTGGCGTTCGAGGAGCTACTGCTGGCGCAGCTGGTGTTCCTGCGTCGCCGCGCGGCGCGGCGCGCGCGTACAGGTGCAGCGGTGCTCGCCGATAGCCGGGCGCTGGGCGGACAATGGCTCCAGACCGGACTGCCGTTCGCGCTCACCGGCGATCAGCAACGAGCGATCGAGGCGATCGCGGAGGACCTCCGGCAGCCTGCCCCGATGCAGCGACTGCTGATGGGGGAGGTCGGCAGCGGCAAGACGGTGGTGGCGCTGTACGCGATGCTGCAGGCGGTAGGTCACGGCTGCCAGGCCGCCTTGATGGCCCCCACCGAGACACTTGCCGACCAGCACTTCGCCACCATCCAGCAGCTGTTGGGTGGCGAGTCGCTGGCCGCAGCGCTACTCACCGGCTCGACCCCCGCCGCGCGGCGGCGGGACATCCTCGGCAAGCTCGCGAGCGGCGAGCTGAAGCTGGTCGTGGGAACGCATGCCCTGATCGAGCCGGATGTGATCTTCAACGCGCTGGCGGTAGCGGTGATCGACGAGCAGCATCGCTTCGGGGTGCGTCAGCGTGCGGCTCTCGGTGAACGCGAGGACAGTGCCCATGCGGGCGGGATCGCTCCCCACACCTTGCACATGACGGCCACGCCGATCCCGCGTACGCTGGCGCTCGCACGTTATGGCGACCTCGACACGAGCACGCTGCGCGAGCTGCCGCGTGGGCGCCAGCCGATCGAAACGCGTTTGATCTCAGGTGAGCATGAGCGCGCCCGCGCCTACGACGAGTTGCGCGCGGAGCTTGCTGCCGGGCGCCAGGCATACGTGGTGTGCCCACTGATCGATGAGGCCGAGGCGGGCGTAGGTGCTTCCGGCGCCGCGGCGGAAGGGCCGACGGCCGAGCTCGGCCTACGTGCGGCAAGCGCCGAGTTGCTGCGCTTGCGCGAGGGCGAGCTGCAGGGCTATGAGCTCGCGCTGCTGCATGGCGGCATGCGCCCTCGCGAGAAGCAGCAGGCGATGGCGGCGTTCGCCTCCGGCAAGGCCGATGTGCTCGTAGCCACAACTGTCATCGAGGTGGGGATCGACGTGCCCAACGCAACGGTGATGCTGATCGAGAACGCGGAGCGTTTTGGTATCTCACAGCTGCATCAGCTGCGCGGTCGGGTTGGACGCGGCGAGCACCGCGCGAGATGCCTGCTCGTCGGCCCGACGGGCGGGACCGGATCCGGCAGGCTCGCAGCGCTTGTGCGGCACGCCGATGGGTTTCGTCTGGCAGAGATCGATCTGGCGATGCGCAAGGAGGGCGAGCTGGTCGGTACACGCCAGTCCGGCCTCGGGCAGTTCCGTGTTGCGCGGCTACCGGAAGACTCGCAACTGCTGGAGCTCGCGCGGGCTCGTGCGCAAACGATTCTCGCCGCTGATCCTGAGCTACGGGCGCCGGAGCACGCGCTGCTGGGCATCGCGCTGGAACGTGAGCTCGGCGTGCAAGCGCTCGAGCCGATCCCCGCCTAGCGTTCAGCGCATGCGGGTGATTGCCGGACGCCTGGGCGGCAGGCGCTTGAAGGCACCGAAGGGGACGGTCACGCGGCCAACGTCCGATCGTGTGCGCGAGGCGCTGTTCGCGATGCTGGGCGATGTCGAGGGCGCGAGCGTGCTCGATCTGTTCGCAGGTACGGGTGCGCTCGGCATCGAGGCGCTGTCGAGAGGTGCCCAGAGAGCCGTGTTCGTCGAGCGCGACCCGCGCGTGGCACGGGTAGTGGGCGCCAATCTGGACGCTCTCGGCATTCCTGATGCGGAGGGCGAGGTGCGCCGGGTGGACGCCTTCGCAGGGCTGCGCAGTGCACAGGTCAGCAAAGAGACATACGATCTGGTTTTCATCGACCCCCCCTACCGACAGGCGCCCGAATGGGGGCCAGAGCTCTCGGTGTTACTGCCTTCGCTGCTCAGGCCGCACGCGCGCGTCGTCGTGGAGAGCGACAGGCGCGCGCCGCTCGAGCTCGAGCTCCCGATCGAGCGTTATAGGCGCTACGGCGACACTTCAATCACAATCCACTGCCACCAATGACCCCGATTCGCAAAGCAATTGCCGTATGCCCGGGCTCTTACGACCCGATCACCAATGGCCACCTCGATGTCATCCGTCGAACGGCTGCTCTGTATGAGGAAGTCGTGGTGGCGGTCGTCAATCGCTCTGTGCGCAAGAGCAGCGCACTGTTTGGCATCGAGGAGCGGCTTGGCTTCGTTGAACGTGCGCTGGCCGACCTGGAGCACGTGCGCGTGGAGCCCTTCTCGACGCTCGTGGTGGACTTTGCCAGGAGTGTGGGGGCGAAGGCAATTGTCAAGGGACTGCGCGCGATCTCCGATTTTGAGTATGAGTTGGAGATGAATCAGCTTAACCGTCGCCAGGACCCTGAGATCGAGTCCGTGTACCTGATGGCCTCGCCGCAGTACAGTTTCCTTTCATCCAGCGGCGTCAAGGAGCTGGCCACGTTTGGCGGCAAGATCGACGATCTTGTCCCCGACGAGGTGGCTAGACGCTTGCAGGAAGAGCTAAAACGCTGACG
>DATBYJ010000200.1:0-2297 GCA_036513795.1 Solirubrobacteraceae bacterium | reverse complement strand
GCTGATCGGCGTATTCACGCTGTGGACGCTGCGCGGGCTACGGGCGGCCGAACGCGCGGGGTAGACAATCGCAGCTGCCGACTAGCTGTAGTTCCTAGCAACGTTCGTCAGTCGTGAGCCGGGGGGCTTGTGGCTGAGGGCGCCGTGTGGTCTTGAGAAGTTGTAGTGCTTCAGCCAGGGTTGTAGTGCTGCGGTACGTTCTGCGCTTGTCTGAAAGACGCGTCCGTAGGCCCACTCGCGTTGCAGGGTTTGGATGAAGCGCTCTGCCTTGCCGTTGGTGCGTGGGCGGTAAGGACGCGTGCGTAGATGGCGCAGCTGCAGCTCGCGGCAGGCCGCGGCGTGGACGTGTGAGACATAGGGAGAGCCGTTGTCGGTCATGACGCGCTGCACGCTGATGCCGTGGCTGGCGAAGAACTCAAGGGCGCGTCGCAGAAACGCAACGGCGGTGATCGCTTTCTCGTCGGTGAGGACCTCGGCGTAGGCCAGGCGGCTGTGATCGTCAATCGCGATGTGCACGAACTCCCAGCCGGCCAGACTGACTTTCTTGCCATCGCGACGTGTGTTGGCCTGCCCGCGGCGATCACCCGTGACGCGGTGCCCGGGTTTCAGGATCCGTCCGAGCTTCTTGATGTCGATGTGGATCAGCTCTCCTGGGCGTCGTCGCTCGTAGCGGTTAGGAGGCTCAGGCGGATCCAATCGCGAGCGCTTTCCAAGCCCAACACGCTTGAGTACGGCCGAGACAGTCGAGAGCGCCATCCGCAGCGCCGTCGCGATCTGCGCGGCAGTCATACGCAGCCGCCGCAGGCGGACGATCTCCCGGACACGATCGGGCGGCGTTCTGTGCGGTATGCGCTTCGGTGCCGAGGACCGATCGAGCAAGCCCTGAGCGCCCTCGACTCGCCAGCGCGCCATCCAGCGACGCGCCGTACGGTCGGTGATTCCGGCGGCCTCGGCCGCCTCCATCACCGACCAGCCTCCCTCGATGCGCTCAACCAGCAACCGCCTGCTCTTCGGACAGGTACGAGCGTTAGCGTGCAGCTTCATCCGGTGTCCTCCTTGGGACTGGTGGCTTAGACACCAACCAGCCTCCAAGGAGGCCCGGATGACTAACCGGACGAACCTACTCAGGAACTACAGCTAGTGTCGTGAGTCGTTAGTTCGCAGGAGTGAGGTTGGGGCTGGTCGAAGTCCTCTCCATCAACGACGATGGGAGGCGGTCATGGCTCAGCGTGTGGAGGTCGTTCTCAGCGACGAAGAGCGGGAAGTCTTGGAGCGATGGGCTCGGCGCCCGAAGAGTTCGCAGGCGCTAGCGTTGCGCTGCCGGATTGTGCTGGCAGCGGCTGATGGAGAGCAGAGCAAGGACATCGCGGCTCGCTTGGGCTGCAGCTCCCAGACTGTTGGTCGCTGGCGGGGGCGCTTCGCCAAGAGAGGCATCGATGGTCTGCATGACGAGCCACGTCCGGGTAAGCCTCGGCAGATCGGCGATGAGGAGATCGAGAGGGTGATCGTGAAGACCCTGGAGCAGCAGCCGCCGAACGCGACGCATTGGTCGACGCGCTCGATGGCGGCCGCGACTGGGATGAGCCAGACCGCGATCAGCCGGATCTGGCGGGCCTTCGGGCTGAAGCCCCATCAGAGTGAGAATTTCAAGCTCTCACCCGACCCGCAGTTCATCGACAAGGTCCGTGACATCGTCGGGCTCTACCTCAATCCCCCCGAGGCGGCCGTGGTGCTCTGTGTCGATGAGAAGTCCCAGATCCAGGCGCTTGACCGCTCAGCGCCGGTACTGCCACTGCTGCCCGGTGTGCCCGAGCGTCGCACCCATGACTACGTACGCAACGGCACCACGAACCTCTACGCCGCGCTCGACGTCGCCTCCGGCCAGGTGATCACCGAGATGACGCCCCGCCACCGCGCCGAGGAGTTCCGCCGCTTCCTCAACCTGATCGAGCGCTCGGTGCCGGCCCACCTCGACGTTCACGTCGTGATCGACAACTCCTCGACTCACAAGACTCCTCCGATTCAGCGCTGGCTCTTGCGTCACCCGCGCTTCCACGTGCACTTCACGCCCACCTACAGCTCGTGGTTGAACCTCGTCGAGCGATGGTTCGCCGAGTTGACCACGAAGTGGATCAAGCGCGGCGCCCATCGCTCCGTCCGCGACCTCGTCGCCTCGATCCGCACCTGGATCGCCAACTGGAACGAAGACCCCAAACCCTACGTCTGGCACAAGACCGCCGATCAGATCCTCGACAGCCTCGCCTCCTACTGCCAACGGATCAACGACTCAGGACACT
>DATBYJ010000199.1:0-5160 GCA_036513795.1 Solirubrobacteraceae bacterium | reverse complement strand
CTACGCCGACTTCCTGCCGCTCACCGGCGGTCCCCCTGGGCCATCGGGACGACTCGCTTCGCGCGTCGGGTTGCCGGCGGGCTGCACGCCGCTGATCCGCGCCGACCGGCTCGCCGCGCACCTCGGCCTGCGCGAGGTGTGGGTCAAGAACGACGCGGCCAACCCGACCCACTCGTTCAAGGACCGGGTTGTCTCGGTGGCTGTAACGCGAGCGCGGGAGCTGGGCTTTGAGACGATCGCGTGCGCATCTACCGGCAACCTCGCGAACTCGGTGGCGGCTCACGGTGCGGCTCTGGGCCTCGAGTCCTACGTCTTCATCCCGTCCAACCTGGAGGAGCAGAAGATCCTTGCGACGGGCATCTACGGGACCAAGCTGGTCGGCGTGGAGGGCAACTACGACGACGTCAACCGCCTGTGCACGGAGCTCAGCGCCGAGCGCGACTGGGCGTTCGTGAACATCAACCTGCGCCCTTACTACGCCGAGGGATCGAAGACGCTGGCGTTCGAGATCGCCGAGCAGCTTGGCTGGGAGCTGCCGGACCGCTGCGTGGTCCCGGTCGCTTCGGGGTCGCTGTTCACGAAAATTGCCAGGGGCTTTGAGGAATGGACCGAGCTGGGGCTGCTCGATGGCCCGCTGCCGCGCATGAACGGGGCGCAGGCGGAGGGCTGCTCGCCGGTGGCGAGCGCGTTCGCCGCCGGCCACGATGTCTGCCGTCCGGTCAAGCCGGACACGATCGCCAAGTCGCTTGCGATCGGCAACCCCGCCGATGGTCCGTACGCGCTCGATCTCGCCCGCAGCACCGGTGGCTCGATCGATGCGGTCAGCGATGATGAGATTCGCGCCGGCATCAAGCTGCTGGCGGAGACGACGGGCGTCTTCACCGAGACAGCGGGCGGCGTCACCACGGCGGTGCTCGCGAAGCTGGCGGCGCGCGGCGACATCGACCCCGACGAGCGCGTCGTGCTCGTGATCACGGGCGAGGGACTGAAGACCTTGGACGCGGTGCGCGACACGTTCGAGACGTACACGATCGAGCCGAGCGTCGAGGCATTCGAGGCCGGTGTGCCCAGCGCGGTAACGGTCTGATGTCTGTGGTCGTGAAGATCCCTACGCAGTTGCGTGCAGCTGCGGGCGGCGAGGCAGAGGCGCAGATCGACGGTGCCACCGTGCAGGAGGTCCTCGACGGCCTGTTCGCGCGTCACGAGGAGCTGCGCGTGCGCATCGCTGACGATGACGGTTCGCTGCGACGCTTCGTCAACGTGTATCTCGCAGGCGAAGACATCCGCTTCCTCGACGGTCTGGCGACGCCTGTCGTTGACGGCGCGGAGTTGACGATTCTGCCGGCAGTAGCCGGCGGCTAGGGCGCTGCTGAGCGCTGCGAGGCGGCGTCCTCGGGCTCTGAGGCGCTCGAAGGCGCCTGAACGCGCTCAGGCGCCTCTGTCTGCTCATCGACGCGCGCCTCCAGGCGCGCGCGAAGCTCTGAGCCGCGTCCCGCGGAGACCGCCCGCGCGGCACGGGCATCGGTTAGCTCCAGGCCCTGCGCATGGGCGTAGTCGAGGAGATCTTGGCGCTCCTCGCTCTCACGTGCGGCGCGTAGGAACAGCCAGCAGAACAGACACAGCGTGAGGATCGACTCCTCGACCATCATGATCGCCCCTGCGATGTTCTGGTCGGCGAGCGGCGAGATGCGGAAGTGGGCCTCTCCACTGAGGTAGTAGGGGTAGAAGATGGTTCCTGACCACAGGAAGATGTTGCCCAGCACGGTGCCAGCGAGTCGGACCGCGACGATGTAGATCAGCTTGCCGAGGTTGCCGAACCAGCTTGGATTTGGCAGCGGCCCGAACAGGCACATCCACATGTTGATCCCGAAGCCAAGGAACATGGCGTGCTCCAGCGCATGGATGCTCGAGTGGCGCAGCGCCGCTTCGTAGAAGACCGGCAGATGCCATGTGTACAGGTCGATCACCCATAGCGGGAAGGCAACTACTGGGTGCGAGAGCACACGGAGACGATCGAACAGGCGGATACGCAGGATCGGCGCAATCAGTGGCCCAGTAAGACCAAGCACGATCAAGAGCGCAGCGATGTCGCCCAGCAGCAGATGCTCGATCATGTGCACCCACAACAGATCCTGGCTGGCGTGGCCGAGCGAGGTGAGCGCCGCCCCGATCACGACGAACCCGCCGTAGAAGCATGCCTGGCGCCAGCCCGGCACCGGTCGATCGGCTTCGGCGAGCGTATGCGCACGCCGCGCGTACAGCAGGCCGATGATCGTCAGCGGGCCGAGCTGGAAGGCGGCAGCGATCCCGGTGGAGACGGCTAGCGGCAACGCGAGCATTGCGCGTCAGGGTACGCAACCGCAGCGATCGGCGAGCCTGAACCATGCCCTTGCATAGACTGCCGCTGGCATGAGCGCTTCGGCCCGCCGCAAGCTGGCACTTCTGCTCGCTGGCCTGAGCGTCGTGGCGCTCGCGCTGCCGGCTGACGCCCTGGCGCACGGAATCGTGGGGAGGGCAGACCTGCCGATTCCGGTGTGGCTGTTCAGCTGGACCGCCGCGATCGTGCTGGTCCTCTCGTTCGTGGCGCTGTCGACCTTGTGGATGCGCCCGCAGCTACAGGAGCCACACCTGCGCAGGCTGTGCACGCTGCCGCGGATGCTGGAATGGCTGGGAAGTCTCGTGGGCATAGGCCTGTTCGCGCTCGTCATCTACAGCGGTTTCGCCGGCGCGCAGGTCACTCAGGCAAACTTCTCTGTGACGTTCATCTACGTCATCTTCTGGGTCGGCGTTCCTGTTGTGAGCGTGCTCTTCGGCGATGTCTTTCGCGCGCTCAGCCCGTGGCGGACGTGTGCGCGCGTGCTTGCGGCGCTCATTCGCCTGCTCAGGCGCGGGGAGTCGGTCAAAGCGCCGCTGCGTTACCCCGCATGGCTCGGGCTGTGGCCTGCTACCGCTGGGATCGTGGGCTTTGCGTGGCTCGAGCTGATCTACATCGAAAAAGACAATCCGTCGACGCTGGCGGCGCTGTCGTTGGGCTACTTCCTGGCGATGCTCCTGGGGATGGCGCTGTTTGGCGTTGAGGAGTGGAGTACGCAGGCGGATGGCTTCGGGGTTTACTTCAACCTGCTCTCGAAGCTCTCGGCGCTCGTGCGCCGCGACGACGGTGCGATCTATCTCCGTCGTCCGCTGAGCGGCGTCACCGACCTGCAGATCCGCGCGGGCACGGTGGCGTTCATCTGCGCCCAGATCGGCACCACCACGTTTGACGGCTTCTCCAACGGCGGCATCTGGCGCACGAACGAGCCGAATCTGCAGAGCGCGGTCGAAGGTCTCGGCTTCAATCCCACGCCGGCGCAGGAGCTCGCCTACTCGGCTGGCCTCGTGTTCTGCATCCTCATTATCTGCGCCGTCTACCGGCTGGGCATTGTTGGGGTACGCAAAGTCAGCGACCGCTACGACAGCGCGACGCTGACGAGGACATTCGTGCATACGCTCGTGCCGATTGCCTTCGCATACGTGCTAGCGCACTACTTCTCGCTGCTGTTGTGGCAGAGCCAAGCGATGGTCTACCTGGCCTCGGACCCGCTCGGCAACGGCGCGAACATATTTGGCACGAGCAACTACCAGATCGACTACCACGTGATCTCCTATGCGGCCATCTGGTACGTGCAGGTGGCCGCGCTCGTAAGCGGCCACGTTGGCGGGCTGGCGCTGGCACACGACCGCGCGCTAGTGCTCTACAAAGACCCCGAAGAGGCGGTGCGCAGCCAGTACTGGATGCTCGCGGTAATGGTGGCTTTTACGAGCTTCGGCCTGTGGCTGCTCTCGGCGGTGGGTACATGAGCAAGGAGCGGCTCCGCTACGGTTCGACAGCGATGGTCCGTCGCGCTCTCCTTGCCTTGCTTGGCGTTGTCCCGCTCGGGTTCGTTGCCGCTAGCGCAGCGGTCGCCGCTACGGCGACCACGCCGGCACCGTCCAAAGAGAGCTCCAACCCAATCAGCGACCAGGGCTCGAGCTACGAGTACCGCTCCAACATCACGGCGGTCGCTCCCAGTGTAAGAGGGCTGAGCGTGGAAGTCCTCGAGTTCGCGGATCGTCTGTTGCTGCGCAACCACACGGGCAAGACCGTCACGATCTACGGATACGAAGGGGAACCGTATGCGCGGGTCCTCGCCAACGGCACCGCTGAGCAGAACGTGCGTGCCCCGGCGACCTACCTCAACACGAACTTCTACGCGCAGGTCAGCGTGCCGCCGATCGCGAGTTCGAGCGCATCGCCCAAGTGGGAAGTGGTGGACCGCACGGGCCAGTTCGAATGGCACGACCACCGGATCCATTGGATGTCGCCGATCCCGCCGGCTAGCGTGAAGAACAAGAGCACCCGCACGCTGATCTTCGACTGGAAGGTGCCGATCGAAGTTGGGGACACCAAAGGCGCGATCGCCGGGCAGCTGTTCTGGACGCCAGAGAACTCCAAGGCGCCGCTGGCGGTGATCGTCCTCGGCGTGGTGATCATCGTGGGCGGCACGCTGTTCGTGCTGTTCGTGCGTAGGCGCCGCGCGCGCGCGCCTGGCGACGACGGCGGTTCAGGGGTGCCGAGCGAGGCTTGGTGAAGCACCCGCATGACGTAGTGTGGGCGTGCTAGATTCCGAGGATGGCGCCGCTTGCCTGCTTGATGCACTGGTACATCTCGATGATGTACGTCGTGCCGGTCGTCGCGGTCGGCGGTTGGGGCTGGTTCAGCTCCAAGCGTATGGCTCGCCGCAAGGCCGAAGGCAAGACCGGGCACCTCGGGCCGTCTCTCTAGGCGCACGCCGGGCTTTAGCACGGCATTAGCCGGCGCGGATAACAATTCGGCGGAGCTTGCAGCCTTTCGTAATTTCTTCACGAGCCTTGAGGTTCGCGTGAGTAGCATTTGATTCGCTAACGGCATGACCACACAGACACTCATCAGCCCCACAGCTGAAGGCGTGACCGAGTGATTCGATCCGACGGCGTGCCTAGATGAGAGCGTTCGCCACCGCTCGGCGGCCCTCGAGCAGGTCGACTCGGGTCGCTACATCGAGATGCAGGGCGCTGAGCGCAAGCTGCTGATCCCGTTGAGTAGCGATGCGATGCGTATCGGGCGCGGCTTGAGCGCGGAGCTACACCTCGACGAGGCCT
>DATBYJ010000198.1:0-27447 GCA_036513795.1 Solirubrobacteraceae bacterium | reverse complement strand
GGACGGGCCGCCCGCCGATGTCTCACGTCTGGCTGAGCTCGGCCGCGAAGGCGTGCTGCTGCTGTGTGGTGACTCGACGAACGTCGATCGTCCGGGTTTCTCGCCGTCTGAGTCGGTCGTTGGCCCGCATCTGGAGGAGGTGTTCGCGCGCTGCGAGGGCCGGATCGTGGTGACGAGCTTCGCCTCCAACATCCACCGCGTGCAGCAGGTCGTCGACGCCGCGTACGCGCTCGACCGCAAGGTCGCGCTGGTGGGGCGCTCGATGCGCAAGAACGTCGGCATCGGCCGTACCCTCGGCCACATCGAGATCCCCGACGGGATGCTCGTCGGCCCTCGTGAGATCAGTGACTTCCCCGACGAGCGAGTGGTGATCATCTCTACGGGCTCGCAGGGCGAGCCACTCTCAGCGCTACGCAGAATGGCCTATCGCGATCACCCCCAGGTGGAGCTGAAGTCCGGCGACACAGTCGTGTTCTCGGCCACGCCCGTACCGGGGAACGAGCGCGCCGTCAACGAGACGATTGACAGGCTCTACCACATCGGCTGCGACGTGATCACACCACGCGAGGCCCCCGTGCACGCCTCTGGGCACGGATACGCGGAGGAGGTCAAGCTGATGCTGAACCTCGTCAAGCCACGCTATGTGATGCCCTTCCACGGCGACTTCAAGCGGCTGCGTCTGCACGCCCAGCTCGCCGAGGCCGTCGGTGTTCCACCGCGCGACATCTTCCAAGGCGATAACGGCCTGCCACTTGACATCGACGAGCGCGGCGCACGCTTTGGCTCTAAAGAGCAGGCCGGCATGATCTTCGTCGACGGCGTCGAGATCGGCGAGCTGGCAGATGCCGCATTGCGCGATCGGCGCATGCTCTCCGCCGACGGCATCTTCATCGTCGTCGTCACGATCGCCGAGCAGGACGGCAGCTCCGTCGCTGACCCCGAGGTGATCTTCCGTGGCGTGCCGTTCCTGGACGAGGCAGACGAGCTCGTCGAGGAGATCAGGCTCACGGTCGAGCAGTCGCTGGAGCGCGCCGCCCGCGAGCAGATCCGCGAGGTCGACCTCGTGCAGCAGTTGCTGCACGACGACCTGGCGAAGCTAGTCTACGACCGTCTCAAGCGACGGCCAATGGTCCTGCCGGTCGTCGTCGAGGTCTGAGTAGGCCGGCAGCCGCACCACGAAGCGGGCGCTAGTGGTGCCGGCCAGATGCTCATCCCCTCGCGTCTCTAGCGCGACGCTCCCGCCGTGAGCGACGGCCACCGCCTGCACGATCGCAAGACCGAGACCGAAGGAGCCGCCGCGATCGCCTGCTCCCCTGACGAAGCGCTCGAATAGATTCGACGCGAGCTGTGGCGGTATGCCGGGGCCGTCGTCCTCGACCACCAGCTCGACCGTGCCGGTGGCGGTTGTGGAGGTGGAAACGCGGATCGCCGTTCCCGGCGGCGTGTGCCGCAGCGCATTCTCCAGGAGGTTGATCGTCAGGCGATGCAGCTCATCGCTCGAACCCATCACCATCGCCGGGTGGATATCAAGCGAGATGTCGTGTTTGTCGCTCACTGAGCCGAGCTCGCCGGCGGCCTCGACGACAATCTGTGCGAGGTCGCATGGAGCGCGCGAGACGACGCGCGCGGCATCGGTGCGTGCGAGCAGCAGCAGGTCGCCAACGAGGCGACGCATACGCTGGGAGGAGCGCAACGCCGAGCTTGCAGCCTCGCCCTGGTCGCCGTCCAGCGATTCCGCCAGCAGCTCGAGGTTCGCGAGCACACTGGTCAACGGCGTGCGCAGCTCGTGTGAGGCGTCAGCCACGAACTGGCGCTGGCGCACGAGCATCGACTCGGTCTCGCTACGGGCGGCGTCGAGCTCTCGCAACATGCCCTCAAGCGTGCGCGCAAGTTCTGCCACCTCGTCATCGGCCTGCGATTGCGGTACGCCCCCTGAGGGATCGCGGGTACGCGTGATCTCCGCGGCGGTTGAGGTGAGCAGGGCGATCGGCGCCATCGCGCGGCGGGCGATCGCCATGCCCGCGAACAGCGCGAACAGGCTCCCAGCAAGCACACCCAACACCAGGAACAGCTCGACGCGCTTGACCGTCGCCTCGGTGTCGGACACACGGTGCCCGTACTCGATGATCACCTCGCCGCGTCGCGCACCGCCTTCGATCAGGTGCACCACAGCTGGGCGGCTGACCACGCGATAGCCGTTGACCGTCTTCTCGGTCTCGCTCGGCGCCCCGAATGGCGGGGCGCTTGCGGGCGACTGGTCGATGACCGTGCCGTCGAGTGTCAGGATCCTGATCGCCGCGTGATCGTCCTTGTTGGCGAAGTCGCTGAGCTGCGGAATGACTTTCAGCGGATATACCGTGATGTCGAGCGTCGAGACCAGCTGTTCGGCCGTGTCTTCGACCTGGCGGTTGAAGTCCGAGCGGATGCGCTCGACGGTTAGCGAGCCAATCGCCAGCGCGAACGCGCAAAGGATCACGAACGTCAACAGCGCCGAGACGCCCGCCAGGCGCACCCTGATTGGCAGTCGGTCAAAGCTCGCAGACAGACGCGTGCCGACGCGCTTCAAGCCGACGGGGAATGCAAGCTCAAACGCGCGAGCGTTGTCAGGCGCGGAGGACGTAACCGGCTCCCCTGATGGTGTGCAGGAGGCGGGGCTCGCCGTCGGCCTCCAGCTTGCGCCGCAGGTTGGACACGAACACCTCGATCGTGTTCGTGGTGGAGAAGGGGTCATAGCCCCACACCTCGTCCAGTAGGCGCTGGCGTGAGATCACGATGCGCTCGTTGCGCATCAGGTACTCGAGCAGCTCGAACTCACGTTGGGTCAGCTCGATCGTCCGCGCGCCGCGGGCAACCTCGTGGGTATCGGCGTTCAGCGACAGATCACCAACTCGCAGTGGCGCCGAGCCGCGTGGTGGGCGACGGCGCAGCAGCGCACGCATGCGTGCGAGCAACTCCTGGCGCTCGAACGGCTTGACCAGATAATCATCAGCACCGGCGTCGAGGCCCTCGACGCGCGACTCGAGCGCGTCGCGCGCGGTCAGGATCAGGATCGGGATGTCGTCGCCAGTGCGCAACTCCCGCGCCACCTCGAGCCCATCAAGCCCAGGCAGGCCGAGATCGAGGATCACGAGGTCAGGGGCGAATGCGTGGCCCTGCTCGAGCGCGGCATGGCCGTCGGCGGCAGTCCGGACCTCATATCCCTCCATGCGCAGTGAACGCTGGAGTGCTTGGGCGATGTCCTCGTCGTCCTCGACCACGAGGACGCGGGGCGCGCGTGCAAAGTCGTTCATCGTCTTTATGTAAGTAGCAGCGTGTAAAGCGATGGTAAGGCTCCAGGGGAGGTGCTGGGGCTCTGGTGTCGAAGTTGCGCGTGATGGCCAGTACTCGCAGCCCCAGGGGCACAGGCAAACCCGCGTCCCGACGCGCGCCGGCTTCACGCCGCAACGCGCCCAAGCGCACGCGCGCGCGGCGTGGTGCTAAAGGTCGCTCGCCGGGCGTTGCATCGCTCTTGCGCAGGGGGCCGCTGCAGATGCCGGTGCTCGACCAACGCCAGCGCGATGTGCTCGGTCTCGCGCTCTTGGCATGCGCCGTGTTCATGGGCTTCGTCTTCTACGGGTCGAGCCCACCTACCCCCGGCGGGCGTGCCGGTCACGTCGTAGCCGTCGCGCTTGGCTGGATGCTCGGCCGCGCCCGCGTGCTGACGCCCGTCGCCATTGGAGTTGGCGGGGCTGCGCTACTCTTGCGGCCGGTGCTGCCGGCGCTGCGCCCGTTGCGCACGGGCGCTCTGTGCGTGTTCGCCGCGGTCACGTTGGCGCTCGCCGCCGGCATGCTTGGGCTGAGCTCGGGTTCGCCGCAAGGCTCACGGGTGTGGAGCAGCGCTCATCTACAAACGCATGGTGGCATTGCCGGTCAGGCTTTGTTTGAGCTGACCCACAAGCTCGTGCAGAGCGTTGGCGTCGACATCCTTGCGATCTTCCTGCTGCTGACCGGCGTGATCTTGCTCACGGGCGCTTCGATTGCGAGTGTGATCCGTGCGACGGGTAACGGGCTGGTCGACTCCACGCGCATGGTGCGCTCACTGGGGGAGCGCCGTGCCGATGAGCGCAGCGAGAGTCGTTCGCGCCCACGCGCCCGCAGGCTCGATGACGACGCGCCGCTCGATCTCATGCAGCCGCCCGAGCCGGAGCCCGAGGAGTTGATCGTGCGCGCCACACATGTGGAGGCACCGCCGCGTGACTGGCGCGAGGATGAGCCGGCCGATGATGAGTCACCGCCCATCGCGGTGGCCGATGATGGCGATGAGGATCTGGAGCCCGAGGAAGAGTCAGAGGCAGAGGAGATCGCCGGGGTCGCTCACGCCGACGCAGATGCGCTTGGGCCGCAGCACCTGACGCCGCAGGGTCGCCTGCGCGGTTCGGTGACAGACGACCCCGACTTCGTGTGGGAGTTGCCGGACGCGAGCAGGCTACTCAGCCGCTCGAGCGCTGAGCATCTGCGTCCGGACACCGCCGGGCAGGAGCGCACGGCTACCCATCTGGTGGAGGCCCTCGGGCATTTTGGAGTCGAGGCGAAGGTGATCGGCACAGTCGCCGGGCCGCACATCACCCGCTATGAGCTGCGCCTGGCGCCTGGGACGAAGGTCGGCAAGGTGGCCCAGCTGAAGGACGACCTTGCCTACGCGCTTGCCGCTACAGACATCAGGATTCTCGCCCCGATCCCCGGCAAGCAGGCGGTCGGCGTGGAGGTACCAAACGCCAAGCGGCGCATCGTCAAGCTGGGCGACGTCTTCCAGGCGCCACCCAGCGATTGGTCGCCATTGACGGTGTGGCTTGGCAAGGACGTCGCCGGCAAGGCAATCGGCGCGGATCTCGCAAAGATGCCGCACATCCTCGTTGCCGGAACGACCGGTGCCGGTAAGTCCGGCGCGATCAACGCCATGCTGTCGAGCGTCCTGTTGCGCGCCACGCCGCACGAGGTGCGCCTCGTGCTGGTGGACCCCAAGCAGGTGGAGCTCAACCACTACGAGTCGATCCCGCACCTGCTCACCCCGGTGATCACCAGCCCGCGAATGGCCGCTAACGCGCTGCAGAACCTGGTCAAGGAGATGGAGCAGCGTTATGGGATCATGTCGCTGTCGCGCACGCGCAGCTTGATCGAGCTCAACAAGGCTCGTGCCAAGCGTGACGAAGCGCCGCTGCCGTACATCTTGTGCGTGATCGACGAGCTTGCGGATTTGATGATGGTCGCTCCGGCTGACGTGGAGGATTCGATCATCCGTCTTGCGCAGAAGGCTCGCGCTGTTGGCATCCACCTGGTGTTGGCCACGCAGAGCCCCCGGGTGGATGTGATCACGGGGATGATCAAGGCGAACGTCCCGTCGCGGATCGCTTTTGCGGTTTCATCCCAGACGGACTCACGCGTGATTCTCGATCAGAACGGCGCAGAGTCGCTCTTGGGGCAGGGCGACATGCTCTTCAGCCCTGTCGGTTCATCGCGTCTGCAGCGCATCCAGGGCGCCTACATCGATGAGGCGCAGATCGCAAAGCTGACGGAGATGTGGCGCCGCCAGGGCGAGCCGGAACTGCGCGAAGAGCTACTGGAGGAGGTAGAGCCCGAGGTAAGCGAGAGCGCGCCCGACGAGTTCGACCCCGATGAGGATCCGCTGCTCACAGACGCGATCCGGCTGGTCGCTGAAATGCAGACGGCGTCCACCTCGATGCTCCAGCGACGGCTGCGCCTGGGATACACCCGCGCGGGGCGGATGATCGACATGCTCGAGCGTCGCGGCGTGATATCCGGCTATGAAGGCTCAAAGCCTCGCCAGGTGCTGGTCACCGAGGCCGATCTACCACGTGTGCTCGCGGGGCTGGAATCACGAGCCACCGAGTCGGCAACGGCCGTCAACGACTAGCCTCATGGCTTGAAATGCCGGAAATTGGAGCAACGCTACGCGAGGCGCGTATGCGGGCGCGCATCGACGTGTCGGAGATCGAGGCCCAGACGAAGATCCGGGCCAAGTACCTGCGTGCGCTCGAGAACGAAGAGTGGGGTCTGCTGCCGGGTCCCACGTTCGTAAAGAGCTTTCTCCGGACTTACGCCCAGGCGCTCGGTTTGGACGGCAAGGCGCTCGTGGAGGAGTATCGCCTGCATCACGAGCACCCGAGCGAGGCGATGCTCGAGCCGATCGTCTCGACGCCGCAGAGTAGGCCGGCGCCCGCGCGCACGGGGCGCAGCGGCCGTACTGCCGGCGACAGCGGTCCATCACGGGCCTACATGATCACGGTGGGTGTCATCGGCGTGATCATCGTCGCGCTGATCGTGCTGCTGATCACCGGCGGCAAATCGTCCAACGACCACACTGGAACCACCAGCGCCACTACGACCACGCACAGCGCGGCCTCACACTCCAAGCACCACGCCGGTACGACGACGCACCACCGCGTCCTCTCCGCATCGACAGTGGTCGCGCTGTCGCTGAAGTCGACTGGTCCGGTGTATGTATGCCTGATCGGCGACGATGGCCACAAGCTGATCCCTGGGGTCGATCTGCAGCCCGGAGAAAGCACGCCCACCTACCACGCCAAGCACTTTGAGATCACGCTCGGCAACAGTTCGGTGACGATGTATGTGGATGGCATACCGCGAGTCGTGGCGCCGTCAAGCCAAGCGATCGGTTACTCGATCACCAAGGCATATGGGCGCCGACCGCTGACGGCTGGGCAGATGCCGAACTGCACGTGAGCGCGCGCGCCGGGATAGTCGTAACCGGGACCGAGGTGCTGACTGGCAGAGTCAGCGACCGCAACGGGCCTTGGCTTGCAGAACAGCTACGTGAGCTGGGACTCGACCTTGCCTACACCACGATCGTTGGCGATCGGCCCGAGGATATGCGCGCGGCGCTCGAGTTCATGGCCGGGCACGACCTGGATGTGATCATCACCAGCGGCGGGCTCGGCCCGACCGCCGATGACATGACAGCTGCCGTGGTCGGTTGCTTCCAAGGACGTGAGATGGTGCTCGACAAGGCGCTCTGCGAGCGGATCGCGCAGATTGTCGCGCCGCTGATGAAACGCTGGCCGAACATTGACCCCGAGGCGATTGCCGAGGCCAACCGCAAGCAGGCGACAATCCCACAGGGCGCGAGCGTTCTGGAGCCAGTGGGGACCGCGCCAGGGCTGGTCGTGGCGCCATTGAGCCCGGCAGCGACGCACGCCGCGACCGTTGTCGTGTTGCCCGGACCGCCACGTGAGCTACAGCCGATGTGGGCCAAGGCGTTGGAGACGGACGGGCTGCGGGCAGCGCTCGAGCAGGCAACCGTGTATCGCCAGCACACGCTGCGCCTGTTCGGCATTCCCGAGTCGGAGATCGCGGAGACCCTGCGTCTGGCTGAGCGCAACGGGGTCGAGCTCTCAAGGCTCGAGGTCACGACGTGCTTGAAACGTGGCGAGGTCGAGGTCGTCACTCGCTACGAGCCAGACGCTCAGGACGTCTACGACGCGTTCGTGGAGTTGGTCAGCGCCCGGCATACCGACACGCTGTTCTCACGCGACGGCAGCACCGTTGATGAACAGGTGGCGGCACTGTTGCGCGGCAATGATTCCACTGCCGCGAGAACGATCGCCACGGTCGAGTCATGCACCGGTGGCCTATTGGCTGCGCGGCTGACTGAACGGCCTGGCTCATCCGCATACTTCCTCGGCGCGATCGTCGCTTACTCGAACGACGTGAAGGTCGCCAGCGCGGGCGTTCCACGCGAGCTGATAGTGACGCACGGGGCCGTCTCGGCGGAGGTCGCACGTGCCTTGGCGGACGGGGCGAGGGTGCAGCTGGGCGCGGATGTTGGCGTGGGGGTCACCGGCGTGGCTGGACCTGGCGGCGGGACCGAGGAGAAGCCTGTCGGACTTGTGTGGCTGAGCGTGACGGCCGCCGGCTTGGACCCGATCACGCGCTCAATCAACCTCCCGGGCGGTCGGGCCGACGTGCGTGAGCGTGCGACGACGATCGCGATGCACCTCCTGCGTCGCGCACTCGTCGATCATCACTAGCATCGGATCTGGCTATGTCCCGCGGTGCCTCAGCCAGATTGTTTGTGGCGGTCGAGCTACCACTGCGCATTTGCGAGGAGCTGGGCGAGTGGGCTCGATGTGCGGCGGCGGATGTGCGTGCGCGCGGCGGGCAAAGCGCAAGCCTGCGCGTGCTGGCTGTTTCCTCGCTACACCTCACGCTCTGCTTCCTGGGCAGTCGGCCGGTGGGGGAGATAGACGCGCTTGCAGTTGCGATCGGCGACTGCGACGAGCCGGCATGTGAGCTGTCGGTGGGCGCCCCGCTGTGGCTGCCACCCCGACGCCCGCGTGCGCTGGCGGTGGAGGTACACGATCACGACGGCGGCCTGGGGCAGGTGCACTCGAGGGTGAGCGGCTTGCTATCGAGCGTCAGCGGCTGGCAGCCTGAGCCTCGTCGCTTCACGCCTCACATCACCCTCATGCGCATCGGTCGCGGGGCCTTCAGTTCGCGTCGCTCGAGCCTAGAGCGCGGCGAGCGCGAGCAGCCGCTGCCAGCGACGCCGCGGCTGTCGTTCGTGCCCGAGGCGATCGTCCTCTACCGCTCCTGGCTAGCGCCCGAGGGAGCGAGCTACGAGGTGCTTGGACGCCGCGAGTTGACGCCGGCTATGCGCTGAGCTGTCGTCACGATCAGCCTTCTTCACAGACAAAGCTCGAGCTGGTGCTCGAGGAAACTTCGCAGGCCTGTTCCTTGGCGCCAGGGAGAGGTTCTGTGGAGCACAGCGCGCTCAGGCCTTCTTCGCATTCGTCTTCAGCCGATTCCGATTCGGATTCGGCAATCACTGCACACAGCAGGGTCTTGCCATTGTGCGAGCGTGTTGGGTTCGCGCCGTCTTCGCATTCAGGTTCGGAGCCGTCGGCGCAGGAGAAGGAGCCGTTCGCTGCTTGTATGGGTGCGCTCCCGTCTTCACAGGAGGCAGGTTCGGAGACGGCAGCGGTTTCGCTGGGTGCATTGGCCAGCGTATGCCTGCCGTGGTGCTTGTTGGAGCGATGTTTTTTGCCCCTGTGAGACGACTGTACGCACGCGTGGGCGCCGTGCTTGCCCTTGGTGCGCGAGCACGACGACTTGTGCGTCTGGGCGAGCGTCTGTGCTGGACCGAGCAGCGCTGTCGCGAGTACTGCCAGGAACACCACGAGCGTGGCGATCGAGGCGAGACGTCGGGTGGATGTGGTGATCGGCAAGAGCAGGGAAGGGGACGGTTGAGGACTTAGATGGCTCATCGACATCGCTTGCGACCGGCACGAGCCTGAGCGGTATCTCTGGACAAGGGGGCTATGCGAACAGTTGTTCCGTCCGCAGCGGCATTTACCTTCTTCTCTCCATCTCGAACCGAGGAGTCAGACCATGCCTGTGACCGACCAGGAGAAGGCCGCCAAGGCGCGCGATGCCGCGCTTCAAGGGGCGCTCACGCAGATCGAGCGCGAGTTTGGCAAGGGCTCGGTCATGCGGATGGGCGACGAGGGCGCACAGGTGCGCTGCGACGCGATCCCGACGGGAGCGCTCTCTCTGGACCTTGCGCTGGGGATCGGAGGCGTTCCCCGCGGGCGTATCGTCGAGGTCTTTGGCCCCGAGTCATCGGGCAAGACGACGATGATCTACCACGTGCTGGCCGAGGCGCAGAAACTCGGCGGTGTGTGTGCCTTCATCGACGCCGAGCATGCGATGGACCCGTTGTATGCAAAAGAGATCGGTGTGGACATCGACGAGCTGCTCGTGTCCCAGCCCGACTACGGTGAGCAGGCGCTGGAGATCGCGGACATGCTGGTGCGCTCAGGTGCCGTGGACGTGGTGGCGATTGACTCGGTCGCCGCGCTCACGCCGCGGGTTGAGCTCGAGGGCCAGATGGGCGACCAGACGGTCGGCGCGCAGGCACGAATGATGTCCCAGGCGATGCGCAAGCTCGCTGGAAACTTGAACCGCACGCAGACACTCTGCATCCTCACCAACCAGATCCGCGAAAAGGTCGGCGTTATGTTCGGCTCGCCCGAGACCCAGCCGGGTGGACGCGCGTTGAAGTTCTACGCTTCGCAGCGCCTTGACATCCGGCGCATCGAGACCCTCAAGGACGGCACGGAGGCGGTGGGCAACCGCGTACGCGTGAAGGTGGTCAAGAACAAGGTGGCCGCCCCGTTCCGCCAGGCCGAGTTCGACATCGAGTTCGGCAAGGGGATCTCCACCTCGGGCTGCCTGATCGACCTTGGGCTGGAGCACAACATCGTCTCCAAGTCCGGCTCGTTCTTCTCCTACGGCAACGACCGTCTCGGTCAGGGCCGCGGCAACGCTAAGGCCCATCTCGACGAGAACCCGGCGATGGCCAAGGAGATCGAAGACAAGATCTACAAGGCGCTGGGCCTCGGCAAGGATCTAGTGACGCCGATCGATCGTGACAAGGACGCCAAGCCCCCGATCGCTAGCGAACCGGCGGTCGCCGCGGCATAGCGAAGTTGACGCTGGGTCAGTTCAGCCCGGCAACCCGGGCGAACGCCCCGGCGCGGGCGTGGCTGATATCTGCAGTCTCGTCTGTGCTGGGCCAGCTCAGGTGATCGCGAGTGAGCGCATCGGCGAGATCACGGGCAATCCAACGCTCCTGTGAGGTCCCATCAGCAGCCGCCCAGTTATCGCCGGGGGACGCCTCGGGAGCTACCCAGCCGCGAGTGACGACTGGCTCCGGAGACATCCATTCGTGCGCCACCGGCTCAGGCGCAATCGGCCCGGGAACCGCCCAGGGTTCGGGGGTGATCCAGCGACTGGGTGCCGCCGGCCCGGGGGTGGCCACGTCTTCATTGGCGACGGGCTCCGGGACGACGGACTCCGGCGCTGCTGTCTCGAACGTTGAGAACTGGCCGCCATGCTCGAGCTCACTCGGCGCGCCGACCTTATAACGGAACTGCCCGCTCTCGTCTGTTACCCAGAAGGCCTCCGCCCCTGCAGTGGTCTCATGCAAAATCGAGCGGTCGTAATGTTCTGCGATCCGCACCAGCGCCTCCATGTCAGCGACGTCGATCGCCGACGATCCGGCCGGCTGTGCGACATGTGCGACAGGAATGATCATGTGCCCATAACGCGCACGGATGCTGGTCGCCTCGTCGCTAGGACGCACACGTAGACGCAGAAGCGCGAGGATCGCGATCAGGGTGGCGATCACGAGCGCGATCCCGATCAGCGCGATCGTGCGCGCCGTCGCGACCGACAGTCGCGCGAGCTTGAAAGAGAGAAACAGCGGCTGGTAGCCCTTGGACGGTACGGAGCTACTGGCAGACGGTGTAAAGACGCTCGCGGTGGAAGGCTCTCCCGTGGCGGAAACAGCACTACCACCAAGGGTCGGCTTGAGCTCTAGTTCACTCACTGAGAATTCGAGCGGCGGCGAGAAAGTTGCGCTCAGCGGCACGTCATCGAGGAAGCCTGTTGCGCTCACGTGCGGGATGATTGTCAGCGTGTAGCTGCCTGTCACCCTTGTCGTTTTTTCCACGCTTTGAATCAGCGTGTGAAGCGATGCTAGGTTGAGCGTCGCCGAGATGCCGCCGTGGTCACCGTGGAAGTACGTGGTTGACCCAAGTGGGAAGGTTGTGTTCCAGCCACTCGTGGATGTCAGGGTGGCAGACAGGGATGCCTTGCCGCTAAGCGAGTGCTTGGCCGCGCTCGCGAAGCGATAGCCGAAGCGCAGGCTAACTTCGTTGAGTACGCGCGTGAAAAGTGGGTCCCCCGTCACAGCAAGGTTGGAGGGGTAGGCAGGGCCCGGGGTGGCAACGGCAGAATAGGAGAACTTGCCGCTCTGCTTGTAGGGCACCGGGACCGTGTGTAGCTTCGTCGATGGACGCGTGAACGCAAGCACGGCGAGCATCACGAACGGGAGCAGCGCGACTAGACCCAATGCAAGGATCATCGTTACGGAGTCCGCAGTAGGCATCGGCGAGTGAATGTGCGCATGTTCGGAGGTTTGACCGGCACGCCGTTGCCTGCGTCTGATGCGACGGCGACGCACGAACACCCCGCCCATGAGCAAGAGCAGCCCGCCGCCCACGAGGATCCCAAAAAGTGCCGGCGAGCGAATCGACTGCAAGGTCGCGCCAGCGCCGGCGATGTGGAACCAAAGGCCGCCGATCAGCTGGCTGGCGGCAGGATGTTCAAAGTCGGTGAAGTCGTTGTTATCACCCTTGAAGATGTAGCGGTTGCCGTCGCGCCCGATGATCCGGTGCAGCACGATCGTGTGGAGCTCCTTGTTGTGGTAGGCGACGACTTCGCCTACGTGGTAGGTGCTCTGGCTGCGCACGATCGCAAGGTCGCCCGTGTGGAAGTGAGGCTCCATGCTGACCCCGTGGGTGACGACGTAGCTCGTCGAGCCACCGAGTGGGGTTGGGGCGAAGTAGAACCACATGAATCCTAGGACGATCAGTCCCAGGGTCGTGGCGAGAAGTTTTTTGAGCGGGTGGCGTCGCATGGCTTGGAGTTGGCTGGCGCCCATCCGTGGGGTAGTGGGCAAGGGGGCGGCCGGCGAGCCGGCCGCCCCCTGTGCCTAGCGTTCCTGCTGATTTGTTATTCGATAATGACTTTGCCTTGGCTTGTTGCCGAGACGCTCAACTCGTTGCCTTCTTCGACGGGAGTTTTACCTTCATTGTTCTGGACACCAGTGGCGGTGAATTTGTTGGTCGCGTGTTCGGTGGCGTTCTTAAACGCACCTTCGCCGCCCTTGAATTTGCAGACAACTTCGGTTTCTTCTGCGCTGACTTCTGTGTATTCGGTCGACGGGCAGTCGATCCATTCTTCGGCTTTTGGTGTTTCTGCCTTGCTCAGCGCGACCGCGACGTCAGTCGGTTTGAGTTTTTCTGCGTTCGTTAGAATGATGTGAGCTTCAGTGATGTATTCACCGTCAAGCGCCCACGTGTAGCTGACGCCCTTCTCTGTGTAGCCGCTGACGGTGTTGGTGCCACCACCGGCAGCCTGCGCCGGAATGGTGTTGCTGGCCGTGAACGCGTACGCGCCCACGCCGATCACGCCTGCGAGCACGAATGCGCACAGGCCCGCTATGTTTCGCTTCCGGCTAGCGAAGGTTCGCTTGCCAATACGCATTTTCACTTCGGGCCCCCTTTGGGATCAGTGGACACTCCTTGTGTCCGTCGCCGGGGACATCGGTGTGCTCTGAGTAGCGCTTTAGATATGTATTGGCCGTTGCACGCATTTCTGCAGCGGCCTGGCTGTCTGCACGAGGTCTTGCGATTGCATGGGTGCCTGCGACGTATACGCTGTGGCGAATGAAGCGCTACCACTTGACGACGTTCGGCTGTCAGATGAACGAGCACGACTCCGAGCGCATGAAGGGCATGCTCGAGTCGCTCGGTTACGCCCAAGCGCCGGAGCGTTCTGACGCCGACCTGATCCTCTTCAACACCTGCTCGATCCGCGAGACGGCCGACAGGCGCTTCATCTCCCATCTGGGCGAGGCCAAGCGCCTGAAGCGCGAACAGCCGCAGCGAATCGTGGGGGTGGGCGGATGTTGGGCCCAGTCAGTCAAGGACGAGGTATTCGAGCGCTTTCCGTTCATCGACGTGGCCTTTGGCCCCGGACAGGTACACAAGCTGGCCGAGTTCCTCACGAGCGACTCGCTCACGGCCCAGGGCTTCTTCGAGTTCGAGGGCTTCACCGGCCACCTGCCGGCGCATCGCGAGCGACCGTTCCAGGGTTGGGTGCAGATCAGCGTTGGCTGCAACTGCGCGTGCTCCTACTGCATCGTGCCATCCACCCGCGGACGCGAGGTCAGCCGCCCCGCTGAAGAGCTACTGCGGGAGGTGCAAGCGATGGCTGCTGATGGGGTCAAGGAGGTCACGCTGCTTGGGCAGAACGTCAACTCCTACGGGCGTGACCTAGCCGAGCACACGAGCTTTGCCGAGTTGCTGCGCCTCCTCGACGGGATCGACGGGATCGAGCGCATCCGCTACACCAGCCCCCACCCGAAGGACATGCGCGAAGACGTGATCCTCGCGCACGCCGAACTTCAGAGTGTGTGCGAGCACATCCACCTGCCGCTGCAGTCGGGCTCGAGCCGCATCCTCAAGGCAATGCGCCGTACCTACGACCGCAGGCGCTATCTGGACCGCGTGGCGATGATTCGCGAGCACGTCCCCGACGCGTCGCTGACGACGGACATCATCGTTGGCTTCCCGGGAGAGGGCGACGCGGACTTCCGCGAAACACTCGAAGTGGTTGAGGAAGTGAGCTACGACAGCGCGTTCACGTTCATCTTCTCACCGCGTCGCGGCACTGAGGCAGCCAACATCACGGACGGTGTGGTGTCCCACCCAGTGAAGGTGGAGCGCATGCAGGAGTTGGTGGAGATCGTGCAGCGCCAGGCGCGTGAGCGTGCCCAGCGCTTCGTGGGGCGTACCCTGGAGGTACTCGTCGAAGGGCCGTCGCGTACGGACTCCGAACGCCTACGGGGGCGCACCCGCCACAACAAGGCGGTCAACTTCCTTGGCTTGGCGGCGCCAGGTGAGTTGGCCGACGTCGAGATCGTGAGCGCCACCAGCAAGACGCTGGCCGGCGAGGAGCGTCTGCTCTCACGGGGGGCTGTCAGTCGATGAGGATGCGCGCGGCGGTGCTGGAGGAGTTCGCCAAGCCGCTGGTCGTTCAGGAGATCGAGCTGGCAGAGCCGGGTCCCGGCGAGGTGCTCGTGCGGCTGGTCGCGTGCGGCGTGTGCCACACCGACATGTACACGGCCTCCGGGGTCGACCCATCTGGCTATGCGCCTACGGTCCTCGGCCACGAGGGGGCCGGTGTGGTCGAGCGTTGTGGCGACGACGTCTCGCTGGTACGCGAGGGCGACCACGTGGTAACGCTGTTCTCGCCCCAGTGCGGTGAGTGCGTGCACTGCGTGAGCCCGCTGACGAACCTCTGCCTGGCGATCCGCGAGCAACAGAACCTTGGCTACCTGCCCAACGGCACGACGCGCCTTTCACGTGACGGGGAGCCGCTGCGCCACTTCATGGGCACCTCGACGTTTGCCGAGTACACGGTCATGCCTGAGATTGCGCTCGCGCGGATCGATCGCGAGGCGCCGCTCGATCGCGCGTGCCTGTTTGCGTGCGGCCTCTCGACCGGACTCGGAGCCGCAATGAAGACCGCTGCGGTATGGGCCGGCTCGACATGCGTGGTGTTCGGTGCGGGCATGGTGGGACTTGGGGCAGTGGCTGGCTGTCGGATGCAGGGCGCCGAGCGGATCGTATGCGTTGATCTTGCCCCCGAGCGCTTGGAGCTCGCGCGCGGGCAGGGAGCCACCGACGTGATGATCGCAGGCGAGGACACCGTCGCTGAGATCATCGAGATGACGGGTGGCTTCGGTGCCGACTTCACGTTCGAGGCGACCGGCAACGTGGCGGTAATGCGCCACGCGGTCGAAGCTGCGCGCATGGGCTGGGGTCTGTGCACGGTCTGCGGTGTGGCCGGTCGTGGCGAGACGCTGGAGGTTGTGCCGCGACTTCTGATCACCGGCCGCCGGGTATGCGGCTCATCTTTTGGCGGTTTGAAGGGGCGCGAGGATGTTCCCCTGCTCGTCGATCGCTACCTGGCGGGAGACATCGACGTCGACCCGTTCATCTCCCATCGCATTTCGCTGCAAGACGTCAACCACGGCTTTGAGCTGATGGAGGCCCAAGACGGTATTCGCAGCGTGATCGAGCTCTAAGAACCTGTTTCAAAATGAGGGTGCGACCGGGGTGTTCCTGGACCAAGCCGGGCGTCGCGGGTCGGTGAAGCCCGTGCTGGTAGCACGGGCAAGACGTCACGTGGCGATCCGGCGCCGTGTACAGGGGCGCATCCGGGTGTGCCCTCATTTTGAAACAGGTTCTAAGCCCGAATAGCTCCTCGTCTGGCTAAAGCTCGAGCTATGCGAGCGCTGGTGAGGTGCCACCACGCAGCTGGTCGACCACGGAAGCGCTGAGCGTGACTGGCTGCTCACGCTCAGCCACACATACGCGGTTACGCCCAGTGCGCTTGGCGCGGTAGAGCGCCGCGTCGGCGACAGCGAAGACAGCTGTGTAGTTGAAGCGCTCGTCGCGCTCGGAGGCAGCTACGCCGACGCTCATGGTGACGGTGATGCCCTCCGCAACAGGATCGGCGGCGACTCCCTCACGCAGTCGTTCGGCCAGCTCTGCGGTGTGCTTCAGATCAGAGCCAGGCACGAGGATCAAGAACTCCTCACCACCCAGACGGTAGGCCAGGTCAAACGCACGCAACTGCTTGCGCAGCAGATACGCGACCTCCTTGAGCACCGCGTCCCCGATGGTGTGCCCGTAGCCGTCGTTGATCTGCTTGAAGCGGTCGAGGTCGATCACGATCAGGCCCACGGGCTCGCCGGTGACCGCCGACTGCTGCGCCAGCTCCTGGACACGCACGGCTAGCGCCTTGCGGTTGAGCATTCCGGTGAGCTGATCGATGACGGCGTCGTTACGGTGCTGGATGTCCGACTGCATCAGCGCCGTCGAGAGCACAGCCACTGAGACAATCAGCGCAACCGGCGCGATCACCAGTTGTGGGCTGTTGAGGATCGCGTGGCCGTCGACCCCGAACGCGACTGCGAGCGTGCACACGCAGGCAATCGCCAGTCCAGCGACGACACCGCGCATCGGGAAACGCGAGCTGAGAGTAATAACCGGTATTGCCAGCCAGGAAAGGCCAGCGATACCAGGACGGCCCTCGAGCGAGACCGCACCAGCGATTGTGATCTCGCTACCGATCCAGGCCCCGAACATCAGATACTCGGGCCGGCTCACACGGCTGATGAGCACATCAGCGAGGCCGAAGAAAGCGGCCGCGGGGAGCAGGAAGAACAGCGGCCACCAGCCCAGCCAAGGTGCGCCCACGGCGATCGAAGCAGCAAGGATCACAAGCGTCTTGCGCCTGACCGAGCGCACCCGCTCGTCCATGTCAAGCAGGCGCTCGCGATCGAAGTCCTCACGGCAAAGCCACGAGGAGGTGCCCTTGTTGCGCTCCGTATGGGGGGTGCGGTCGTAAACCACTGGTAATCGCTCGACAGTGGTTCACCGTACGATTACCGTCCGCTAGTCAGCTGGACACCTTGACAAGCGGGTAAATACGTGTAGGGCGTGTCGAGGCCGCCGCAGGTTATGCGAACATATGTTCGTGCGTTGGAGTAATCTCACGTTCGATAGCGACGAGCAGCGGCGGCTGCCGGGGTATCGCGATCCGGCAGCCGTACGTCGCTTCGATGCTCCTGAGGCGCTCGACATGCGTTTCTACGAGGTGTACGCCAAGTCGGTGCTCAATCGCGTGCCGGCGCAGTCACGAATGCCGTTCCGCTGGACGGTCAATCCATACAGGGGCTGCAGTCATGCCTGCACGTTCTGTTTTGCTCGCCCGACCCACCGATACCTCGACTTCAACCCAGGTCGCGACTTCGAGCGCGAGATCGTGGTGAAGGTCAACGCGCCGGAGGGCCTGCGCATGCAGTTGGCCCGCCCCTCGTGGAAACGCGAGCATGTGGCGCTGGGGACCAATACCGACCCATATCAGTGGGTGGAGGGCCGTTACCGCCTGATGGAGGGCATCTGGCAAGCGCTTCGCGACGCGGGCAGCCCATGCTCGGTGCTGACGAAGTCGCCGCTGCTGCTGCGCGACCTGCCGTTGATGCTGGAAATCGCCGAGCGCACGAGCTTCAGTGCTTGCCTGTCGATTCCGACGTTGGATGAGAAGGCATGGCGTGAAACCGAGCCGCACACCCCGAGCCCGCGGGCGCGGCTGGAGGCGGTGGCAGAGCTCAACCGCGCTGGTATCCCCACGGGCGTTCTGATCGCGCCGCTGATGCCGGGGATCAACGATGCGCCGCACCAGGTTGAGCGGCTGCTCGAGCTCGCGACGCAGGCCGGGGCAACGAGCATCGGCGGCGTTGCCCTTCACCTACGCGGAGAGGTTCGCACCGTCTTCATGGATTGGCTGCGCTCGCAGCGCCCAGATCTTGTTCCTCGCTATGAGGAGCTCTATCGTCGGCGCGCGTATGCGCCTCAGGGCGAACGCGAGCGACTGGCACGGATGGTGCGTCGCGGCGGCGCGCCGAGCGCGTTTCGGCTCAGGGGCCGGGCGCCGGTCGATCGGCACGCGTCAGTGCCGTTGGCACCCGTCGTGCAACAGGAGAGCCTATTCTAGCTGCATGCAATTAGCATGCAGCTAGCATGCTATCGTCTCGATCGTGAGTGCTATCCAGATCAAAAATGTTCCGCCTGAGCTACACGAGCGACTGCGCGAGCGTGCCCGACGAGAGGGCCGGAATCTAAGCGAGTACGCCTTGGCGGTCCTCGAGCGCGATCTGGCAGTACCAACAACGCGCGAATGGCTGGAGCGGCTGAGGCAGGACGAGTCGGTGCAGGGCATAGGCTCTGACGAGGTGGTAAGCATGATTCACGAGGGACGGGCTGAACGCGATGAGCAGATCCTTCGCGCCCTCTCCGCTAGTGATTGACGCCTCGGCGCTCGTAGAGCTGCTGCTCCAGAGCGTCACCGGTAAGCGGGTTGAACGCGCTATTGGCGAGGCCGAACTGATTGCCCCGGATGTCGTGAATCCCGAGGTCGTGCAAAGTCTGCGTGGCCTAGAGCGAAGCGGCAGGTTGACAAGTGATCGTGCATCCACAGCGATAGCGCGGCTTGCGGAAAGCACAGTAGGACGCGTACCCACCCGGGTGTTGCTAAGCGAGATTTGGTCCCTCCGCGACAACCTGTCTTCCTATGACGCCTGCTATGTCGCTCTCGCCCGTGCCCTTGATTGCCCGCTGGTAACCACCGACAAGCCACTGACAAGAGCTCCCAAGCTCGGCGTCACGCTGATCGTCGTTTGAGGCACATCTTGGAGCGTCCTACCGATTCGGCTAGCCACGGCGAGAAGTCGGCTACGTACGCACGCTGTGAGCCATGACACGCATGCAAATCATCGCCCTGTTCGGCCCCACAGGCGTGGGCAAGACCGCGGTCGCAGTTGCGCTTGCGGATCTGCTGCGTGCTCAAGGCGAGGACCCAGTGGCGGTGTCAGCGGACGCGCTCCAGGTGTACCAGGGCCTGGAGACGCTGACGGGTGTCGCGAGCGCAGCGGAGCAGGCGCAGCTTGAGCATCGCTTGGTGTCGTTTCTGCCTGTGGACGCGACGTTCAGCGTAGGGCAGTATGCGCAGCTGGCGCACGCTGAGATCGACGATCTGCTGGCAGCTGGCAGGCGCCCGATCGTGGTGGGGGGCACAGGCCTCTACCTGCGCGCGGCGCTCACTGAGCTGAACCTGCGCCCGCCGCCGCCTGAGGGCGTGCGCGAGCGCTGGACCGCGGAGCTGGAACGCAGTGGTGCGCCAGCCTTGCACGCAACTCTCTCCCAGCGCGCACCGTGGGCGGCAGAGAAGATCGATCCCAATGACCGTCAGCGGCTGGTGCGGGCGCTCGAGCTATCGGACCTGGGTGAGCTCGAGCCGCCGGACGCGCCGTCGCAGTTGTGGAACGAAGAACTGCGCCACCCGACACTGCTGGCCGGACTGACGATGGAACGCGAGGCGCTGTACGCGGCGATCGACGCGCGTGTGGATGTGATGCTGGCAGCGGGTGCCGGCGATGAGATCCATCAGGCCAACGCAGCCGGAGCGTCCGAGACGGCTCGCAAGGCACTCGGCTTCGAGGAGCTGTTGGCAGGGGACGTGGAGCTAATGAAGCGCCACACACGCAACTACGCAAAGCGCCAACTCACATGGATGCGCAAGCTCGCAGGCGTGCACAACATCGACGTGACGGGACGCGACCCCGCTGTTCTCGCGCACGAGATCCTTCACGCTACGCCTGACTTAGACTCCGGCGCTTGATGCAGACAATCGCATTTGAGAAGTGGCAGGCGCTCGGCAACGACTACCTGATCCTCGAGCACAGACGGCTTGCATTCGAGCTCACACCAGCGCGTGTGCGCAAGCTGTGCGAAGGCCATTTCGGCGTGTATGCGGACGGCGTGTTGCTGCTCTCATCCCCGCACGACCCAGCGTATGTAGCGGACCTGCGCATCTTCAACCCCGATGGCTCGGAGGCAGAGCTGTCGGGCAACGGTGCACGTGAGGCGATCCTCTACTTGCGCCACCGTGGCTGGACTGAGCAAGACACGTTCTCGATCCACACGGCCGCAGGCGAGATCCGCCCGACGATCACCGGGCCAGATACGTGCACGGTGGACATGGGCACAGCCAGCCTCACCTCGGCGGACTACCCCGGCGGCGCAGACGACGGGCAGGGCGCGGTAATGTCAGCGGAACGCATCTGGCACTTCCGTCACGTGTCGATCGGCAACCCCCAGTGCGCGATCCACGTCGACTCGCCGGCTGCGCTGGAGGCGCTGGATCTGCCCGCGATCGGTCCGGCGATCGAAGCTGCCAAAGAGTTCCCCAACCGCACGAACGTCTCCTGGTACACGGAGCTCGAGCCCGGCAAGCCCGGCCGCATCCGTGCGCGCATCTTCGAGCGTGGCGTGGGCGAGACGCTGTCCTCGGGCACGGGTGCCACAGGGGCAGCGGTCGCCCACACCCGTGAATACGAGCCGCCCGTCAGACCCGCCCGAGTCACGGTGATGCTCGACGGTGGCGAGCTCGACGTCGAGGTGGGCGAGGATCTGCAGATCAACCTGACCGGCTGGGCGCGACCCGTGTTCGAGGGTCGCCTGAGCGAGGAGTTCGAAAAGGAGCTTTATGAAACCGAGTAAGCGCCTCGAGCGCATCCCGCCATATGCGTTCGCCCAACTGGAGCGCAAGATCGCCGACAAGAAGGCGGCCGGCGTGGATGTGATCAGCCTCGGCATCGGCGACCCCGACCGTCCTACGCCACCGCTGATCGTGCAGGCCATGCAGGAGGCCGTGAGCGAGCCCGAGACCCACCGCTACCCGAGCAACCGCGGCCGTGCCGATTTCAGGGGCGCTGTGGGCGACTTCTACGAGCGCCGCTTCGACGTAAAACTCGATCCCGAGAGCGAGATCATCCCCGCGATCGGCGCCAAGGAGGCGATCTTCAACCTCAACCTGGCGTTCCTCGATCCGGGCGACTACGCGCTGGCAGCGGACCCCGGCTACCCGGTGTACACCGGCGGACCGTGGCTGGCTGGGGGGGAGCCCGTGCTGATGGCGCTCGAGCCCGAGCATGGCTTCGTGCCAGATCTGGGCGCGATCGACGAGGACGTGGCGCGCCGCGCGAAGCTGATGTTCCTGAACTACCCCAACAACCCCACCGGCGCGGTCGTCCCCGACGGCTTCTTCGCGCGCGTAGTGGAGTTCGCTCGCGCATACGACATCCTCGTGGTGCACGACAACGCCTACTCGGAGATCGTCTTCGACGGCTATCACGCGCCGTCATTCCTGCAAACGCCGGGGGCCAAGGACGTGGGCATCGAGGTGTTCTCGCTGTCCAAGGGCTACAACATGACCGGCTGGCGCTGCGCAGTGGTGGTTGGAAACGCTGAGGCGCTACAGACCTATTGGCAGCTGAAGACGAACATCGACTCGGGGCTGTTCGAGGCCGTGCAGCTCGCTGGTGTCGCAGCGCTGTCTCCAGACGCCGACGCCGAGGTGGCATCGATGAACGAGCTGTACCGCCGCCGCCGCGACCTGGTTTGCGATGCGTTGCGGGAGATCGGCGTGCAGGTGCGCCCGCCGCACAGCACCATCTACGTGTGGGCGCCGGTGCCGGAGGTCTTTGCCAGCTCAGAGGCTTACTGCGAGCACGTGCTCGAGCGCACCGACGTGGTGCTGGTGCCGGGGTCGGTGTATGGGCCCGCCGGCGAGGGCTGGTTTCGCATCTCACTGACAACCCCAGACGATCGTCTGCTGGAGGCGGTCAAGCGTCTGGGCACGCTCGGGAGTTGACATATGGGGAGGCCGTGATCGGCGCGACCGATCTAGTCGTCGACTTCACCGCTCGTAACACTCTGCGCGGTATCGACCGTCCTAGACTTGGAGATGGATGGATAGAAGTCGCAACGGCCGTAGCGCCGTAACCCCGAAGGCCGAGTGGGCCGCCAACGGCGCGCAGATAACCCCACGTGCCGCTCAGCGCGCGTTCTGCATTGCGGCGCTGCCCGACGGAGATGACCTGTCAGAGCTCGAGGAGCTACTGCGCACCGCAGGCGTGGCAGTCGTCGGTGAGATGGTGCAGCGCCGCGAGCAGCCACACCCGAACACCTACCTCGGTCCAGGCAAGGTTGCAGAGGCCAAGGCAGCAGCGCTGGCAAGCGATGCGAACGTGATCGCCTGTGACGATGAGCTGAGCGCCCGCCAGGAGCGCAACCTCGAGGAGGCACTGGGGCTGCCGGTAGTGGACCGCACAACCGTGATCCTCGACATCTTTGCCTCCCACGCAAACAGCGCAGAGGGCAAGCTCCAGGTCGAGCTCGCACAGCTGGAGTACAACCTCGCGCGCATGCGCGGACTATGGAGCCACCTCGAGCGTCTCGGCGGAGGCATCGGCACACGAGGCCCAGGGGAGACCCAGATCGAGACCGATCGACGGCTGGCGCGCAACCGCATCTCCGTGTTGCGCAGCCGCTTGGAGCACGTCAAGGGCACACGCGCGGTGCAGCGCGCAGAGCGCGAGCGCGCGGCACTGCCGACGATCGCGCTGGTCGGCTACACCAACGCCGGCAAGTCCACGCTGTTGAACGCGATGACGGGTGCAGAGGTGAGCGTGCGCGACCGCCTATTCCACACGCTCGACCCGACCACAAGGACGCTGAAGCTGGCGGGTCGCTCCTACCTGCTGACCGACACCGTGGGCTTCATCTCAAAGCTTCCCCATCAGCTGGTGGACGCGTTTGCGGCGACCCTCGAGGAGACCAGTCGCGCGGAGCTCTTGGCGCATGTACTGGACGCCTCCGCCCCTGAGCCCCAGCGCGAGATCATGCAGCGCTCGGTGGAGGGCACACTGGAGGAGATCGGCGCGGGGGAGAGTCCCCGCCTGCTAGTTCTCAACAAGGTCGATCTACTCGACGCTGACGCACGTCACGAGCTGCGCTTCCGCTACCCAGACGCGGTGCTCGTAAGCGGTGTCAACGGCGAGGGCCTTCAGGAGCTGGGCGAACGCATGGAGCACGAGCTCGCGCACATGCTGCGCCCACTGGATCTGCTCGTGCCGTATGCCGACGGCGGCAGTCTCGCGGAGTTGCACGAGCTGGCCGGCGAGGTCGAGCGCGAGGACACCGCTGAGGGCGTGCGCGTTCGCGCGCTAGTGCCTGCAAGGCTGGCCGAGCGTTTCGCCCGCTTCGCAGTGGCTACCTAGCGTGCTGTCGGCGCTTGCTGCTCCGAGTTGATCCGTACACGTCCAAGGCCAATGATCTCCATCTCGCTTTGTGGCGCGCAAACAGAGATCTGCTCGGCCTCCGTACGCAACGTCCGCCGCAGCGCCGCAAACGCGACCGCGCCGACGACCGCAGGAACACTAAGAGCTATCGCTCGGTAAGCGAGCACCGCGCCCGCGGCGGCCGTGATCGACACGTGGTACACAACGAGCGTTCCCAGCAGCCCCGCGTCGATGCCGCCGATCCCTCCCGGTACCGGTATCAGGCCACCCAACTCGCCGATCAGATAGGCCATGGCGAGGATCGCCACGGGCGGTGACGCGCCCAGCGCGCGAAAACCCGCCCACAGGATCATCACGTCGAACACCAGATACGCCAGCAGGCCGGCGATCAGGATCGCGTCGCCCTCACGCAGCAGCACCAGCGACTCGTCCACGCCATCCGCGAGCGCCGCAAGCGTCTTCACGGTCGCGAGCGCTCGCTTGGAGCGCAAGTGCCTCCCGGTTGCCAGCCTGCGGCGTTCGTAGCGACGGGCGAGCCGGCCACCCGCGATCGTCGCAGCCACCGCGGCCAGGGCAACGGCGGCCGGTAGCGCAGTCAGCAGCAGGTTGCTCTCGCCCCCGATCACGCCCACCGCCAGGCCGAGCCCAATCACGATCACACCGAGAACGTTCGGCACGCTCGTGAGCAAGAAGAACGCCACCGTGCGCCTCGCGATCTCCTCTCCCTTCATACCCCCGCGTTTGAGCGCCCACGCGCCGAGCGCAAGCCCGCCCGCGCCGCCCGTCGGAAGTAGTGCATTCGCGCCGAGCTCTGACATGCCGATCTGGGTGCTCACCCGCCAGCTCATGCGCCGGCAGAAGACCATCCGAAACACAGCCACGTAGCCGACACCGGACAGGATCTTCAGCAGTGCGCCCAGCGCAAGCCACGCCGGGCTCGCGTGCGCAAGTCTCGAGCGCAGCCCGCTCAGGCCCGGAACGAGGCCGATTACCGCAACGACTGCCACCAGCAGCGCCAGCGCGATCAGCAGGCGCGATCGCAGCTTGCGGCGGCTGAGCTCCTCAGGGACGTCCAGCTCATCGGCTCTTACATGCAGTGGATCGTTTGGTTCGCTCTGCATTCCTTCATCCTGGCAGGCCTTGGTGCGGGTCCCTGAGAGCGGCCAAGGAGCGCACCGTGCAGTCGATCGCGGTGTGGCGTGGGCCTCGACCTCGTGGGAGGGCCATCGGTCATGAGAAGCGTCCCAAGCGACGTGGATCATCGACTGCAGGACCGTCACAAAGGACATTGTCGGTGACACTTATGTCAGACAGAAGTGCTAATCTATCAGGGAAGAAGCTGCGCTTTGCGCGCTCGGCAACTAAGCATCGTGTATCCAGGGAGCGCATCCGATATGTCATTACTCACTGCGGTCTCGCGTTTGGTGAGCCAGCTCCTGGTGGTGCGAAAGTGATGGACGCCAGGCTCGTCTGTCTCGGCGACGATGTCGATGGACGAGCCATCGAGGTCATCGCTGTGGAAGGCTCAAAAGGGGAACTGATCGTGATCCATGCGATGGCGCTACGCAAGAAGTACAGGGACCAGTACGAGGAGGCTAAACGATGGCGGCTCTAAGGACGCGCAGCGGCACAAAGCTGACCAAGAAGGTAGTCGATGCCCTAGCCGATGAGGCTGAGCGCGGCTACGAATTGATCGAAGCCAAGCGCGTTCGCATGGGGCGGCCGGCGCTCGGTGATGGCGGCAGCTCTCCGCGCGTGCAACTGCGAGTCGATCCAGACCTCGACAAGGCATTGCGAGCCTGTGCTCTTAGGGAGCACCGCTCAATCAGCGAGGTTGTACGCGCCGCGCTGCGGGAGTATGTCGATCGCGTTGCCTGATCGGTGGCGATCGCTAGCGCTCGTCGCCGCTGCCCGAGAGCACGCCGCGGCGCTGGCGAGAGAGGAGCTTCTCGAGATTGCCTTCGGCGATCTCATCGAGATCGAGACCTAGCTCGCTGGCTAGTTGAGCGACGTACCAAAGGACATCGCCCAACTCCTTGGACATTGCCCGGCGGCGCTCGTCGCTGACCTCGCCGGCGTCGTCGCGGATCGCCTTCTTGGCGTGCTCGGCGACCTCACCGGCCTCACCGGCGAGACCCAAGGCGGGATATGCCAGCCATGCCTCACGCGGATACTCAGCGGTGCGGCGCGAGAGGCGTTGATACTCGGAGAGCTCCATCGCCACGATCGTATGAGTCCTGGAGCCCGATGGTGAGGCGCGAAGGTCGAATTTGCGAGGATCGCGGCGCGCGGCGTAGGGCGCCGTCTCACACACCCGCGGCCCGGCGAGCGCTCGTGTGCGTCTGGCCCTCGATTGCGTCCTCGAGCGGGGCAAGTGTGCCGGCCTTCAGTCCCAGCGCCCGGGTGATCAGCCAATCGGCGAACCACACGTTCTTGGGTAGTAGCGGCCCATGCAGATAGGTGCCGATCGTGTTGCCCGCTATCGCTCCCTCCAGGCCGCTGTGGCCGTCGTTGCCGTGTCCGCTGAGAACACGACCGAGTGCCTGCTGGCCTGCTCGCAGATAGGTGCGCCCGCCGTGGTTCTCGAAGCCGGCCAGCACTTCTGGGGGGTGTTCAGCGAGTGAGACTTCGATCGCCACGTTGCCGATCAGGCGCGGTCCCTCCTCGCGGACGGTACGCACGTCAAGTAGGCCGACTCCCGGGATCTGCTCGTCATCCAGTGTGTAGGAGTGCCCCAGCAGCTGGTAGCCGCCGCACACGCCCAGCACCACCGCGCCCCGGGCGGCGGCCGCGTGTAGGCCCTCGCGCTTGGTCTCGATCAGATCCTCCGCGCACAGGCGCTGGTCACGATCCTGTCCGCCGCCGATATAGAACAGGTCGTGGGCATCCGCGTCGAGCGGGTCGCCGAGACCGCTGGATGACAGCTGGAAGTCGATTCCCCGCCACGTGCAGCGGCGCTCGAGCACGATCAGGTTGCCGCGGTCGGCGTAGATGTTCATCAGGTCGGGATACAGCGCGCATACATGCAGCGTCCGTGGGCTCGACGAGCTAGGCGCGCGCTCAGGCACGGAGCAACACCACCTCACTGCCGACGTGGTCCCTGGTGGCGGGGATCGTGCGCGTGCCGGCGCTCGAAAGCCCCACCTCGTGACCCTCGTGTCGCAGCTGCGCGGCGCTCACGCGGTCGAGCTCAATCAAGTTGTGCTCCACTGGCACCCGTGTGCCGGCAACAGCCTGCTCGGCCGACAGGATCGTGCGCTCGCGCTCGATCTGCACGCTGCGGACACCTACGTGCACACGGGTGGCGCGGCTGACGTAGTGGGTACCGTCGAAGCGCGTCGTCTCCGGCGAGGGCCCAACGTCTCCAGTGGCACAGTCGAACGCATCCAGCTGCGAGACGATTGCGCAGGCGAGCAGGCCGCCCTCACGCAGGTGCTCGCGTGCTCTAGTTAGGAACGCAAGGCGCCCGTCGGCGCCTCCAAGCAGCTGGATGGTCTGCATCGGCACGAGGCACACCGCAAAGTCTCGGCAGAGGAGATCGAGCTCGCGGGCATCCCCGCAGACGGTCTCCAGTTCCACGCTGGCTGCCTCTGCACGCGCGCGCAGGGTGCTCAACAGCTCGGCGTCAAGATCGAAGGCCGTGACCTTGTACCCCCGGCGCGCGAGGTCGAGTGCGACCCTGCCAGTTCCCGCACCGATGTCCAACAGCGGCTGTGCGTTCCCACCGCTGCCGGCCGTCCGGGCAAGCTCTCGCCACAGCGGCAGGTCGGCTGTGTAGGAGCCGCACTCGAGGTCGTGCCAGATCGTTGTGCACCCGCGCCGGTGCATGGGGGAGGAGGGCTCCTCGTTGGTGGCTGGCGGATCGTCTACGACCACGCGCTGCTTGCCTCCCCGCGGGCCACCAGCAGCTCGCGCAGGGCGAGCATCGCGGTGTAGGTGGGCAAGGCATACAGCGGCGCGCCTGCGCCGGTGCGGTCCAGGGAGGCATCCGTGAGGGCAGTGGGCAGATCCTGCTGCACACGGATGCGCTCGGGGTCCAGCCCCGCGTACTTCAAGCGCGCCGCGAGATCCGCTGCGCGAGTACCGCT
>DATBYJ010000197.1:0-2860 GCA_036513795.1 Solirubrobacteraceae bacterium | reverse complement strand
CGGACTACGCGTAACCGACCTCGGCATGTCCGCCCTGAACTCCACCGGACTACGCGAGCACGCCCACCCCTACCTAGAAGAGCTACGCCAACGCACCTCCTACACCACCAGCCTCGGCGTACTCGACTCAACCGACGTCCTGTTCGTCGACCGCGTGCGCAGCTTCCGCCGCGGGAAGAACAGCGTCGAACTCAACCTACACGCCGGCTCGCGCGTGCCCGCCTACTGCACCTCCATGGGCAAGCTGCTGCTGGCGAACCTTCCCGTCCGCGAGCAACGCGAACTAATTGCACAAATGACACTTACCAAACGTGCACGGAACACGATCACAAGCAAGAAAGCGCTACGTGACGAGCTCGACGAGATTCAAGGAGCCGGCTTCGCCGTCGATGACCAAGAGCTCGCAGCAGACGTATGCGCGATCGCAGCACCCGTGCGCAACGACGCCCGCGAAACCGTCGCCGCCGTTGCCTTGGCCGCCCCCAGCTCGATCATCTCGCTAGAGGAGCTCGTCGACGCGCTCGGCCCACACCTCGTGTCCACCGCCGATCGCATCTCCGCGCGCCTCGGCTACAGACGCGCCGATGAGACGCAGTGACTGCGGAGCGTCAGCGTGCTTCATCGCCCTCGGTCGAGAGTTCGAACATCGAGCAAATGGCGGGGCTAACGGGACGACTCTCGAAACATGCCCCTGCTTGGGAGCGCATTCGCGAACTGCACGCGACGCGTTTCTCCGGGCGGCGTCGTTAGGAGTAAAGCCGTAGGGGCGTGCACTCAGCGAGCCTGTCGAAGTCGGTATCGGCATGCAAGATGGGCGCGCCAGTGCGCACGCACGGCGCGGCGATCAGGCAGTCCAGGGTCTTACGGATCGTCACACCCGCGCGCCGGGCGCGCCGGTATAGCTCGGCCGCCAGAGCGAAGTCGTCCAGGCCGTCGAGGCGCAACATTGGGAATGCCTTCAGATGACTTTCAACAAGGCGCGCTTCCCTGTCAGAGCGAAAGCCCTGGAGGATCTCGGTGAACACGATGTCGGTGAGCGCGATCGGCTCTCCTGCGTCGATCAGCTCGACGCAACGAATTGCCTGCCGCGAGTCCTGCTCGTTGAGAACGTCGATCCACACGCTCGTGTCGACGACGATCACGAGCGCCCGCGACGACTCTCGTCGAGGTCCCCCTCCCAGCGGACACGCCCCCGCAGGTCGAGGACGCCGATACGCCGATGGCGAGCGACCAGCTCTCGCAATGCCACGTCCACCGCCTCGCGCTTCGTTCGCGCGCCAATCAGCTCCTGAGCTTCGTGCAGTACACGGTCGTCGATCTCGATGTTCGTCCTCATACACCACAAGATACACATCCCAAGGTGTATTTCGAGCGAAAAACCTGGATGGAGAGGGGGGAAAGTTCTCGAAATCTCCGTGGCCCCTGATCCGCCAGCTTCACGAGGAGCGATTTGGTCGCTGAGGTGCCTCAGGCCCCCATGCGTGCTGGCGGAGCGCAGCCTGTCGCCGCGGCCAGCGCGCCGCAGACCGCAGCGACCTTCTCGGGCGAGAGCGTCGTATGCCACGGATGCGCGTGGTGGCGAGGACAACGAAGACCTCGTTGAGGCCGTTGACCGCCTCTCCAGCCAGGGGCCTCCTGCAGAAGCTGCTCCTTCGCGGTCATGGCGAGCTGCATGCTCAGCGCTTTGATTGAGCCGCCTCAGTTGGCGTCGTCGCGCGATCCTGACTGCGGCAACCTCATCCTACCGTGGTAGCATCAGATGTATGGCGACCCAAAAGCGATCGATCTCCTTCGATGAGTCTGTGCTGCGTGAGGTCCAGCGGCGCCTTGCTGGGTCGAGCGGAAACTTGTCGGCGTATGTAAACGCAGCAGTGCTGCACGAGCTTCAGGTCACCCGCGGCCGCGAACTGCTCGCCGAGGACGACGTTCAGTTTGGCGAGATATCGCCTGAGGTCACGGCTCAAGTTCTCGCCGAGTGGCCGGCCTGACTCTCGATACTGGCGCACTGATCGCCTACGAGCGCGGCCAGGAGCGCATCCGCAAGATCCTCGCCGTCGGCTACGAACGCGGCTTCGTGCCCACGATCCCAGCGATAGCGCTTGCAGAGGTCTGGCGCGGCGACCCGAAGGACGCCCGGATCGCTCGCCTGTTGAAGGCTTGCTCGATCGAGGTCGTTGATGAGAAGCTGGCGCGCACCGCTGGCAGCCTCCGTAGGGCCACCCCTGGTGCAGGCGCTATCGATGCTTGCATAGCGGTTGGTGTACGCCGTCGTGGCGACGCGGTCGCTACGTCTGACCCGAACGACATGCGCGCGCTCCTCGGGAACGACTTCACGATTCTCGCGGTCTGACACTTCAAGTGCTTGCCTCATCCGAGCCGGATCCGGAGGGTTCCGGATTTCTTCGTACATCTTGACTAGCCCAAGCGACCCCCAGCCAGCCTCAAGGGCTATGCGTTCCATCTCCCGCAGCACGCCTTCGGGCTCACCCGGAGGCCAACCGCCGGATGAGGCCGCGCTGTCGCCTCTTACCACAGCGCCACTCTAGGGCAGGTCAAGAGCGTTCGTCGGCGAGAGCTTCGGCCCGCTTGATGAGCGTCGAGACGCGCACGCCCAATCCCTCGGCCAAGCGGACAACGTCGGCCCAACTCGGGTTGCGTCGGCCGTGCTCGACGTTGCTGACCCAGCTCTGGCGGAAGCCGGCGGCCTCGGCTAGCTGCGCCTGACTGATATGTCGTGTCGTTTGTCAAGTGGGCGTGTCTGTTCGCGTCCGCTGGGCGGGCGTTCGGATGGGTGGTCGGGAGAGCGGGGCGCCGGGCTCGGTGTCGGCGTTGCCAGTCTGATGATGCGGGGGTTGGGTAC
>DATBYJ010000196.1:0-18004 GCA_036513795.1 Solirubrobacteraceae bacterium | reverse complement strand
GCCTCGGCGTCTGTCTGGCTGGCGGCTTGGGCGGGGGCTGCCATCGCCGGTCATCCTAGAGGCGGCGCCGGTAGCGTGCCGGAGGTGGCACGAGGCACGCTGATCACGATCGAGGGATTGGACGGCGCGGGCAAGACGACGCTCGCGGACGGGCTGGTGCGCGCGCTCGCAGAGCGTGGCATACCCGTGCGGCTACTGCGCGAGCCGGGCGGAGTGGATGTCTCCGAGCGTATTCGCGCGCTGGTAAAGGACCCCACGCTGGACGTGCGGGCGCGCACGGAGGCGCTGCTGTATGCGGCCGCACGCGCCCAGCTCGTCGAGCAGTTGCTGCGACCGCTGCTAGAGGAAGGTGCTGTTGTGCTGTTGGACCGTTTCGTGGACTCCTCGCTCGCCTACCAGGGCGCAGGACGCTCGCTGGGAGTTGCGGAGGTACGAGCGATCAACCGGTTTGCCACGGGCGGGCTGACCCCCGAGCGCACGCTGCTGCTGCGCATCTCCCCTGCAGCTGGACGCGCGCGCCAGCACGAGCGTGCGCTGGAGCCGGACCGCTTGGAGCGCGAGGGCGAGCACTTCTTTGCCGAGATCGCATCCGCCTACGACGAGCTTGCCCAAGCAGAGCCTGAGCGCATCCGGGTAATCGACGCTGAGCAGCCGCCTGAGCAGGTGCTGCAGGATGCGCTTGCGGGCGTTGCAGACCTACTATGAGTATCGCTGTGGTTGAACCGAAGAATGCGCTTTCCACGCTGACGCTGCACAGCGTCGCACACGCCCACAAGGCAACGCACCTATCGACGGGCGCCATCGCGGCTGTTGGGATTGCGGCGATCCTCGTCGTGTGCTGTGTGGCGTGGGGCGTTGTGCGGATGACGGCATTCGAACCTCGCTGGATGCAGTCGCTGCGCCACACGTTGGCCGAGGCCAGCTACCGATCGTCGGCGACACTGGCTGAATTCGGCGACTGGATACGGCTCGGCCGTTAGCGCCCCGCGGCCGCAAGAAAGCCTGCAAGAAAACACCTTCGAGCCCGCATTTTGGGGCCTCGAAAACCCAGTGTTGGAGGCCTTCCACAGCTATCCTGTAAGGAGCAGCTTGGGCGCCTCACGCGGCTAGAAAAAGATCCGTCCGGCCCAAGGCGGATCATCCTCTGTTACCCCCAAAAACACTGTATTCGCGCCGCAAACTGGGGGTTTCGCGGGGCTCAAGACGAGGAGAATAACCAGATGGATGGCGCCACGCACACCGCAGTTTCAGAGGTCTCCCAGAGCGACACGGCGCTGTCGATCAAACGATTGTTCACGAACCCTGGCACGCACCCGTTCGAGGGCGTCGAGTGGGAGCTGCGCGACGCGCGCATCGGCCACGGCGATCGCGTCGCGTTCGAGCAGCTGAGCGTTGAGTTCCCCAAGAGCTGGTCGCAAAACGCGACGAACATCGTCGCCCAGAAGTACTTCCGCGGACAGCTTGACTCGCCCGAGCGGGAGAGCTCGGTCAAGGAGATGATCAGCCGCGTTGCCGGCACGATCACCGGCTGGGGTCGCGCGGGCGGCTACTTCGCAAGCGAAGACGACGCGCGGGCGTTCAACCACGAGCTGACGTACATCCTGCTGCACCAACTGGCGGCGTTCAACTCGCCGGTGTGGTTCAACGTGGGGTTCGAGGAGTCGCCGCAGTGCTCGGCCTGCCTTCCCTACCACGCGCTGGTATCAACACCACAAGGGATGATCCCCATAGGTGAGATCGTCGAACACGAGCAAGTTGGCCTCGAGGTCTACGACTCCCAAGGGAGCACACGGGTTGTTGCGGTTAAGGACAACGGGCGCAAGCCGGTGTGGCGGGTCAAGCTGCGCAATGGAAGCTTCGTCGAAGCAACAGCCGACCATGTCGTCAAGGCAGTTGCAGAGCGTCGCACACAGCCACAGTGGCTGCGCGTGGATCAACTCCGTCCAGGGATGCGGATGCATCTTCACCCGCACCGCAGCAAGGTTGCGGATCCGGTACGGGTCGCGGTAGGTGCTGGCGGGATCGATACCGCATTTGATCTTCTCGACGAGACAGACCGCGTGGCTGTCGCCGAAGCTGCGCTCGCCGGCTGGCTGCAGGCCGACGGATTTGTCGGGCAGTATGCAAGCGGTACCAACCGTTCGCTAACGCTTGAGTTTCAGGTCGCTACCGACGATGAGTTCGACTGGATCAGCGAGAACCTAGACGTTGCCTTCCCCGACGTGCATCGTAAGGTGCGCGAGGCTGACACTCAGACGATCCGCGTACGCCGAATCCGCTTGTATGGAGAGGTTCTTCGCGAGTTCGTCGAGCGCTGGGATCTGCTCACGCGCGGCACCGAGATGCGTGTCCCTCAACGACTCTTCACGTCATCTCACGACGAGATCGCCGCCTACCTGCGGAGCCTTTTCCAGGCCGATGGCTATGTGTCGGTGCGTCAAGACGACCACTGCGAGAACGCGCGTGTCGCGTTCGCGGTGATTGGCGAGCGCTGGACCGAGGACGTTCAGCTGCTCTTGGGAACACTCGGGATCTACTCGCGCCGCATTTGCAAAAGGGAGAAGCGCGACGATCGCCATGACCTCCACGAGGTCGCGATCTCGATCGGCTCCGAGCGCGCACGATTCGCTGAGCTAGTTGGCTTCGTTGGACACGAGAAGCAGGACAAGCTGTTCCAGTCGCTTGCTCTTCGCAACCCAAAGCGCTGCCCGGACCTCCGCGAGGAGGAGATCGTCTCAATTGAGTGCCTTGGCGAGATGCATGTCTATGACATTCAGACCGAGTCGAACGAGTTCCTCACCAACAACGTCGCGGTCCACAACTGCTTCATCCTCTCCGTGGAGGACACGATGGAGTCGATCCTCGACTGGAACACCAAGGAGGGCATGATCTTCCGCGGCGGCTCCGGCTCTGGCATCAACCTGTCGAAAATCCGTGGGTCGATGGAGCCGCTGGCCAAGGGCGGCACGGCCTCTGGTCCGGTGTCGTTCATGCGCGGCGCGGACTCATGGGCAGGCACGATCAAGTCCGGCGGCAAGACCCGTCGGGCAGCCAAGATGGTGGTGCTCGACGTCGACCACCCCGACATCCGCGAGTTCATCTGGTGCAAGGCCAAAGAGGAGGATAAGGCCGCGGCACTACGCGACGCGGGCTTCGACATGTCGATCGACGGCGAGGGCTTCAAGTCGATCCAGTACCAGAACGCGAACAACTCAGTGAGGGTTACCGATGAGTTCATGCGCGCGGTCGAGGAGGACGGCGAGTGGCGGCTACTCGCGCGTGCGACGGGCAAGCCGGTGGACGAGCCAATCCCGGCGCGCGAGCTGATGCGCGAGATCGCCGAGGCAGCATGGCGTTGCGCGGACCCGGGCGTGCAGTACGACACGACGATCAATGAGTGGCACACCAATCCCAACACCGGGCGGATCACCGCGTCCAATCCCTGCTCTGAGTATCTGAGCATCGACGACTCGGCGTGCAATCTCGCCTCGCTCAACTTGATGAAGTTTCGCCGCGCCGACGGCACGCTCGATGTCGCCTCCTTCGAGCACACCATCGACATCGTTCTGCTTGCCCAGGAGATCGTCGTCGGCCCCTCCAGCTACCCGACAGAAAAGATCGGCGCCAACGCACAGGCGTTCCGCCAGCTCGGGCTCGGCTACGCGAACCTTGGCGCGTACCTAATGAGCAACGGTATGCCCTACGACTCAGACCACGGGCGCGGCACCGCGGCGGCGATCACCGCGCTGATGACCGGACGTGCCTACCGACGCTCAGCCGAGGTCGCCGCCGTGCTTGGTCCCTATGAAGGGTATGCCGTCAACAAAGAGGCGCATAACGGCGTGAAAGTGAAACACCGAGAAGCCTCTTATGCGATTCCAGACTGCCTGGACGGCGAGCTGCTTGCCGCGGCAAGGCGCTCGTGGGACGAGGCGGTGGAGCTGGGCGAGCGCTTCGGCTACCGCAACGCCCAGGCGACAGTGCTGGCACCCACGGGCACGATCTCGTTCCTGATGGACTGCGACACGACCGGCGTGGAGCCGGACTTCTCGCTGGTCAAGTTCAAGGAGCTGGTGGGCGGCGGCCAGATGACGATCGTCAACAAAACGGTGCCACTGGCACTGCAGACGCTCGGCTACTCAGAGGAGCAGGTCGAGCAGATCGAGGCGCACCTGGCCGAGCACGGCACGATCGTCGGCGCCCCCGGCCTGAACGACGAGCATCTGCCGGTGTTCGACGTGGCCGTGGGTGAGCGCGCGATCTCTCACATGGGCCACATCAAGATGATGGGCGCGGTGCAGCCGTTCATCTCGGGCGCGATCTCAAAGACGGTCAACATGCCCCAAGACTCCACTGTGGAGGACATCGCCGACGCGTACACGCAGGCGTGGCACCTAGGAGTGAAGGCGCTGGCGATCTACCGCGACGGCTCCAAGACCGCACAGGCGCTGCGCACAGACGCGCAGCAGGGCGTGACCGAGCCTGTGGACGCTGTGGACGTAGACGCGATCGTCGAGGCAGCTGTCAGCAAAGCGCTTGCAGAGGCTGGCCCGCGGCGCAAGCGCATGCCGCGCGAGCGCGAATCGATCACGCACAAGTTCTCGATCGGCGGCCACGAGGGCTACATCACGGCGGGCAAGTACGAGGACGGCTCGGTTGGAGAGATCTTCCTCACGGACATCGGCAAGGAGGGCTCGACGCTCCGAGGCATGATGAACTCGTTCGCGACAGCAATCTCGATCGCGCTGCAGTACGGCGTCCCACTCGAAACACTGGTGCAGAAGTTCAGCTACATGCGATTCGAGCCAGAGGGGATCACGGGCAACCCGGAGATCCCGTTCGCGAAGTCGATGCCCGACTACATCATGCGCTGGCTGGCGTCGCGCTTCCTGGATGTGGACGCGCAGGAGGAGCTGGGAATCCTCACGCCGGCGGTACGTGCGCGCAAAGCAGCCCAGGACGCCGCGCAGGCGGTCAGCTACTCAGACACCGCCAGCCCAGGCAACAGCAACGGGGGCGGAAACGGTTCACCGGGCAACGGCTCGTCGGTCAGCACGCCGGAAGCGTCCGCCGCTGATGGACACGGCAAACCGGCTGCAGCGTCGCTGACAGACTCCCCGCCGGTCCTGCCCGCACGACTGCAGGGTCTCGACCTGGGGCCGGCGTGCAATCAGTGCGGCGGCATGATGCAGCGGACAGGCTCCTGCTACACGTGTTCATCGTGTGGCAACAACACCGGCTGCGGCTGAGAAGCGATAGTCGGCGCGCCTCTGTCGCGCTCGTAGCGCTCTGCCTGAGCCTGGCGTGCTTTAGCGCGCCGGCTTGGGCAGGGACGGGGTATGTGGACGGGATCTCCGACCAAGGGTTGATGAGCTGGTCTGGGAACGTGACTGACGCTGGGTCGAGCATCAGCTTCCCAGCGTTCTTCGCCAGCTCGTTAGTAGGCGATCCCCCATCGCGCATCAAGCTGGCGCGCTACGTGGTGCAGTGGGATGTAATGCTGGGCGCTGGCTACCCGGAAGAACTGGCGAAGCTCCAGAGGTGGTATGACAATGCGCTGCAGCTGCAGCTGATTCCGGAGCTCGCTCTGGACAACTACAACTGCACCGGGTGTACACCGCCGCAGTCGAGCATTGAATACAAGGCAGCACTGGAAGCGTTGCTGGCGACATTCCCAGGCATCCAGGTGCTGGAGGCGTGGAACGAGCCGAACAACACCCACTACACCTCCTATCTAGCGCCGGCGAGCGCAGCGCAGCTAATGAACGCTGCGTACGCCCTCTGCGAGATCCACCGCTGCGCTGCGATTGCGGGCGACTTCCTGGACTCGGAACCCAACCTGGTCGAGTACGAGCGCGAGTACGAGCGCTACCTCATGCCGGCGGATCCCAGCGACTGGGGCATCCACCCTTACCACGCGGTCAAGTACACCACGAGCAGCACCGTGGAAGCCTTCAAGGCTGCGCTCCCCCATCCGGCTACCGACAACCTCTGGTTCACGGAGGTGGGTGCCTACTACTGCGAGGCCGGCTATGTGTACGGCGAACGCCCACAGGCAGAACAGGCCCGCTTCCTCACGGACGATCTCATCCCCGAGTTCCAGCCCGCGCATGTCTTCTACTACGAGCTTGCGTGGCGCTACGACGAACCGCCAGCATGCGATTCCCAGCAGGACGACACGGCACTGTATGCGGCTAGTAGCCCCAACGGCACGCTGTCCGCGCGGACGGCTGCCCACATCGTCTTTGGCTCGACGCCTGTACTGATGACGAGCCTGGAAGAACTGTTCGCTGGTTGATTCAAGCTTCGTAGTCGGCCCACGGAAAGAGTTCGCGATCGACCGATGGGATGTCTAACATCTTGAACCAAGATGTCTACGGGCCGGCGCTCGGCGTAATCTTCGCCCCGCGGCTAGATCAAATCCACTTCGATGGCACCCGATCTCGAGGCCCCCATCAACTTCACATTTCGGCTACGTGCGATCCTTGGCGTGAGCATTCGCGCTGAAGTCGTGCGAGTCATGTTGACCAGCCGCCCATCCCCCGCCACAGCGCAGATGCTGGCGCGTGCCGTCGGCTACTCCAAGCGCAACGTGCACGACGCGCTTAGCGGACTGGCGTCGGCGCAAGTTCTCACATCAGGAACATCCAGACCGCTAATCAGCCCGCGGCCACCCGCGGCTCACTCTCAGGTCGGCAGGCGATCGCCGGCGGCGTATTCGCCTAGCGTCATACGCGAGTCGGAGCGATCGAGCATGCTGATGAACACAGCAGCGAAGGCGATGCCAAAGACGAGCGCCTCGATGAAGCACATGCTGGCACCAGCGAGGTGCTGGTCATTGATCGCCGAGAGCCCATAGCCGCGTGGAGCGCTGGCATACAGCGAGTACTGCGTGGTGGAGATCCACGTCAGCGGCAGGCACACGCACGCGCTGGCAAGACGCGTGAAGCCGAGCAGCGCGAGCCGCTGGCCGTTGGGACGCAGGCGGGCACGGGGCAACGGGTCGATGATCAGCCACCACATGGCAAGGCCCGTGTAGAAGAGCGTGGCGTGCTCGAGCGCGTGAACGAGCGTGTGCTGGGCGGAGTAGTCGAACACGCTGGGGATCGCCCATATCCATGTGGCGAGCGCCCACAGCGGCACGGCCAGCCAGGGCGACGTCAGGCGCGCAAGTAGACGACCGGATTTGCCACCTGCGGGCGCAACCGCGAGCAGTGCCTCGCGGGAGAGGCCAAGCGGCAAGATCGGCGCGCGCAGCCCCAGGATCAGCAGCGCCGGGGCGATGTCAGATAGCAGCACATGCTGGAACATGTGCGCCGAAAGCAGGTATTTGTCGCCGATCTGGTCCAGCGGCGAGAGCAACGCGACGGCGATCGTCAACAGGCCGGCCACATACGGAACCCAGTGGCCGGCGTTCGGGCCGGAGGCCGATGAGCGCGCAGCGGCGCGTTTGTACACGCGCGCGTACAGCCAGCCGGCAGCGAGCAGCGCCACGATCACAACCGGTTGGAAGCTCCATGAGCCCCAGCCTGGATAGTGGGTCATCGCATGGCCCCTTGCGGGCCTGCTGGGGAAATATGGCTGTGGGCCTGTCGTGCGCCGGTCATGCTCGGCCGCATCCTACCGATCCTCGCCGCTGGCGTGCCCGCAGGGTCAGCGGTGCCCGCAGGGTCAGTGCCGTGGCTATCGTGTGGCTATCGCCTCCGCACCCACCAGCCCACCATCTCCTGAGGAGCCCCTCCAGGGAGGCTGCCTATGCGGAGCGGTGCGCTTTGAAATCACCGCTCCGTTCCTGTTTGCGGGCTACTGCCACTGCACACACTGCCAGCGGCGCACTGGCACGGGATCCTCAGCAAACGGGCGGGTGCCGCGGCACGCCTTCCGCCTGCTGCAGGGTCAGGAGCAATTGCGTACCTTCCAGCCGCCAACTGGGGTGCCCAAGCTGTTTTGTGCGACCTGCGGCTCGGCCCTGTTTAGCGGCGAGCCGCTCAGCGATGAGCAGGTTGCGGTGCGCCTGGGAGCGCTCGACCGCGACCCAGGTATCCGCCCGCAATTCCGCCAGTTCGTCGACTCGGCCGCAGCTTGGGAGCCTGTTCCGCAGGACGGTCTGGAGCGCTTTCCGCGTTCGCAGCGTGGCTGAGCGCGGCTCGCTCGCGCAGCCAGCTCAGCGAGCGCGGCTCACCGCAGCGCTCGCGCCAGCCCGCCAGCACCTCGTCTAGCTGCTCGCCGTCCGGCACGTTGGCAAGCACCTCGACCGTCCCGCCGCCATCGTCGGCGGGACCAAGCCGCACCAGGTACAGCTCGCCTGTGTCGCTGACCCACGCAGCCCGGTGAAGCGGCCCGTCAGCGTGCTCGCGCCACCACAGCCCTACGTCGCGCTCGCGCGAGTTGATGCGACGGTCATCAGCGGTGTAGAAGCTGGCCAGCGAGCTATAGCGCTGGCGCTGTTGGGCACGTCTGGCGGCAACTGCTCGTCTCATCGGACATCACCCGCTTTCGGGAGGAGGGCTCGTGGAGAAGCCTCGCCCATGCGCCTAAACAGCGGGTTACCAGGCGGTAAGGATTTGTCTAGCGCTCGAGCGCTGATGCACCGGCGTAAAACTCCACGCGGCGCCGATACTCATGGGTTTACGGTCGGCCCCGCAGGGATCACTGGCCTCGAAACAGCCTGATGATCCCTGCGAGTCCCCCGATCAGCCGTTGAGGCGTTTCTTCAGCGCGCTCGCGGCGGAGAACTTCGCTGCCTTGGAGGCTGCGATTTTGATCGTCTCGCCGGTGGACGGGTTGCGCCCCTCGCGTGCAGCGCGGTGGCTGACGCTGAACTTGCCGAAGCCGGCAAGAGCGACCTCCCCCCCAGCGGCAAGCTCGTCAGAGACCACCTCGAGTGCCGCCTCAACCACCTGACGTGCCTGGCTGGCGGACAGCCCAGTGCGCTCCGCGACCTGCTCGCCCAGCTCGTTCTTAGTCATGCCACTCCCTTCTTGAGTGTCGTTGCTGCGAGCAGGCTAACCGTTGGCGAGGACGATGACACGGACAGAACGCGTAAAAGCGCGGTGAAAATGCCTAATTTCCGGGGAACTCGGCGGACGCGGCGGTCCGCAGCGGCGCCTCAACGGGCCGTTGCAGCCCCTTGCGAGCCCGAAATGACGCGAGCGCACCGGCAACGCAAGCCGACCACAGCAGGCATACCCAGACGCCGCTGGCAAGCGCCACATGCAGCCACACGAGCTCGGTCGGCAGGTGCGTGTAGTACTGATCCAGCCCCACGATCCCCTGCAGCGCCAGCAGCACACACAGCACGGTAAGCGGCCGTTGCACCCCCTCGCGTACGTGACGGCGACGGGCCAGCCACCACACGAGCACAGCCGCCAGGCTGAACACGAAGGCGATCTCCGCGTGGCGGTGGATGACGAAATCCATCGTGCCGCGCCCGTCGAAGTCAAGGCGGTTGATCTTCTGCCCAGGCGAGCCGCCGGCGTGCGGCCCCGCGGCGGTAGCTGCCGTGCCGGCGAAGATCGTGAGCGCCCCGAGCGCAACCAGCCAGCGCAGTGCCCGCACGATCGCAGGATCGGTCGCATCGGGGCCACCAGCCGCATCGACAGGCCTGCGTGACCAGCTGTCCTCTGGTGGCTCATTGATGGCGCGCCACACGAGCACAACAGCCGCCACCAAGATCAGCATGGACAGCGCAAAGTGACCCATCACCCAGCCATAGTCAAGCTCGCCTTTGACGGTGAAGCCACCCAGCACCGCCTGAGCGACGACGCCAAGCGGCAGCAGCGCGCCAAGCCACACGAGGTCGCGCCTGTAAGGGCGGCGGCGCACTGCTGCCAGCCAGGCGAACCCAGCAGCGAGCACCACCGGCACGCTGAGAACTCTGTTGCCGAACTCGATGACCGCGTGGCTGTTCAGGGGCGGGTACAGGTTGCCGTAACACTTCGGCCAGGTGGGGCAGCCGAGGCCGGAGCCCGTGAGCCGCACGGCGGCGCCGGTGAGCACGATCAGCGTCAGCGCAATCAGCCCCGCGTAGGCGAAGCGCACGTACTGCTCAGGAGTGACCGTGTAGCCGTTGGTGAGCTCGCGCAGGCGCTGCATACGGGCGGACATCGCCGTTAAGGATGCCACTCAAACGGCAGCTCGTCCGCAACCTCGCGCAGTCGCGGCGCGGCCGCGTCGCGCTCGGAAACGATCAGCTGTCCCACCGGCAGCGGCCATGCGATCGCTACGTCGGGGTCGTTCCATGCGATCCCCCTCTCAACAGACGGGTCGTAATAGGCGCTCTGCTTGTAAAGCACGTCGGCCACGTCGCTGAGCACACAGAAGCCGTGAGCAAAGCCGATCGGCACGTACAGCTCGCGCATGCTCTCCTCGTCGAGCTCCACGCCCTCCCACTGCCCGTAGGTGGGAGAGCCTCTGCGCAAGTCGACAACGACGTCGAGGATGCTCCCGCGAGCGCAGCGCACGAGCTTGCCAACGCCTTCGCCGATGTGGAAGTGCATGCCCCGCAGCACGCCGCGGGTCGAGCGGGAGTGGTTGTCTTGCACGAACTGCTGCTGCTCGGGGATGCCCGCCTCGGCGTGCCACTCGCGCCTGTACGTCTCACAGAAGAAGCCCCGCTCGTCAGGGTGGACGCTCGGTTCGATGATCACGAGCCCGTCAAGACCGGCGGAAATGGTGCGCATGGCGCAAGAGCGTAGCCGGAGCGGGCTGGCTGGCGCGGCGGGCAAGCCCTATATAGGGTGGGTGCTACCCTACATAGATGAGAAAGACCAGCATCTATCTGGACCCGGACTTGGACTTGGAGCTGGCGCGGGTCGCCCGGGGAGACGGCATAACGAAGGCCGAGCTGATTCGCCGTACGCTCAGGCACGCCGTGGAGGAACATCCGCGACCGCAGATCGCCGCGATCGGTGTTGAGCGCGACGCTGAATCGGTGCAGCTCACGCGCGAAGAGCAGGAGATCGCTGACGTACTGCTTGCTGAGCACAACGCCCTGTGATCGTCGCCGACACGTCCGTGATCTTTGCGCTGCTCGACCGTGTCGATGAGCGACACGACTTGACTCGTGCGTGGTTCGAGCGGACAAAGCCGTCGCTCACAACCGTGCCGCCGGTCTTGGCCGAGGTCGACTTCCTGGCTGCCAGCAGGGGAGGACAGAAGATGCGGGCGGCCTTTCGAGGAGACGTGATTGCCGGCGCCTACCAAGTCGACTGGTGGGATGGAGCCGCTGTGCAGGCAGCCAAGACCGCTCAGCAGTACGCCGACCTCGGGGTCAGCCTCGCTGACGGGAGCCTGGTTGCGCTCGCCGCCCGCCTACAGACCACCGAGGTGGCCACCTTCGACGAGCGTCACTTCCGCGCGATGCGACCGCTGTGGGGCGATGCGTTCCGTCTGCTTCCACTTGACACAACGTGAGGCGCGTTCCTCCCAGGGTTGCGAATGCGTGGGCGCCCGGCCCGCCGCACCCGCGACTGGCTGAGCGCGCCGTGCACGTATGGCGAGCGGACCTGACCACCGTCTCGCCGGAGCTGGGGGAACTGCTCTGCGAGGAGGAGCGGGCACGGGCCAAGCGCATCGTGAACAAGCCCGACGGCGAACTGTGGAGACGCTCGCGTGGGCTACTGCGGACGCTGCTGGCCCGCTATCTGCAGGCTGACCCAAGCACACTGCAGTTCGTCACCGGCAAGCACGGCAAGCCTGCGTTGGTGCACAACGTCGACGAGCTTTCGACAGCAAGCCCTCCAGCGACCGCAGACACCGATCCCCTGCCCTTCAACGTCTCGCACTCAGGACATTGGGCCCTGTATGCGTTCAGCGCCGCGGGTCCTGTAGGCGTTGACATCGAGGTAGCCCGTCAGCCGGTCGATGCAGTCGCGATTGCTGCGCGGATATTCGGCCCGGTCCAGGCACAGCGCCTGCAAGCACTCGATCCGGCCAGCCGCCAGCGGGAGTTCATACGCGCGTGGGCTCGCCACGAGGCTGAGCTGAAGTGCCTGGGGGTGGGCATCGGCGGCGGGGACGCCAGCGCCAGCCCATGCAGGCCATGGGTGGTGCAACTGGAGCTGGGCTTCGACGCAGGCGCCGCGGTCGCGAGCGAGCTCCGAGCACTCGAGTTGCGGTGCTGGGGCTGGCAGGCGTAAGCCACTGGTCAGCCTACGCCAGGCGCGAATACGTATTGCAGATATCTGCGTAACTGTTCTGTAGAGACCTGCGGAATGGTGCGTCCACCGCCTCGACGACGAGGCTGAGCGCTCCATCGCACGGGCTGACACGTCACGCCTGCTGGAGGGCAAGAGACCGGTATTGATCGACGAGTGGCAGCACGTGCCCGAGTCCTTCGACCACGTACGCCGCGCTGTCGATGCCGGCGCTCGCGCCGGGAGCTTCTTGCTTACCGGCTCGGCGTCCCCGACGCAGCCGCCAATGCATTCCGGTGCAGGCAGGATCGTGCAGGTGCGTCTGCGGCCGATGACCCTCGCCGAGCGCAACATCGACGCTCCGACCGTTAGCCTCAGACAGCTTCTGCACGGCGAACGGGCTCCAATCACCGGACGTTCCGACGTCAATCTGGAGCTCTATGTACAGGAGATTCTCGCCTCCGGATTTCCGGGACTCCGCGGCCTTTCCGATCGTCTTGCGCGCGCGCAACTCAACGGCTACATCGACCGCATCATCGATCGCGATTTCGACGAGCTAGGCCGTCAGGTAAGGCGACCGGGGACATTGCGAAGGTGGATGCAGGCGTATGCGGCGGCCACCGCGACAACGACCTCCTACGAGAAGATCCGTGATGCGGCAACGAGCGGCCACGGCGAGAAGCCGGCAAGAGCCACGACACAGCCATATCGCGACGTGCTCGAGCGGCTGTGGATCCTCGATCCAATCCCCGCCTGGCTGCCTACCCGCAACCGGCTGGCACGCCTCTCGGCACCACCCAAGCACCACCTCGCGGACCCAGCGCTTGCGGCCCGGCTACTCGGCGTCGATGCAGACATCCTCCTGCACCCCCAGCGGACAGGCCCTGCGGTCACCCGCGAGGGGACATTCCTCGGAGCGCTGTTCGAGTCGCTGGTCACGCTCAGTGTCAGGGTCTACGCGCAGGCAGCGGAGGCGCAGACAGCCCACCTACGGACCTGGAGCGGCGACCGCGAGGTCGACCTCATCGTCGAGCGCGGACGAAAGATCGTCGCGATCGAGGTCAAGCTCGGCCAGACAGCCGATGAGCGGGATGTGCGCCACCTCGTTTGGCTGCGCAACGAGCTCGGCGACGACCTGGCAGACGCGATCGTGATCACCAGCGGACAGGCCGCCTATCGGCGCCCCGACGGAATCGCGGTCATACCCGCGGCGCTGCTCGGGCCGTGAGGCGCCACCGCTCGGCATTCTGCTCGTGGATCTCGCGCAGAATGCGCTCGACGTCGTAGGTGATATCCCAGCCGGGGTAGTCGTGCTTGAACGGCTCGAGATCGCTGATCCACCAGCGATGGTCACCGATCCTGTTGGTGGCGTCGAGCGCCCATGTGAGCTCCCGCCCGACGACCTGCTGGCAAAGGTCGATCCCCTCGAGCATCGAGCAGTTGCTCTGGCGCCCACCGCCGATGTTGTAGACGGCGGCCGCGCGCGGCGCACGGTGGAATGCGGCGAATGCCGACACGAGGTCGGCCGCGTGGATGTTGTCGCGTACCTGCTTACCGCCGTAGCCGAACACGCTGTAGGGCTCGCCGGTCATCGTGCAGCGCATCAGGTAGGAGAGGAATCCGTGCAACTGGGTGCCTGCATGATTGGGCCCCGTGAGGCAGCCACCGCGAAAGCAGACGGTGGGGATGTGGAAGTAGCGCCCATACTCCTGGACGAGCAGATCGGCTGCCGCCTTGGAAACCCCAAACAGCGAGTGGGTGGAGGCATCGATCGACATCGTCGCGTCGATGCCACGGTGGTAGCGGTGACTCTCGGGTAGCTCCAGTCGCGTCTGTTGCTCCGCCAGCGGCAGCTGGTTGGGCAGGTCGCCATAGACCTTGTTGGTGGAGCAGAACACGAAGGTGGCGTTGGGGGAGTGTTCTCGAACGGCCTCGAGCAGGTTGAGCGTGCCGTTGGCGTTGACCGCAAAGTCGAGCTGAGGGTCGGATGCGGCCCAGTCGTGGGATGGCTGTGCAGCCGTGTGGATCACCAGCTCGATCGCCCCGGCATGCCGCGCGAAGAGCCGCGAGACGCCATCCGCATCACGGATGTCGATCTCCAGCGAGTGAAACTCCTGGGGGTAGCGGCGCACGAGCGCATCGGTGGTGGGCGCGGTCGAGGCGTCCAGTCCGAAGAACCTCGCGCGCATGTCGTTCTCGAGGCCGATCACGTCATATCCGGCCTCGATGAAGTGCCGGACGGACTCCGAGCCGATCAGGCCTCCCGATCCGGTGACTATTGCTACGGGCATGTGGTCTCAAGCATGGCAGGCCCCTGGGCGCGCCCTCCCCTGAGCCCTTTCTGAGCCGGTGCTCTGTTAGCACCGGTCCCGAGCACCGCCACCCGGTATGGAATGATCCTCCCGTGGCGCTTGCTACGGAGGAGGAGCTACCCGCTAATCGTCGGCGCACCGTTACTTTAGGCCGGTGGCCCGTATGGCTGCTGGCCGGTGCGGCTGGGCTGAACCTCATCGTCCTGCTTGTACAGCTGCGGGGCTTCATTAACGGCCTCTACCGCAACCCGGACATCGCGTTCTCAGAGGTACTGACGGCCCTCAGCGGGAGCGCCGGCCCGGGACACGTAGTCGTCTTGGGCAGCCACCCGTTCTACGAGGCGTGGTGGCTTGAAAAGGCGACCGTGGGGCTTCCCCACCACTGGCAGGTATGGGAGGGGATCCCGTTCGTGATCGCCTTCCTGGGAATAGCGCTCATGGCGTGGGCGGCGTGGCGCGTGCTCGGTGTGTTCGCGGCGCTCCTGACCACGACCGTGATGGTCGCGCTAGGCGACGCGATGCGCCTAATCCTGTTCTCCTCGGACGCGCATGGCTATGTCGTCGCACACGGGGCGCTCATCGCCGCGACGGTGGTGTTCCTGGCGGAGCGGGCGATCCGGGGGCGGTTGTCATGGCTCCTGCTGGCGGGCGTGGGCGTCGCGCTCACGGTCCTCAACGCCGTCGCAGCGACCGATCCGCTGTTCGAGTTCGCCTTCTTGCCGAGCCTCGCGGTCGCGGGCTGCGTGGTCTGGTGGCGCCATCCCGGCTACGCGCAAATGCAGTTGGCAGTCTTCTGCGTGGCGGTGAGCGGCGCCTCAGTCGTGGGCGCCCAGCTGCTCGACGTGCTCATGCGCTCCGAACATGTGGTCGCGTCTGCCTTCCCGATCACCTTTGTCCTGTCCAACGCGATCGTCGCGAAACTCCAAACCACCATCGTGTCGGTCACCGGCCTCGGCGGGGGTGAATTCTTCAGTCGGCCGGTGGCCGGGACCTCGCTGCTGGTCTTCACCGTCGGCGTGCTCGCGATAGTGGGTCTGCTCGCCGTGCTGGGACTCGTGTGGCGTTACGCGAAGTCGCTTGACCGGCGCAGCAGCAGAATGACGAGCCCCCAGGACATCTACATCGTCTTTTGGATGGGCGTCGTCGTGTTGTCACTTGCGGCTTACGTCCTCACGAGCGTAGGGATCGAAGGAGCCAATCGCTACCTGCCGGGGGTCTACGCGGGGAGCGCTGCCCTGCTGCCAGTCCTTGCCGGTCGACGCGTTCTCCAGCGCGCTCTCCTCGCGGGCGCGGTGACGCTGTTCGCCTGTCTGATCGCCACCAACCACCTGATCGAAGGCCCGCTCATCGGAAGCGGCCCCTCGCGCAGCGATGCGTACAAGATGCTCGAGTTCGTGCACGCGCAGCACGCCGACCACGGATATTCGACCTACGAAGTCGCGCCCGTGGCCACGTTCCAGACACACGCCGCGCTTAAGGTCTATCCGATATTTGTGTGCAACGGCACGGTCTTCCCCGGCGCGCTCAGCGAAATAAACACCTGGTATCGACCGAAGGCCGGCACGCGTAGCTTCATCGTCACACAGTCGGGAACGCCTTTCGCAACCAATCCGCCCCAATTCGGCGCGCCTCTGGCCGGAGAGTCGTTCGGACCATACAGCGTCTACGTATACAGATACGACGTGGCCACGAAGCTTGGCGGGACGTGCTGAAGTCGTCCTGCGCGCTGCGCATGCGGCGCTGACGGGCGGCCTGCGCGAACTAAGATCGATGGCGCTTCGGCCGGGCGTGGTAGACGCGGATACTCACCTGGGAGACGTTGTTCTCCTTGTCGTAGGCAAGGAACGTCAGCGTGTGCCAGCCGTAGGAGATGTGCTTGGCGTGCTGCCAGTCGATTGCCCCGAAGAGCGACGTCGGAAAGCCGCCGCCACCGTAGTTGCGGATTAGTTTGCCGTCCCACTCCAAGCGGATCCGGAACACTCCGTAAGGGCTCTTGGCGGACACGTCGATCGGCAGCGGCCCGCTGTAGTGGAAGCGATTGGCTGGCGAGCTAACGGTGATCGCGGGCCCCGTGAAGTTGCCGCAGGGTTCGGTCAGCTTGTCACCTTCGCGAACGTATGCCTGCATGGCGGCAAACGACGGCTTGCGTGAGCCGTTGGACCGAAGCAGTCCGCTGGTGACGGCCCCTTCATCCTCCAGCGGGAACCACAGCGCGACCTGCACGTAGGGAGCTTGCGCCAGGCAGTGGTAAGCCTGCCTGAGATAGGTGGCCTGCTGTTCTTCGCTAACGCCAGCTGCCTTCTGGCCCGCCCAAGCGCCTTCTGAGCAGGTGGCACTGGTCGTACGCCAGCTGAGCTCGGTCATCCAGATCGGCTTGTTGTCGCCGTTGGCAACCATCACCGCGTGAACTTCGCGATAGGCGAGGAACGAGTCGGGGATCAGGCGATTGCCAGCACCGCGTACGAAGTCATACGGCGAGAGGATGTTGCAGGCCGTGTCGGTGTGCACGCCTACCGCGTCGAAATATCCCTTGCCCCCGGCCTGATAGACGCCTTCGAGGAATTCGAAGTCGTTGCCGGTGAGTCCGCCGAGCACGACGGTGGCACTCGGGTTGGCAGCCTTGATGGCGGGATAGGCGTCCTTCAGCAGCTGCGTATATGCCGCCACGTTGGCGCCGCCAGCCCACCACAAAGGAGTGTCCTCCTCGTTCCATATCTCATAAGCGTCCACCTTCGTCCCAAAGTCGTGCGCGAGCGCACCAGCGAACGCGGCGTATTCCTGGGGATCGGCTGGCGGCGTCTGCGGATTGCTGGAGCCGGTCTCCCAGCTGGGCGTGTCGACGACGTCCAACAGCACTTTTGTTCCGCTCGGCAGCGTGCGGAAGGTTTCTTCGTAGTAGTTCAACCAGAAGGTCGAGAAGCTGCCCTTCGCCGGCTCGAGGTCGGGCCAGCTCGCAAACATTCGCACCCAGTGGGTGCCAAGCGCCTGGACAGCCGGCATCTGCGCCGAGGTACTGCCGATCAGGTTCACGCCCGCTTCCGCGGCGGACGCAGACGGGGCGGCGGCCAGGGTCGCGATGACGCCAACCAGAAGGAGCGTCCGAGCGAGTCGCGATCGATGCCGCGGGCTGCTGCGTGTGAAGCGTGGCATCAGTTCGGTATCGACCACGCTATTGGCGTCCTTTATGAACCCTGGGCGATTAGACGAATGTCGACGGGCTCACACACGCAGGTCACAGCGCACCAACTCAAAGAGGACGCGTGACCTCGATCCAGCGTGGCGGCAGCGAGGAGCGGCATAGCGAGGGAAGCGCACTGACACCGGTGTACCGCAGCACCGGTACAGCGGAGCGCGCGGGCATCAGCAGCAGTGGCCCGATCGTTCGATTGAGGGGATCGACGCCGTCGCCGTTGCCTGCATGCAGGCTGATCCCGCCGCGGGTGATCTCGAACCTGTGCACTCCCGCGGAGAGCCACCGCGAGGCTATCTCGATCCACTCCGCGGGATAGCTCGCCTGGTAGGCAACGCTCGCCACCTGGTGAGCGTCGACGCTTA
>DATBYJ010000195.1:0-24728 GCA_036513795.1 Solirubrobacteraceae bacterium | reverse complement strand
CGGGGACTCGAAGGCCACGAGCGTCTCCTCGCTGTGCTCAAGCAACTGCTCGCGCTCGGCGGTCTTGCGCGGTAGGAAGCCCACAAACCGCCAGCGCTCGGCAGGTAGGCCAGAGGCCACCAGCGCCGTGACAACCGCGCTCGGCCCGGGCAGTACCTCCACAGGCACATCCGCTGCCAAGCACGCCTGTACGAGCGCAAAGCCTGGGTCGGAGATCAGCGGCGTGCCCGCGTCTGACACGAGCGCCACAACCGCGCCGTCGCCGATCCGCTGCACAAGCTCAGTCGCGCGTGCGCGTTCGTTGTGCTCATGGAAGCTCACCGCCTTCGTAACGATGCCGTGGCGCTCCAACAGCCGCAGCGTGTGGCGGGTGTCCTCGCAGGCCACCACATCGGCCTCGCGCAGCGTTGCCAGCACGCGCAGCGTCACATCCTCGAGGTTGCCGATGGGGGTTGGGCACACGACCAGCCGCCCGACCGGCGCCTCCGTGGGAGTCATCTCGCAAATATAGGGTCCTGCAGATGGCAAACCATCCTGACGAGCCTCCGCGGTATACCCGCTACCGCGCCCGGCCGCGGCTGCCCCACCACAAGCCCGAACGCAAGGTGCAGCCTGAGCGCCTTACTGGCCCCAGCGCCGATGGCGATCAGAATGGTCGTCGCAGCGGCCATCGCGGCGGCGAACGGGGAAGCCGAGGCAAACGGGGCGGCCAGGGCATCGCCAAGTCAATGGGCTGGCGCCGATGGGCTCGGCCGAGGCGCATCGCGCTGTCGCTCGCCGGGCTGGTGGCGGCCTGGCTGTTGCTGTCGCTGGTGTTGTTCCTGATCAGCTCCCACTTCGAGCGCACTCCCCTACCCACGAACGTCGCAGCTGTGCTCGACCCAGCCGGCAACCCGCTCACCGCGGCCAACAACATCCTCGTGCTGGGGTCCGATCGGCGCCAAAAGAACAGCAAGGAACCGGGGGCGGAAACGTCCGGGTACGGACGCTCGGACACGATCATGTTGATCCGCACCGGGGGCGGACACGCGGCGCGCTTGTCGATCCCACGGGACACCATCATTGAAATACCCGGACACGGCTTGGAGAAGATCAACGCCGCACACGAGTACGGCGGACCGGCCGAGTCGGTGTCCGTGATCAAGCATTGGCTGGGCATACCCATCAACCACGTGGTTGAAGTCAACTTCGAAAACTTCCCCCAGTTGATCGACGCGATGGGCGGCGTGACATACAGCGGTGGCTGCATCATCTCCAAGCTTGATGGCGGCTTTTCCCAAGGCGGCTTCACCCTGCGGCTGCCCGCAGGCACTCACCACATCGACGGCAAGCAGGCGCTTGCGCTGTCACGCACCCGCGAGAACCTGTGCGCACCTAACGAGACCGACATCCAGCGCGAGGAACACCAGCAGGCGCTGTTCAACGACATGAAGAACCAGCTGCTGTCCCCGGGAAGCTTCTTTAGGCTGCCATTGATCGCGTGGAACGCTCCTCCGGCGATCATCTCCGACATGAGCGGCACGGAACTGCTCGCGATGTTCGCCTCGCTGGCCATCACTGGCACCCCGCCCACACATGTGCTCAAACCCACCGGGCAGGCCATGCTTCCCAGCGGCGAAGAAGGCCTCACCATCTCAGAAGTTGCACGCCAGGCCGACGTCGCCAAATTCATGAGCGGCTGACGTCCGGGTGCCTGACGGACCGCGTGTGCTCCTACCAATTCGTTGATTTGCCGGCACCGCGTTAGGGCACCCTAAGACTGTGTTAGCCTTCCTACTCCGATAGCCGAGTGCCCAGGTCGGATTTGCCCAGATGACGGAAAGCCAAGCAACTGTGGAGCCCCCTGGCGGGCCAACTGCTCGCCCAAAACAGGTCGTATCCAAACGACTGAACGAGCGCGTGAGCTTCTACGTGTGGACTGCCGTCGTGCTGGCGGTCTCCGTCACGGCAGTGGTACTCGGCTGGCACGCCAAGGGCGGCACCACCGACCCCACCGCGCTACCGCCCGGCCACCGTCTCAGCCACACGACCGTTGTCATCAACAGCGCCATCCTCGTACTGCGGGAGGGCCTCGAGACGATCCTCGTGCTCGCAGCCGTAACCGCCAGCTTCCTCGGCGGCAACCGGCTTTATCGCCGTCCCGTTGTAGCCGGTGGCGCAAGCGCGCTCGTGGCAGGGGTGGCCACATGGTTCGTGGTGGTGTGGTTCATCGGTCAGTTCCACGGCGGCGAGTTCGACGTGCAAGCGGCCACGGGCCTTCCGTCGATCATCGTGCTGCTGATCGTCATGAACTGGTTCTTCCACAAGGTCTACTGGACCGGCTGGATCTCCAACCACCACAAACGCCGCCGTAGCCTGCTGTCTACTGATCCAGACGCGAACAAGCGGCGCATGCTCATGGGGCTAGCGCTACTTGGGTTCACATCCGTGTACCGCGAGTGCTTCGAGGTAGTCATCTTCCTGCAGAACCTGCGCGAGCTGTACGGCGCGAGCGTGGTACTTGAGGGCGTGGTCATCGGCCTGCTGTTCACCGCCGCCGCGGGCGTGCTTACCTTCGGCCTGCACCAACGCCTGCCGTACAAGCGTCTGCTGATCATCACCGGCGTGATGCTGCTGTCGGTGCTGGTCGTGTCCGTCGGCGAGGAGGTCAACGAGATGCAGTTGGCGGGCTGGATCGGCACCACCCCCGTGCACGGTCTTTACATCCCCGGCTGGATGGGCACGTGGTTCTCGCTATTCCCCAATTGGGAGACGTTCGCCGGCCAGGCGCTCGCGCTGGTGCTCGTGCTCGGCTCCTATGTCGCCGCCCAGTACCTACGCGTGTGGCGCCCGCGCCGGCAGGGTCAGCGGGCAGCGGTACGCAGCGAGCAGCCCCCCGAGCAACCTGCGGACATACCAGCCGCCAGCCCCATCGCAAACATCCTCACCTAGCTCTCAGCTCTTTGCTGCTACGGGCTTTGAGTCACCTGACTTGCCGGTGCTCTTTGCGCTGCTGGCGTCCGACGAGGATGAGGAACTGGAGCCCGAGTCGCCCGAAGATGCCTTCTCGCCACCGCCGGATGACTTGTCGGTGGACGAAGCCTTCTCTTTTGACGACTTATCCGCAGCAGCCGCCGCAGTCTCACGTTGGCGACTACGCGTACCGTAGTCGGTGTTGTAGAAGCCTTTGCCCTTGAAATGGACCGCGGGCGCGTGCAGCACACGCTCCACTGGCACCCCAGTGTCGGGGTCAACCTTCAGCGGATCGTCGCTGAACGACTGCTGCAGGTCGAACGTTGTGCCGTCGGGGCGGCGGTACTCGTAGATCGGCATGAACAGCCGATTATAGATGCGTCAATCGGCGAGCAACGCACGCACGCACATGATCCCAGCTTGGATCGTGGCGCTGTAGTCCCGGCGCGGCTCTGTGAGCATCCGCAGCGCAAAGCCATCGCCGATCGAGAACAGCACCTCGGCAACAGCATCCGGCTCAGCATGCAAGCGCAGCACACCTTCACGCTGCGCGCCGGCCAGCATCTCCGCCACCTGCTCGCGGGTATTGCGCATCAACCCTGCATACTCGACGGCGATTTCCGCGTTGCGCCGCGACAGCGAGAACATCTCGAACATCAACGTCACGAAATCAGGGTCCTCGCTGATCGTCTCCCGCAGCGTCTGCACCATCAGGTCAATGAAGTCATCAGCCGTGTTGGCGGTTGCGAGCTGCAGTTGCAGGCGCTCCAAGCGCAACTCGCAGTCGCGCCTTACGGCCTCCGCCAGCAACTGCTCCTTGGTACCGAAGTAGTAATGCAACAACCCCCTGGAAACGCCAGCCTCACGTGAGACATGGTCGAAGGTCGAACCAGCCGTCCCGCGTTGAGCCACACTGCGCCGCATCGCGTCGATGATGCGCTGCGCCTTCTCACCCGAAAGCGAACGTGAGCCGCTCTCCGCGGAGCGCCCTTGCGAACGCCGCTGCTCGGCAATGTTCTGCTGATCCGCAACAGCGGTGTCCGTCGCACTCATGGGCTCTCGTAAGTCTGGTCGAGCTAGCTGGCTACGGGGGCCGGCGCAGGCGTCTGGGGAGCAGTCGTGGAGCTGTAATCGAACTCCTCCTCGGCCCCGAACAGAAGATCGAGCACTTTGGTCCGCAAGCCCTCGCTCAGGGCAACCGCAAGCACACCGCCTACTGCCGCCAACACCAGCGTGCGGCCAAGGCCGCGCCGACGGCGTACCGTCTTGGGTGGCTCACGCAGAGAGCTCGTGGCGTCGCGCAGCGCATCCGCTGCGTCCATCAATTCCTTTTGCAGCTTGCGGTCATTCAAGAGCACCTGAGCTGCTGGCTTGCCGTTGCTCAAGCGTCCATATGCACCCCTAGCAGCGCCATAGGCGGAGAGCAAGTTGGTACGCAGCTCCTCGTCTTCAATCAGCCGCTGGATGAACCGGCTCTGCTGCGCCGAACGCGCGGCGTCTCCGGCCTTACCGAATCTGTCCTTAGCTGCCATTGTTGCCACCGCCTCTGCCGAAAGCTTGTAGGTCCATAACCAATATACCCGTCTGGACCTGCCGGCTATCGCTCTGTGCCCGCCTTCTCAGCCCCCGACGTCGCTGCTCATGCCCGCAATAGCGCCCGGCTATAGGCCTACGCGTGTAGTGCCGCCTGCTCTTGTGCGGACGGAAACGCCCACGCCGCACGTGTGCGGCGCTCCTGGCGGAACACGAACCGCAGTTGCTGCGGTGGTTTCAGCTGCGCCTCGTTCGGACGAAAGGTCGCACACGGCTCCGACAGCTCCAGCGCACACAACAAGTTGACGCGGAAATAGCACTCATCGCAGCTCACCTTTGGCGCACGTTTGGGCGCGCGCCTACCCTGTCCAGCCTGCACCAAGACCTACCCCCGCGTTGCGAGTCGAATTGAACGGAACCGTGCCGATCAAAGCACCATCGGGCCCGCCCCTCAAGGGGTCGCGCCGCCCCACTCCGCAAATCGCAGACAAATCGTCTTCTACCCGGAATTAGCCTGCAAGCAGTCACGTTCTTGTGACAATCGAGGCGATCTTGGTGCAATTTCCGAGATTCCACGCAGAGCAGACTCGCCAGCGTCATCATGAACTCAGATGCGTATCCTCGTCACAGGCGCAAGTGGCTTCATCGGCTCGCTACTGATGCCCGCACTGCAAGCCGACGGGCACAACATTCGCGCATTCGGCCGCGACAGCGAGCGTATACGCATTGCCCTAGCCAGCGCACGTGAAAGCAACCGAGGCACTCGGACCGCCGGCCACCAGACTCCCCCGGTAGAGGTGGTGCGCGGCGACGCGCTCAGCGGCCACGGACTCGCCGCCGCGCTGGCGGGCGTCGAGGTCGCTTATTACCTGATCCACTCGATGGAGCGCGCACCCGCCGGCCGCTCACCATTCGTCGAGCGTGAGTTGCTCGCCGCGGAGAACTTCGCCACCGCGGCCACAGCTGCGGGAGTGCGCCGCATCGTGTACCTCGGGGGTCTCGTGCCGCGGAGCGATACACACAGCACCGCCATCAGCAGCATCCACAGCACTACCGGCCCACCCACGCACGTCAACGCCTCCCGCCACCTCGCCAGTCGCGAACACGTCGAGCGCATCCTGCTGGGGGCCGTGACCGACTCGCTTGCTTTGCGCGCATCGATCGTGATCGGCGCGCGTTCCCGCTCATTCCGCCTGCTCGTGCACCTGGTGGAGCGCATGCCAGTGCTCGCGCTGCCCGCGTGGCACACTTTCCGCACCCAGCCAGTCGACGCCCGCGACGTGATCGCAATGTTGCGCGCCTGCGCCACCACATCGCTGTCCGGTCGCTACCTGGACATCGGCGGACCCAACGTACTCAGCTATGGCGACATGCTCAGAGGCATCGCTGAGCTGATGCTCGTCAACCGCCCAACGCTCAGGCTGGGGGTGAATCTCACAGCCATCACAGCGCGCGTGGCTGCCGCCATCGCCAGCGAGGACCCAGATCTCGTAGTGCCGTTGATGGAGGGGCTAAACGGCGACCTACTACCGGCTGAAGACCACGCCGCAGAGTTGCTTGGGGTAAACCTGCATACGTTCGACGCAGCCGTCGAACACGCTCTGCGCGAGTGGGAATCAATCGAACGACTGGCCGCACGCTAAGCGACTAACAGGTACGGTTCTTGTCGTCGCCCACAGCGTGGACGGCACACAGATGAGCCGCGTCGAAGCCTCAATCCACATAGCCACCCCGCCATCAGATGTGTGGAGGATGGTTATGGACCCCGCGCATCTGGGCGAGTGGGTCACTATTCACCGCAAGCTCGTACGTGCCGACAACGGCCCACCTCGCCTCGGCTACACGATGGACCAGCAGATCCACCTGCGTGGGGTGAGCCTAGAGGTTCACTGGGAACTCGTCGCATGTCGGCCAGGGGAGCTGGCGGTATGGGAGGGACGCGGCCCCGCGCGATCACACGCACACAGCGAATACACCCTCGAGGCCGACAACGGCGGAACCCGCTTTGACTACCGCAACGAGTTCCGTCCACCGCTCGGACCCGTCGGCGCGCTCGTTAGCCGCGCGCTCGTCGGTGGCATGCCCGAGCGCGAGGCCAAGCGCACGCTTGAACGCCTTCGTGCACACCTGGAGTCGGTTCAAAAACAGGATTAGTGTAAGGTGAACTCGCACCTGATGTGAGTTCAAACCGCATCTACACTAGTGAAGAGGAACAAAATCGTGACCGACTTCCTTGACGAGAAGCGCCAAGAGATCACAGCTCGACTGAAAGAGCTCAAGCCCTTGGTGGATGAGTACAGCCGCCTCGAGGCTGCCGCGGCAGCCCTGGCTGGCGTCGACGGACCGGCACCGGCAAGCACTACAGCCACCTCAGTGCTCGCCCCCCGCCGTCGTGGCCCGGGACGCCCGCGTGGCTCCGGCAAAGCCAAAAAAGCCGCGCCAGCAACCGCCACAGTAGCCGCCCCCAAAGCTGCCGGTAAACCCGGCCGGCCCAAAAAAGGTCGTGCAGGCAGGCGCAAAGGCAGCGGTACACGCGCAGCCGAGGCACGGTCCTTCGTGCAGGGTCAGCCTGGCATCACGATCCCCGAGCTTGCAGCCAAGATGGGCATCAAGCAGAACTACCTCTACCGCGTGCTGCCCGGGCTGGAGCAGGAAAACAAGGTAGAGAAGAAAGGCCGCGGCTGGCACCCCAAGTCCTAGTCTCGAAGCCTCTGGCGGCGTCCTCACCAACGGCTTCGCCGTCGGTGCCGGCTCGCGTGCAAAGCACGCCACGCTCACTGCGTCCTTGCCAGAGACTCCGATCCGTCGGACTTCCTCCCGGATTTCGCGAGGTCGTCGGTTAGTTGAAAAGAAAAGGGAGCGCGGTTGTATCGACCGCGCTCCCTTAATTTTTTGTAAGAGCCCTCACATGGAGGATCAGGTGCCTGTCGTGGCGACGGGACCACAGCCTGGTCCCATCGCCTCACGGCAAGCTTCCCCACGCTGTGGCGCGGCGCGTGTTCACCGCAGGCGCTGGGCGCGTGTTCACCGCAGGCGCCGGTGGCAGCCTAGATCAGGCCTTGCCCTGAGACCGTGTCGCGCTCGCTCTGTAGCTCCGCCACCGACGCGTCGATCTTTGAGCGGGAGAAATCGTCTATCTCCAGGCCCTCAACGATCTTGTACTCCCCGTTCTCACACGTGCACGGGAAGCCGCTGATCAAGCCCTCCGGCACGTCGTAGGAGCCGTCAGAAGGAATACCCATGGACACCCAGCCGCCGTTCGTGCCAGCGACCCAGTCGTGCATGTGGTCGATCGCCGCGCTCGCTGCACTGGCAGCAGATGATGCACCGCGGGCCTCGATGATGGCAGCGCCACGTTTGCCCACGTTCGGCAGGAAGTCGTTTTCGATCCACACCTGGTCGTCCACGGCTGCGGCAGCCTGCTGCCCCCCCACCTGCGCATGAAACAAGTCGGGATACATCGTCGGCGAGTGGTTGCCCCACACACCCATCTGGGATACCTCCGTGACCGGCACCTCGAGCTTGTTAGCTAGCTGGGCAATCGCACGGTTGTGGTCGAGGCGCAGCATCGCGGTGAAGCGCTCGTTGGGCACATCCGGCGCGTTGTTCATGGCGATCAAGCAGTTGGTGTTAGCTGGATTGCCCACCACAAGGATCTTCACGTCCTCGGCAGCGCCGTCGTTGAGCGCCTTGCCCTGCACGGTGAAGATCTTGCCGTTCTCCGAGAGCAGCTCAGCGCGCTCCATGCCCTTCGTGCGTGGGCGCGAGCCCACCAGCAGTGCCACATTGACACCGTCGAACGCCGCCCCAGGATCATCGTGTAGATCCAGCCCACGTAGCAGTGGGAAGGCACAGTCGACTAGCTCCATTGCTACACCCTCAAGCGCGCCCATCGCCTGGGGGATCTCCAACAGGCGCAGGTCAACCGGCTGGTCGGGCCCGAGCAGCTGCCCACTGGCAATCCGGAAAACGATGCTGTAGCCAATCTGCCCGGCTGCGCCGGTGACCGTCACGCGTACTGGTTTACTCACAAGTTCATCTCCTTTTGCAGGTTCTCGTCTATCGAGCTAAGGAACTCCTGGGTGCTCTGCCACGGCTGTTCAGGTCCGACGAGGACCGCCAGATCCTTCGTCATGCTGCCGCTTTCGACCGTTTCGATACACACCCGCTCGAGTGTCTCGGCAAACGCTGTGACCTCGGGGGTGTCGTCCATACGCCCGCGGGCAGACAGACCACGGGTCCACGCGAAAATCGACGCGATCGGGTTGGTAGAAGTGGGCTTGCCCTGCTGATGGGCACGGTAGTGGCGGGTGACAGTGCCATGCGCCGCCTCCGCCTCGACGGTTTTGCCGTCGGCGGTCATCAGCACGCTGGTCATCAGGCCCAGCGAGCCGAAGCCCTGCGCGACGGTGTCCGACTGCACGTCGCCGTCGTAGTTCTTGCACGCCCACACGTAGCCGCCTTCCCACTTCAGCGCGGAGGCCACCATATCGTCGATCAGGCGGTGTTCGTAGGTAATGCCGGCAGCCTCGAAGTCGCTCTTGAACTCGCTCTCGTACACCTCTTCGAAGATGTCTTTGAAGCGGCCGTCATAGCGTTTGAGAATCGTGTTCTTGGTCGACATGTACACCGGGTAGGTGCGCTCCAAGCCATAGCGCAGAGACGCGCGCGCGAAGTCGCGGATTGAGTCATCGAGGTTGTACATCGCCATCGCTATACCGGCGCTGGGGAAGTCGTACACATCCAGCTCGATCGGCTGACCGCCATCGGACGGCGTGAACGTGAGCGCCAGTTTGCCCTCGCCGGGAACCACCATGTCGGTGGCGCGGTACTGGTCGCCAAATGCGTGGCGGCCGATCACGATCGGCTTCGTCCAGCCGGGCACTAGCCGCGGGATGTTTGCGATCACGATTGGCTCGCGGAAGATCACGCCGCCGAGGATGTTGCGAATCGTGCCATTGGGCGAGCGGTACATCTCTTTCAGTCCGAACTCCTCCACACGGGCCTCATCGGGGGTGATCGTCGCGCACTTCACCCCCACGCCGTGACGCTTGATCGCCTCCGCCGCTTCCACCGTCACCTGGTCGCCTGTCGCATCGCGGTGCTCGATGCCGAGGTCGTAGTACTCGAGCTCGACGTCCAGGTACGGGGCAATCAGCTGCTGCTTGATAAACGACCAGATGATCCGTGTCATCTCATCACCGTCGAGCTCGACGACGGGGTTCTTCACCTTGATCTTGGCCATGGCGGGGTCCTTGTGTGTCTGCGCCGGAGGGTCATGCCTCCGCCGAGGGATGGGGCGGCCGATGCTATCGCGGGTGGGTCGGCGTCGATCCCGAGCGCTCCCGCTGGGCGACTGTCAGGCGTTCCAGCTGGCCTGCGATCCGTGCGCTACCAGCACCTTTGCCGGCCCGCCTGCAAATGGGACCGTCTCGACACGCCCATGCGAGGGCGGCTGCTCGAAGGAGCCCACGTCGACCAGCAGCGTGCTGCCGTCGCTTGAGATGCCCCCCGCCTGAACCGTCTGGCCGTGCACGTTGACGCTATGCGCACGTCCGGAGGCCACGCTCACGGCGTAAGCGTTGCTCGTGTCCTCACCCTCAAACTCAGCCAGAAGCCTGCTGCCGCTGTCTGAGAACGCAAGCGGAACGAGCCCCTGCACGAGCGACCCAACGGCGATGTGCGTGAGCTTGCGTATGCGCACACCCGCCGACGTTGCCAGCCAGATCTGATATTCGGGCGACAAATGACGGCTGCGCTCGCGGTCGTACGCGATGTACGTGGGACCCCACACAGGGAACAAGCTGCGCCCGTCACTCGTGATGCTGTGCATGCCAGCGCCACTAGCTTCGCTGACGTACAGGTTCGTCGCCGCAGACGCTGACAGCGAGTGCGCCATCGCAAACACCAGCTTGTCGCTGCCATCGTGCGCGAAGCTCGCGCCATAGATCGCACCGTGCGCGATCGTTGTGAGCGTCCCAGTCTGCGTATCGATCACGTCCAAGCTCGACGCAGCTGCGATCCCAACGAGCTGGTTGGACTGCGCATAGACCGCCAGATAGCGCGAATCCGGCGACCACGCAAGCGCTGTAGCAGTCACCGTTTCGAGGCTCAGATAGTCGGCGATCGGCGCTCCCGAGCTCGGATAGATGCCGAGTGACGGCCCCTGTTCCTGATCGCCCACCGTCACGCCAAACAGCGAAACCGCGACCGACAGCCCATCGGGGGAGAGCAACGGCTGCTGGCCTTCGCCCAACAGCTTCCGGTCGCTGCCGTTGGCAGCTGCGACCCACACCTTCGGCGTCGATGTGGCTGTCTCGGTGAGGTAGGTCAGTCGTGGCGGTTCGGGCGCCGGGTCAGAAATAACTTCCGAGGCGGAGCTGCCGACGAGGAGCGATAGGAACAACGCACAACTGGCAAGCAAGGTCCACAGCAGGCCGGCCGGCTTTGACATCGCGCCGCAGCCTACTCTCTGCTTCACTGTCATGTGATGGCCAGCACTATCTCGGCATCGGTCGGTGAGGGCGCGCCCTGGCAAACGCACACGGTTTTCAACCAGGTGCCGCCGCTGGCGGGTGTGAACGTCTTCTCCAGCAACCTTCCCCTCGTGGAGGCTGTGCAGCGCGAGGGCGCAAGCTGGGTCAGCGAGCGGGCCGCCGAGCTAGGGCGGTTGGTGGGAGAGGTGAACGGACCCGGCCAGGAATGGGGCCGGCTGGCCAACGAGAACAAGCCGGTGCTGCACCTGTTCGACCGCTACGGACACCGCATCGACGAGGTTGAGTTCCACCCCGCGTGGCACCAGCTCATGAAGATGGGCGTGGAGAACGAGTTGCATTCGCTGCCGTGGACGAGCAACGAGCCCGCTGCTCACACCGCGCGCGCAGCCCTCTACATGACCGCCATGCAGGCCGAGGCAGGCTTTGCCTGCCCCATCACCATGACGTTCGCAGTTGTCCCCGCGCTGCGCGCCCAACCCGATCTCGCCGCCGAGTGGGAGCCGCTGGTGACTGCCACCACATATGACCCGCGGCTGATCGCCGCGAGCGAGAAGGGCTCTGCGATCTCTGGCATGGCTATGACCGAGAAGCAGGGCGGCTCAGATGTACGCGCCAACACCACTCTCGCCACACCGGTAAACGGGGGTGGTGCCGGGGCTGAGTACACGATCGTTGGACACAAGTGGTTCTGCTCGGCCCCCATGTCCGACTTCTTTCTCGTGCTTGCCCAAACCGACGATGGCTTGTCGTGCTTCTTGATGCCTCGCATCCTGCCCGACGGCACGCGCAACCAGTTCCACATTCAGCGCCTGAAGGACAAGCTGGGCAACCACTCAAACGCGTCTTCGGAGGTCGAGTTCCACGGAGCGTGGGCGCGCATGGTAGGCGAGCCTGGACGCGGCGTGCCCACGATCATCGAGATGGTCGGTCACACGCGCCTGGACTGTGTCATCGGCTCCGCCGCCGGCATGCGCGCGGGCGTGGTCGGCGCGCTACACCACACCGCCCACCGCAGCGCCTTCGGCAAGAAGCTCATCGACCAGCCGCTGATGCGCAACGTGCTGGCCGACCTATGCGTCGAGTCCGAGGCCACCACAGCCCTGGCGATGCGCCTCGCCCGCGCCTATGACGAGGCACACGCCGATGCTGACGCGCGCCAGGATCAAAGCGACGCGCAGCTGTTCAAGCGTCTCGCCACCGCTGTTGGCAAGTTCTGGACATGCAAGCGGGCCCCCAACCATGCGTTCGAGTCGATGGAGTGCCTCGGCGGCGCGGGCTATGTCGAGGAGTCGGGAATGCCCCGCCTGTATCGCGAGGCTCCGCTCGCGTCAATCTGGGAGGGCTCAGGCAACGTGATGAGCCTTGATGTGTTGCGCGCGCTCATGCGCTCCCCACGCTCGCTCGAGGTGTACTTCGACGAGGTCGAGCAGGCCAGCAGCGCAGATGCCCGCTTGGACACGCGGGTGGCGAAGCTGAAGGACCAGTTCTCCGACCCCGCAACACTCGAGTCGCGGGCTCGGCGGGTGGTCGAAAGCATGGCGTTGTGCCTGCAGGGCTCGCTGCTGGTGCGTCACGGCGCCCCCGCAGTGGCCGACGCCTTCTGCGCTTCACGGCTATCCGACGACGGCGGCCTGGAGTACGGCACGCTGCCAGCCGGAGTCGACTTCGAGGGCATCATCTCCCGCTCGCGAGCGCAGCTCTAGCGCACTCGCGCTACATCCGCGCGCAAGCGGTGTTGTGAAAAGTGCCTGCCCAGCGCCCGTGTGGGCCTACCATCATCAGACATGTATAGACGCACAAACTTCCAGCTAGCCCGCATCTTTGGCATCCGGGTGGGCGTTAGCGCGAGCTGGTTCGTCGTGCTGTTCCTGCTGATCTATTGGCTCTCCCAGGAATATTTCCCGGAAGTGATGACCGGTTCGCAGAGCACCGCATACCTCGTAGCGGTGGCCGGCGCACTCGGCTACTTCGCCTCGCTGATCCTGCACGAGTTGGGACATGCGCTCGTGGCACGACGACTGGGCATCCCCATCGCAGGCATCGACCTATGGTTCTTTGGCGGCCTCTCACAGATGCGCCGCGAGCCACAGAGCGCCGGCGAGGAGTTCAAGATCGCGGTCGCCGGGCCGGCGGTAACACTTGCGCTGTTCGGCCTGTGCCTGGGGGCGGTATACCTACTGGCGAGCAGCGGCACCGTTAGTGATGTGGCGCTCACCAGCGCCACCGTCAAGACCACGCCGGTACTCGCGCTGGTCGGCTGGCTCGGCTTCATCAACGCAGCACTGCTTGTGTTCAACATCGTTCCCGCATTCCCACTCGACGGCGGTCGGATCGTGCGTGCGCTGATCTGGTGGCGCACGGGCGACCGCAACGCCGCCACGCACTTCACCGGGCGCGCCGGACAAGCGTTTGCGCTGGCGCTGGGGCTGCTTGGGCTGTGGTCGTTTGCCAGCGGCGGCAACTTCCTCGGGCTGATGACCATGCTGCTGGCCTTCTTCCTCTACCAGTCAGCCAACGCCGCGGTCGTCCAAGGCACTCTCGGCAGGCGCATCCAGCACATCACCGTGGGTGACATCATGGACCGTGAGCCCGTCACGATCTCAGCAGATGTCACGCTGCTGGACGCCCAAGAGCAGTTCTTCCTACGCTACCGCTGGCCCTGGTTCGCAGTCGTTGACCCCGCCCGCCATTTCCTCGGCGTGGTCCGCCAGCAGCGGGTCGACAGCGAGATCGCCGCCGGACGCCCAGCACTGCCGGTGATCGACGTGCTGGAGGAGGACATGCCCGTGAGGATCGGCGAGGAGGCGCCCCTGGAATCGCTGCTCAGCGCTGAAGGGCTCGGACGTCTGGGCGCGATGGTCGCGGTCGACAAGGATGGCGTGCTACAGGGAGTGGTCACGCTCGCTCAGGTGCGTCAGGCATTGCGCCCCGCGCAGCCCGCGCGGCCCGCCACTTGAGCCTCGTTATAGAGTCTCGGGCGCAGAGTCCTTGCCCTTCCCCAAGCGACCCCAGGGAGCTATGCCAGAACACGACGTGTTGATCATCGGTGCCGGCCTCGCGGGCCAGCGCGCGGCGCTCGCGGCAGCGCAGACGGGCGCCAACGTGGCGATCATGAGCAAGGTCCACCCGGTGCGCTCACACTCAGTTGCCGCCGCCGGTGGCATCAACGCGGCGATCAGCGTCGACGACGACTGGCACTCGCACGCCTACGACACCGTTAAGGGCTCGGACTTCCTAGGCGACCAGGACGCGATCGAAGTGATGTGCTCAGAAGCACCCGCTGAGGTGATGGAGCTCGAGCACATGGGCGTCACCTTCCACCGCAACGACAAGGGCGAGATGGACCTGCGCGCGTTCGGCGGAGCGTCGATGAAGCGAACCGCGTATGTCGCCGATATCACCGGCCAGGCAATGCTGCACGTGCTCTACGAGCAGCTGATGAAGCACCACGAGACGGTGGCCCGCTACGAGGAGTGGTTTACGACCTCGCTGCTGCTCGACGAGGAGGGACGGTGCGCGGGGGCAATCGCTCGTGACGTGCGCACCGGGCGCATGGAGGCCTTCAGCGCTAAGAACGTAATCCTCGCGTGCGGTGGCGCTGGACAGGCCTACAAGCCGACGACCAACGGCCTGATCGTCACCGGCGACGGGATCGCCATGGCCTACCGCGCGGGCGCACCATTGATGGACATGGAGATGGTCCAGTACCACCCCACGTGCCTCGTCGAGACCGGCATCCTGATCACCGAGGGCGCGCGCGGCGAGGGCGCGCACCTGCTCAACGCCAACGGCGAACGCTTCATGGAGAAATCGGCGCCCAACAAGATGGAGCTCGCTTCGCGCGACGTCGTCTCGCGCGCCGAGCAGATCGAGATCAACGAGGGCCGTGGCGTGGGCCCTGACAAAGCGGGCATCTACCTCGACGTCACCGTGGTGCCGCGCAAGCGCACGCTCGAGGCGCTGCGCGAGATCGTCAACTTGGGCAAGGACTTCGCCGGCGTGGACATCACGCGCGAACCGATCATGATCCGCCCCGGCCAGCACTACATCATGGGCGGCGTCAAGACCGACGTCGATGGGCGCACGCCGATCGAGGGCCTGTATGCAGCCGGCGAGGTTGCATGTGTGTCCGTCCACGGCGGCAACCGGCTCGGTGCCAACTCACTGCTGGACACGCTGATCTTCGGTCGGCGCTCAGGCGAACACGCGGCCGCCCGCGCCGCCAGCATGGCGATGCCACAAGCCGACTCAGGCGCGCAGTTGCGCGAGGACTCAGCGAAGCTCGAGTCGATCATCAACCGCCCGCGCGACGGTAGGCGCGTATCGGAGATCAAGAACGAGCTCGGCGAGACCATGAACAAGCACGCCGCCGTGTTCCGCGACGAGGCAGGGCTCAATAGCGCGCTGGAGACAATCGATCGCTTGAAAGCAGAAGCGGAGAAGGCCTGGATTGACGACAGAGGCACGGTCTTCAACCAGGACGTGCTCGGCGCACTGGAGCTCGGCTACATGGTCGACTGCGCACAGGCCACCGTTGTGGCGGCGCTCGAGCGCAAGGAGTCTCGGGGCGCGCAGTTCCGCACCGACTTCCCTGAGCGCAACGACGAGGAGTGGCTCAAGCACATCGAGATCTCTGTCAAGGGCGCTGGCGCGCCTGAAGTCTCCTACTCACCCGTCACCATCACCCAATGGCAGCCGGAGGAGAGGAAATACTGATGCCCCGGCACTACCCCAGCGCATACCCACCTCACAACCGCAGGAGCGCCATCGATGGCTGAAGTGCACGACCGCCCACCCGAGCAATTCACGCTGAAGATGCGCCGCTATGACCCAGAGTCGGGCGAGGCGCCCTACTGGGATCAGCACACAATCGAGCTCGAGCCCCACCGCTCGGTGCTGGAGGCGATCCTGCAGGCGCGCGACCGCTTCGACGGATCGATCGGCATTCGCTGCTCCTGCCGACAGGCAATCTGCGGCTCGTGCGGCATCCGCGTCAACGGCGAACCGGCGCTCGCCTGCCACACACACCTCGACGCCGCCAAGCTCGGCGCCAAGGACGGCGTGATCGAGATCGAGCCGATGGGCAACATGCCTGTGATCAAGGACCTGATCGTGGACATGGACGCCGTCCACTGGAAGAAGATCCGGCGTGTCACGCCCTGGCTCTTGGCCAAGCAGCCGGTGCCCGAGCGCGAGTACATCGTGCCCAAAGAGTCGATGGTCGACGTCACCCAGACGATGGCGTGCATCCAGTGCGGGGCGTGCGTATCCGACTGCCTGGCGATGGAGGTCGACCCGGGCTTCATCGGCCCCGCGGCGCTTGCCAAGGCGTACCGCTTCGTGGGCGACCCGCGCGATGACCAGCAGTTCGATCGCCTCAACGACCTCGCGCAGGACCCCCAGGGGATCTTTGACTGCACCCACTGCTTCAAGTGCGTAGAGGCATGCCCTAAGGACGTCAACCCAATGGGCCAGATCATGCGTCTTCGCCGCATCGCCACAGGCGACCACCACATCGTCGACAAAAACAACGGCGAGCGCCACGAGCAGGCGTTCACGGGACTGATCCGCGACAACGGCATCCTCTGGGAGGCCGAGCTGATCCCCCGCTCCTACGGTGGTGCCTCGTGGTTTGGCAAATTCGCACCCGCGGCCGGCAAGGAGCTACTCAACTCGCTGCCGACCGCCTTCCGGGGCCTGCGCCACCGCAAGATGACGATCTCCAAGATCCTCAAACCGCACAAGATCCCCTCGGCGGACCTGAAGAACGTGCAAGCGATCTACGACAAGATCGAGAGCCGCCCCGAGCGCTACGAGCTGAATCTGTACATCGTCGGCGAGGACGAGGCTCCGGCATCGTCCCCGGAGGGGGAGCCCGTCGCCGCGAGCCCCGAAGGGAGCAACTCATGAAGGTCGCCTATTGGCCCGGCTGCGTGAGCCGCGGCTTCACCCCCGAGTTGCACGGCTCAATGGCCAAGGTCGCGCCGCTTTTGGACATCGAGCTGGTGGAACTCGATCGCGCTTGCTGCACTGGCGCGGGCGTGATCGCCGAGCACAACCAGGAGCTCGCTGACACGCTCAATGCCCGCACCTTCGCGCTCGCCCAGCAGGTCGACGGCGCCGCGATGATGATGAACATCTGCTCCACCTGCCAGGGCGCACAGAGCGAGTGCCAGGAACGTCTGGATGCCAACGCCGAGTACCGCGAGCACGTCAACTCCACGCTTGCCGGCGAGGGCCTCACCTATGAGAAGGGCCTGACCAACAAGAACTTCCTGTGGCTGCTGGTCGAGGAGATCGGCCTGGAGAACCTGCGCTCACGGGTCAAGCGGCCACTCACGAACCTCAAAGTTGGACCCTTCTACGGCTGCTACATCGTGCGCCCACGCAATCGCCTGGGCATCGACGAGGAGCACCCGCGCGACCACTACCTCGACCAGGTCATCGAGGCGCTCGGCGGCACCGTCATCGAGTACGCAGGCATGCGCAAGTGCTGCGGCTTCCCGATCATCACCATGAACAAGGAAGCCTCGCTCAAGCAGGCCGGACGCCACCTCGGCGACGCGGCCGACGCAGACGCCGACTGCCTGGTCACGCCATGCCCCTTGTGCCACTTGAATCTCGACCTGCAGCAGCCACTCGCCGAACAGGTGGTCAGCCGCGAGCTACACATGCCGGTGCTGCACCTGCCCCAGCTCGTCGGTTTGGCGCTGGGCCTCGATCCGAAGGATCTGGGAATGAGCCGCCACGTGGTCAAGCCCACCTCCGTGATCGACTGGTCGACCTCAGTGGTGGCAGCGGCCGCGTAGGCTGCGCCTCGTGCGCATCCTCACCGTCGTCGGCAACCGGCCACAGTTCATCAAGGCCGCCGCCGTCTCCGGGCCGCTGCGCGAGCGCCACGAAGAGCTACTCGTTCATACCGGCCAACACCACGACGACACGCTTTCGCGGGTTTTCTTCAGCGAGCTGGGACTAGCACGCCCTGAGCGCGAGCTCGAGATCAGCGGCGGCTCCAACACTTCGCAGACCGCACGCATGCTCACCGCCCTGGAGCCGCTGCTCACAGAGATGACCCCCGACGCTGTACTCGTGTACGGCGACACCAACTCCACGCTTGCCGGCGCCCTTGCCGCGGCGCAGGCGCGCGTCCCCGTCGTGCACGTGGAGGCCGGCATGCGGTCGTTCGATCGCGCAATGGCAGAGGAGCTCAACCGTGTGCTCACCGACCATCTCAGCGACCTGCTGCTGTGCTCCTCACAGGCCGCCGTCGAGAACCTATGGGCGGAGTCGCTCGCCGAGCGTGCCCAGGTGGTGGGCGACGTGATGGTCGATGTGGCACTCCGCTGGCAGCCGGCCGCACGCGCCAACGTCGAGGTGCCAGCGGCGTATGGTCTGCAACCCGATTCCTACCTGCTGCTCACAGCCCACCGCGCAGGCAATGTCGACGATCGCGGACGCCTGCGCGCGCTAGTGGCGCTCATCAGAGCGCTGCCGGCACCAGTGTTGTTTCCACTACACCCCCGCACACACACGCGCTTGGATGAAGCCGGCCTGCTCGAGCAGCTGCGTGCCACAGACGGGCTGACGCTAACCGAGCCGCTCGGCTACATCGAGTTCAGCGCGCTTGTGTGCCATGCACGCGCGGTGCTCACCGACTCCGGCGGCGTGCAGAAGGAGGCGTATCTGGCGGGGGTGCCGTGCGTGACGCTGCGCGCGAACACCGAGTGGGTCGAGACGGTGCAAAGTGGCTGGAACACGCTTGTCGATCTGGATGCACCCGCGGCGTTGGAAGCACTGGCGCGGCCGCTACCAAGCGAGCGCCCGCAGCTTTATGGCGACGGTCACGCAGCTGAGCGCTGTGTACAGGCGATCGACGAGCTGTGAGGATGCCGGGAACGCGTCCCGCCGACCCGGACGCGAAACTATGACCCTGATGCGTCCGTCCAGCGTCCCGAATACGTGAGCGAGCCTTCCACGACGATACGTGTGGGCGTAGTCGGCCTGGGCTACTGGGGACCGAACCTCGCGCGCAACTTCGCCGCGATCGCCGGCTGTGAGCTGGCGTGGCTGTGCGACCGTGACGAGCAGGCACGAGCCAAGCTCGAACGCGCGTTTCCCGGCGCTCGAGGCACCGGCGAGCTGGACGACCTGCTTGCGGACGAGCAGTTGGACGCAGTCGTGCTAGCCACGCCCGTGCCCACACACGCGCGGCTGGCGATCGCGGTGGCGGCAGCGGGCAAGCACTGTTTTGTGGAGAAGCCGCTAGCAACCACCGCCGCGGATGCCGAGCAGGCGGTTGCAGCCGCCGAGCGCGCAGGCAAGATCCTGATGGTGGGCCATCTGCTCGAGTACCACCCCGCCGTCGGGCGGTTGAAGGAGCTAATCGACTCCGATGAGCTGGGCGGGCTCTACTACATCTACGGCAATCGTCTCAACCTGGGCAAGCTGAGAGCTGATGAGAACGCGCTGTGGAGCCTCGGCGCGCACGACGTGTCGGTGGCGCTGCACCTGATCGGCGAAGAGCCCAGCGAGTGTCTCGCCCACGGTGCCTCATACGTCCGCAATGGCGTACAGGACGTGGTCTTCTGCTACCTGCGCTTTCCCTCAGGCGTAGTCGCGCACCTGCATCTCTCGTGGCTGGACCCCCATAAGGAGCGGCGCATTACCGTGGTCGGCGCCCGCCGCATGGCCACCTTCGACGACATGCTCATCGAGGGCAAGCTGACGATCTACGACAAGGGCTTTGACGAGGACACGCACTCGTGGGGCGAGTACATCGCGCGCTCCGGCGACACATTCTCTCCCCGGATACCCAACGTCGAGCCGCTGCGGATCGAGTGCCAGCACTTCATCGACTGCATTCGCTCCGGCACAACTCCTCGCTCGGACGGGCACAGCGGGCTGCGGGTCGTGCGTGTGCTTGAGGCTCTGCAGCGCTCGCTAGACAGCCCAGCGGTCTAGGCGGTGACGCCCGTGCCCCGGCGCTCCACCCCGTCGAAGCGCTGACGCTGACGGCGATCGACGCGCCGGTATCCAGTTCCGTGGCGATCCACCAAGCGCACCACAGCGTCGAAGTGCTGCTGGCGGCGGCGATCCGCACGCACAACCGGACCCATTTTTCCGCCCACAAGCCGCAGCACGTACGCGTCGCGGGTTTTGCTGTAGCGGGTGAACGGCCGCATCAACGTGAACCAGTGCCGGCTTAGATAACGACGGGGACGCTTGACAGTACGCATGCTCATTCCTTGGTACGCGGCCGCATGATGCGGAGGTCTGCGTAGGAATTCTTACAGATCGTACGCATCCATAACGTCAGCCACCCCAGTGCCCACTACCCAACGCGGCCTGCTGCAGCCACCGACCCCCCAGCCTGCCGCTACTACTCGACGCTCACAGTGCCCTCGCCGGAGAGCTCAAAAGCGCTGTGTAGGGCCTGTACCGCACGCTCCACGCGGTCGCGGTCGATCACGCACGAGATCTTGATCGGAGAGGTGGAGATCATGTCGATGTTGACGCCTTCCGCCGCGAGCACCCCAAACACCTTGGCCGCAACACCAGGGTGCGAGCGCATGCCAGCCCCGACGATCGATACCTTGCCCATGTCCTCGTACGAACTCAGGTTGGCAAACGCCTCGCCCGTCAGCGGTTCGAGCGCTGCACGCGCCACGCGCAGATCCTCGCGCGGCACCGTGAACGAGATCTCCGCCTGGCCACCCGCAGCAACGGGCTCGTTCTGGACGATCATGTCCACGTTCACGTTCGCCTCCGCCATCGCCTCGAAGATGCGCGCCGCCGCCCCCGGCGTATCCGGCACGCCCGTGAGCGTGACCCGCGCTTCCGAGGTCGAGTGCGTGACGGCTGTGATCAGCGGTTGCTCCATCGTCTCTCCTTCCGGCACCACAAAGGTACCTGGCTCTTCATCAAACGAAGAGCGGCAGTGAATGTTCACGCCGTGGTTGCGTGCGTACTCGAGCGAGCGCAACTGCAGCACGCCCGCCCCCGACGCCGCCATCTCGAGCATCTCCTCGAACGACACCGTCTCCAACTTGCGTGCGTTTGGCACGATCCGCGGGTCGGCCGAGTACACGCCCGCGACGTCCGTGTAGATCTCGCACACCTCCGCACCCAGCGCCGCAGCAACCGCCACCGCGCTCGTGTCCGAGCCGCCACGCCCGAGCGTAGTGACGTTCCTGGCGTTCTCTGAGACGCCCTGGAACCCCGCCACCAGCACGATGTTGTCCTCCTCCAGCGCAGCACGAATTCGATCCGCACGAACGTCCAGGATCAGCGCCTTCGTATGCGACTCATCCGTCACGATCCCCGCCTGGGATCCCGTTAAGGAGATCGCACGATGCCCCAGATCGTTGATCGCCATTGCGCATAGCGCGCACGAGATACGCTCGCCGGTTGACAGCAGCATGTCCATCTCCCGTGGGTCCGGAGCCTCGGAGATCTCCTCCGCCATCGCGATCAACTCATCGGTCGTCTTGCCACGCGCCGACAGCACCGCCACCACCTGGTGACCCGCTTCGCGCTTGGCCACGATGCGACGTGCCGCCCGCCTGACGCGCTCAGCGTCGGCCACCGACGTGCCACCGAACTTCATCACGATCAACGAAGACATCCCCGGCAGGATATTGGGCCGCGTCGTGATGCTGGTGCGCGCGTTCGGAGGCAAGGCGCACCAATCGCCGTCCGTGATCAGTGCCACAGCCCGGAGACGGGCATCGCCCAGATCCTCTCCCCAAGGGCGACGGTGTGTTCGCCGGAGTAGATGACAATGCCCGCCTTGAAGCGAAAAGCAAGCTTGTCACGCAGCAGGCGCAGGCCACTTGCATCCGCCGCAGTAACGCTCGCTGCACACTTCGTCTCGATCCCGACGACATCTCCCGCAGCTGACTCGATGACAAGATCGACCTCTCGCTTGTCGGTGTCGCGGTAGAAGAACAACTCGACTGGCGTGGTGCTCCAGGTCGCCTGCTTGACGATCTCCATTAGCACGAATGTCTCGAACAGCATGCCCGCGATAGAGCCTTGATCGGGTGCGCAGTAGCGGGCTGCGTCAACGCCGATGAGTGCGGCTGCCATTCCGGTGTCGCTCAACAGCAGCTTTGGTGTCTTGACCTGCCGCGAGCCCAGATTCGTTGAAAACGGGCGCAGCCTGTACAGCATGAACAACTTCGCCAACAACTCGGCGTGTGCCTTGATCGTCTTGTCATCGAGTGCAAGCTCCCGTCCGAGAGCCGCGTAATTGACGGTGGCGCTCGTCCGAGCGGCAAGCAATCGAAGCAGTTGGTCGAGCTTTGCAGGGTCGATCCGCACCTCGCCAATCTCTGGCAGATCACGGCCGAGGATCGTCTGCACATAAGACCGAAAGTAGCGCGCGCGCTGTCTCGGGGTACGCCCTCGCGCGTCGGGGAAGCCACCAGCCAGAACTAGCTCCGCGCTCGCTGCACGACCCTTGGGTGCGCCACTAATCGAGGGCGGAGCTCCCGCGAGCAAGACCTCGATGATGGAGCCCCGCTTGCCCATTATCTCGGCCTGAGCCAACGGCCAGAGGTTGACGTACTCCACACGGCCTGGGAGTGCATCGGCGACAACCTTGGCCGTCACAAGATCAGCCGAGCCCGTGAGCAGGAACTGACCAGGCGTGTGATCGCTGTCCAGGATTTGCTTGATGGCGAGCATCAGCGCTGGTGCCCGCTGAATCTCATCGATCACCGCGGGGCGCGCGAGCGACAGGGCGAACCCATCTGGATCTGCGTGTGCCGCAGCGCGTAGCCCCTCATCGTCAAGGCTGAAATAATTTGAGACGACCCCAGCCGCCTGCAGCTGTTTGGCGAGCGTACTCTTCCCAGCCTGCCGCGGGCCGATTATCGCCGCCGCGCGGCTCACACTGAGGATGTCAAGCAACTCATGCTCGATCCCACGGGCGATCAGCGCCACGATCTACTCCTCCTACCTGCTGTTTGCATGCGACGACATCGGAGTAGTGCACTCTACCAATCCGGAATAGATTGCTCGACCAAATCGGATTAGCGGCGGGTGCAAATTCGGAATGAATGCTTAGTTCGAGATTGTCATCCGATAGCTCTTCCTCTACACAGCCCGCCGGCCGGCGAACGCCTTACCCAGCGTCACCTCATCCGCGTACTCCAGATCAGAGCCCACCGGTAGACCACTCGCCAGCCGCGTCACCTTCACCTCCGGCGCGCGTTCGCGCAACTCCTGGGCTATATACAGGGCGGTCGCTTCGCCTGTCGTAGTGGGGTTCGTCGCCAGCACCACTTCCCGTACACCAGCCTCCGACGCGCTCACCCGGGCAAACAACTCCGCCATCTTCAGATCCTCTGGGTCGACCCCGTCGATCGGCGACAGCGCGCCGCCCAGCACGTGGTAGACGCCGTGATATTCGTGCGTGCGCTCCATCGGGATCACGTCGCTTGGCTCCTCCACCACACAGACCAAGCCCTGATCGCGGCGCGCATCCTGGCATATGCGACAGCGCGTCTCGTCCGTCAGGTTGAAGCACACCTCGCACAGCCCGATCTTCTCCTTCACCTCCACGATCGCCTGCGCCAGCGCGCTCGCATCCTCACCCGAGGAACGCAGAATGTGGAACGCCAGGCGCTGCGCCGTGCGACTGCCCACACCAGGTAGCTTCGACAGCTCCGTCACCAGTCGCTGCACCGGCGGCGCATAGGAAGTGCTCACAGAACCAGCTTCATCACATGCCCGGCAGGCCGAGACCACCGAGACTGCCCAGATCGAGACCCGCCGTCGCACCGCCCATCTTGCTCTCCGCCAGCTCCTGCGCCATCCGCAGCGCCTCATTGACCGCCGCCAACACCATGTCAGAGAGGATCTCCACGTCGTCCGGGTCCACCGCCGACGGGTCGATCTTCACCTCGCGGAGCACCAGATCGCCGCTCACCTTCACCGTCACCATGCCGCCGCCCGCCGACGCTTCCACCACCTCGCTCTTCAGCTGCTCCTGAGCGAGCTCCATGTCCTTCTGCATCTTCTGCACCTGCGCCATCATCTGCTGCATGTTCGGCATCCGCGGCTGCTTTCCCATCACACGCCTTTCTCGTTGCTGATCACAGGTCCTACGCCGCCCGCGTGCTCGGACGCACCGTCAAGCCCAGCCTGCGCGCCGTCTCCCGATCCCCACTCGGCGACCTCCTCCGCATTGAACTCCTGCATGAAGCGCGCCACCCATTCCTCCTCCGAGTGCTCCGACGAGCCGGGCCGATCCACGCCCGCCAGCTCATCGCTCAGCTCATACGACAGACGCCAGCGTCCACCCGCAATCGAGCGCAGCGCCTCGCTCACTGCCGCCCTGTAGTTGGGATCCTCCGCCTTCTTCTTCAGGAACTGGGCGCTCGACGCAAACGCCAGCGTCAGGTCATCGCCGTCCACGGCGATCGGCCACGCTTCGCAGATCACTGCTCCCAGCAGACTGTGCTCGGCGCGCACCAGCTCCACCACCGCAGGCCACACCGCAGACACAGACTCCAGGTTCCTAACAACGGCTGCCTGCGAGCTGTCCGCCGAGGGGGTCTCCTCGACCGCTGTCGACGTTACCGCTGTCGACGTTGTCTGCACGGTCGGCGCGCTCGTCTCTGCCGGTGCAGGGGCCGCCGCCGATGCCGGTGCAGGGACAGCCACCTCCGCCGGCGTCGTGCCCTGCGAGCGCTCCGGACGCTCAACAATCGCCTCGGCTGCCACTGCGCTACCCATCCC
>DATBYJ010000194.1:0-16676 GCA_036513795.1 Solirubrobacteraceae bacterium | reverse complement strand
CGCGTCTCCAGGAGGACGGCAGCTGGCGGCTCTCGGGCCAGAAGGTGTGGACGACCAACGCGCAGTTCGCCTCCTACGGCCTGCTGCTCGCGCGCACCGACGCCGACGTCCCCAAGCACAAGGGCATGACGATGTTCATCGTGCCAATGGACGCCGAGGGCGTGACCGTGCGCGGCCTGCGCCAGATCTCCGGCGAGGCCGAGTTCAACGAGGTCTTCTTCGACGATCTCGCGGTCGACGCCAGCGCCGTCGTCGGCGGCGTCGGCAACGGCTGGGGCACGGCGCTCACGACGCTGATGTTCGAGCGCGTCACGATCGGTCTCGGCAGCGAGGGCATGGGCTACAACTCCACTCGCTTCGCCGGTGCCATCGCCGCTGACGAGCATGCCCGCCGCGACCCCGAGGTGCGCCACCAGCTGGGCGAGATCGCAAGCGAGCTGCTCGCCGTGCGCTTCACCGGCTACCGCACCCTCACAGCGCTGCAGAAGGGTCAGATCCCCGGCCCCGAGGCTGGCCTCGCCAAGGTCACGATCGTCGCCGGCGCAATCAAGGCCGGCGACCTCATCACCGACGTCGTTGGCCCTGACGCACTCGACGAGGACAGCGAGTGGGCCTACATGATCTCCTTCCTTCCCGGCCTGAAGTCAGCCGGAGGCACCGAAGAGATCCTGCGCAACACCATCGGCGAGCGCGTGCTCGGGCTTCCCCCCGAGCCGCGCCTGGACAAGGGCATCCCATTCTCGGAGCTGCGCTCCAAGGAAGGAGCAGCAGTATGAATCTCGCGCTTTCAGACGAGCAGGTGTTCCTCCGCGAGGCCGCCCGTGGCGCGCTCTCGCGCTTCAAGACGCTCGAAGCCGCCCGTGAGGCACTCGACGGTGACCAGTCGGCCATGCCCGACCTGTGGCCGACCGCCAAGGAGGCCGGCTGGCCCGGCCTGTTGATCGACGAAGCCCACGGCGGTGCCGGCCTCGACGCCTTCGACGCGATGCTCGTGCTCGGCGAGTGCGGCCGTGTGATTGCCGGCATCCCCCTGCTCGGACACCTGCCCGCGACCGCCATCCTCAGCGATGCGCCCAACGCCTCTGAGCTCTTGGGCGACCTGGCTACCGGCGATCGCCGTGCTGCCTATCTACCGGCCCAGCCACCCAGCGAGCTGGACGCGCGCTGGAGCGCCGACCAAGCCAAAGGACTCGCCCGCGCCGCGCTGCCAACGACCACGCGTGCAGGCGAGGGACGCGTGTCGGTCAGCGGCAGCTTTGCCTTCGTACCCGACGCGCCCGGCGCTGACCTGCTCGTCGGCACCGCTTTGCTTGACGGCAAGCCCGTCGGCATTGCGATCGAGGCGGACGCCAGTGGCGTCAGCATCGAGGCGGTCAGCCGTTATGACTCCACCCGCTCGCTCGGCCATGTCTCGCTCGAGGGTGCCGAGGCGATCCTGCTCGACGCACCCGAGGAGTCGCTCGCTGCCGCCTGGTATCTCGCGCAGGCGCTAATCGCCGCTGAGTCGCTCGGCAGCGTCGAGACAGCGCTCGACGTGTCCGTCGCTTACGCCAAGGAGCGCTTCACCTTCGGGCGTGCCATCGGCTCCTATCAGGCTGTCAAGCACTCCCTCACAGAGGTGCTCCGCCAGCTCGAGAACGGCCGCTCGCTGCTCTACTACGCAGGCTGGGCCCGCAACGGCGCGCCGGATGAGTTCCCCCTCGCCGCCAGTGCCGCTCGCTCCGTCGGCGGGCGTGCGCTCGACACAGCAGCCCGCACGATGATCTCCGTGCACGGTGGCATCGGCGCTACCTGGGAGCACGACGCGCCGCTTTACTTCCGGCGCGCACAGCTCTCGCGCAGACTGGTCGGCGGGACGGCTCAGGCGACCGACCGCGTCGCCGGCGAGCTCATCGCGCAGGCCAGCGCCAGCTAAGAGTCAGCGCTTGGCGGCGCGACCTTTGGCATGTCGCGCCGCTTGCGCTTTCGCTGCTTCGGCTTCGAGCGCGGTGAGCACCGGCGCCCCGTAGGCCGCCTGCACCGCTTCCACCATTTTTGGTTCGATCCCGCAGTTGATGCAGAAACCGTGCTGGGACCACTCGATCGCCCGCGCTAGCACCTGGTCGGCATAGGTGACACCGGACGCATCGTGGCCGTAATAGTCATACGCGGCGTCCCACGCCGATTCATTCAGCGCGTATTCCGCGCCATCGGCTGACAGTAGGTGAGCGGCGGCCATGATCGCGTCGAAGTCGTCATAGATGGACGGGTGCCTGCTCGTCATGTGGTCGTAGTGGGCAGGGCGCTTGCCGTAGGTGTAGGAGTCGGCGACCAGATCCCACGTAGATACAGTGCCCGCCCCGCCATTGGTGACGTTGAACTGCATCGGCCCGCCACAGCAGTGAGCGAAGTTTAGGCCGTGGTAGATCCCCGCGGCAGTCGAGAAGGCGCTCTCCTGCCTGTGAATCGACGCTAGCAGCAGCCAGTTGACGCCGAACGTGCTCTGCGCGACGGAGTAGATCGGGTAGAAGCCTTCCATCCAGGCCCTGGATATATGCGTCTGTGTCTTGTCGAGGGCGCGTCTGGCCTCCAGGCGCTGCTGCGCGGGCGAGGGTCGCGCGACGATCGCCGCATGCACGCGTGGCGCTACTCCAGCAGTGCTAACCGATGAGGCAGACACAGCAACGGGTGTCGGCGCCGCGGCCCGGACCGCTGGCGGCAGTACCACACGTGTGCTGCCAACGACGCCAGTGAGCACCAGCACGAGGACCGCAACCCCTACCACCGCAATCGCGCAGGCAAGCAACCATGCCCCCCGTTCCGACGGCGGGGCCGGCGGGGGAGCAAATCCAGACGCAGGCACGACAACTCATCCTAACCACGCACCGCGCCGATCCAATACCTGCCGGGTTAGGAGGGTGCCTGGCTTTGCACGCTCATGCGGACGCTCACGCTCATTCTGTCCACGCTCACACTCGCGCCCTGCTGTGCGGGGTCAGCGCTGGCATCCTCGCGGTCAGCAAGCACGACAGCACCGGCGCCGGTCGCCCTGACAGCGACGCAGCAGCACTATCTGAGCCTGGCTCGCGCCGGCGTGGCGCAGACGCAGAGGCGTTGGCGCGATCGACGACTCGGCTGGTATGACTCTCGCCTGGGTGACCACAAGCGCTATCCGCTGGCGACGATCTGGGACAGCGTGCCGCTGTTTGAGTCGCTGGACGCAATTGCAATCGCCCAGCCAAACGCCGCGAACCGACACGCTCTTGCCAGCTTCGCAGCGGGCGCGGAGCGCTATCTGAATCGAGGGCTGCACCCGGTGCCCGGCTACTCGCCTTACCCCGGCGACCGCGAAGCGAACACGGAGACGTGGTTCGATGACAATGGCTGGTGGGGGATCGCATTCATGCAGGCTTTTCGTGCGACTGGCACACACCGCTATCTGACAGACGCCCAACGCGCGCTTCGTTACATCGCCGCCGCCGGTTGGGACCCGAACGGAGGCGGCATCTGGTGGGACACAGATCACCCCTATAAGTCGGGTCCGGCGCTCGCCGCCGACACGCTGCTGGCCGCGCTCGTTTACCAACAGACCGCGTCTACGTTCGCGCTGGAGCAGGCCCGCAAGTTCCTCGCCTGGGCGAACACCGCCGGGTTCGCCTCAAGCGAAGGGCTGTACGCGGACAGCAGCGTCAGCGATACCCCAGTCGATTACATCGAGGGGCCGCTGATCTACGCGCAGGCGCTGCTGTGCCATCTCACAGGCACGCCCTCCGAATGCGAACGCGCGGATGAGCTGAAGGCCACTGCGCTGCGCCGCTTCGGCTACACGCTCGATTTCTCGCCGCAATACGACGCCATCTACCTGCAGTGGATGCTTGCGCTATATGCGCTGGAAGGCGACACCACGCTGTACCGGATGGCGGCAGCCAATGCACACGACGCACAGACTGGGGCCATCAACGGCGAAGGCCTCTATCTACTCTCATGGGGCGGTGAAACGCTGCCGCCCGCGGATGCCCAACCGGGGATGCTGCAGACGCAGGCCGCCACCACCAGCCTGTTCGCTTGGCTGGCGGTTTATCCACCGCCTGCGTGAGCGAGCACCCGGAGACAGCGCAGCCTAAGAACAGGTTCTACGCGCTGATCTGGGCGAGGAACTGCTGCATCTCGCCCATCACCAGCGCTTCCTGCTCGCGATGGGGCCAGTGCCCGGCGCCGTCGACAAGCAGCGCTCTGCTGGGCGCAGGCATCCGCTCGGCGGTGCGCGTGAAGAGCTCGGCGTCGGCTAGATCCTCAGTCCCACCGACGATCAAGCCTGGGACCGCCGGCACCTTTGCGAGGGCAGGCGGAGGACCGCCTAGCGGCAGATCGCGGTAGTAGCCGATCGCACCCTCGAGCGTGGCCGGTGTGGACAGCGCCCGCTTCGCGTCGGCGAGCGTCTGATCGCGCGCCGGCCCAGACCAGCTGGGCGCCCAGCGCCGGTACAGCCGCTCGAGGTAGGCGAAGTCGTTGCGCCGGCACACTCGCGCCGACCACGGGAGCTTCAAAGCGAAGAAGTGCCGCACCGCCCAAATCGCCGCGGGGGAGCGCTGCAGCACACTCGGGTGCGGGATCGCGATCGTCACGAGCGCGCGCATGCGCTCAGGAGCAAGCGACGCCGCGTTATAGGCGATCAGCGCGCCCCAGTCATGACCGACGAGCACGGTCTCAGACGCGCCGATCGCGTCCAGCAGCCCGAGCGCGTCGCGACCGATCGTCTCGGGGTCATAGCCACGGCCGGGCACGATCGTCTCGGGGTGGTAGCCGCGCAGCCACGCCACCGACACGCGCCAGCCCGCGCGCACGAGCTCCGCCTCGATCCCTGACCACGAGTAGGGAGTGTCCGGAAAGCCGTGCAGCAGCACGATGTCGGGACCTTCCCCCGCTGTCGAGACGACATAGCTCTGCCCGCCTGATGAGAGCGTCTGGAACTCCACTGCGCGACTACACCCCCAGCGCCCGCCGTATGAACCGGTCGAACAGGTGGTCGGACAGCAGGCGCCTGATGACGAGCATCGCCTTGGCGTCCGTGCCGACGAGATAGCGAGCCTTCATCCGCCGGGCGGTGAGCGCGCGCTCGATCGTCTTGGCCACCACTTCTGGAGAGACGCCACGTCGCTCGGTGTCCTCAAGCGCTTTGCTCATCGCCGCCGGCACGTCCCCGTACTCGGCCTGGAGCTCGGGGGGGATGCTGACAGCGTCGGCATCCGCGCGCGCCTTGTCCCAGATCGGCGTGGCCACGGACCCTGGCTCGAGCAGCGTCACCTGGATGTTGGAGCTGCGCAGCTCGACGCGCAGCGCGTCACCAATTGCCTCGACGGCGTGCTTGGAGGCAGCGTAAGGCGCGAGGAACGGGGTCGCCACCCGACCCCCAATCGAGGACACGAACACAATCCGGCCATGCGCGCGGCGCAGCGCCGGCAGCATCGCCTGCGTGACCGCCACCTGGGCGAGCACGTTGATGTCGAACTGCCGGCGCAGATCCTCCTGTGAAACCAGCTCGAGCGGCCCGCCCACACCGATGCCGGCGTTGTTGATCAGTGCATCCAGGCCGCCGCTCACTGACGCGCCCCCTTGGGCGCTCTCCTGATCCACGCGCGCCACGGCCTGCGCGATCTGCACGGAATCTGTCACCTCCAGTTGCAGGGGAATAACCCTGCCTGGAGTAACGACCTCGGTAAGCAACCGCTCGCCGGCAGCCGGGTCGCGTACCCCCGCCAGCACCGTCCAGCCTTTAGCCGCCAGGCGAAGCGTGCTCGCGCGGCCGATTCCGGTGGATGCCCCGGTGATCAATGCGAGCGCCACGCACACGACGTTACCCCAAGCGCACGCCTAGCAGGAGTCTCATGCCTTCATTAGCGGGGGCTTAAGATCCGCAACGATGGTTCCGCCGGTGGAGATACCGTCGATCGGGGGCCGCGCGCGGATCGCTCGCGCAGCGAGTCTTGTGCTGCTCACTGCCACGCTTGCCGGCTGCGGCTCGACGCTCAAAGACAGTGATGCAAACGTGGGTATTGCCACGCTGACCCCCACGTCTGGCAAAGCCCAAAGCTGCGCGGCGACGGTCGTAAACACGCTTGCGAGCGTTCTTAGCCGCGTCTACCGCGAGGGTGTTCTCAGCGAACGGACGGCCAGCGCCCAGTACATGATCACCCACTCTCCCGCGCTGCGCGAAGCTGTGGAAACAGGCAACAAAGCTGGCGCGGAAACTGCCGCGGCTGCGCTGCTTGCTACCGGACACATGACGAATCTACAAGTGACGCGTGGCGGTCAGACCTTCATCAGCGTTGGCGGGGGCGCGATGGCGCCGCTACACGGAACGCTGCTCGGCTCGAGCGGATCCCCGATTGCCAACTACATGACGAGCGTCTGGGCCGACAGCGGCTTCTTGATCGAGGCGGGGGGTATCACGCAAGGGGAGGTCGACCTGCGGGCCAACGGACAAAGCATCGCTGGTTCGGTGGCACTCCCAGCTGGGACACTCAGCAAGGAAGGCGCGCTCACGTTCAACCGCGTCAGCTACCAGTTCAGCTCGCTCCCCGCGAAGATCTACCCCGCGGGTGCCGCTCGTATCTACCTGCTGATCCCCGTCAACACGACCCACGCGCTGTGCGGTCGAACGCGCGAGGACACGACCGTGAACACACTCATGCACGTCGCTGAGCGCATCTACAGGGGCGAGAGTGGCAGTAGCGCGCGCAAGCAGATTCGCCGTGTTCAGCACAACAAGGCACTGCTGGAAGCGGTCGCCAATCGTGACCCCGCAGCGACGGAACTTGCGATCAAGGCGCTACTCAACCATCACATCGTGCGCTTGCGTGTAAGCGCGGGCGCCCAGCTGCTCGCCGATGTCGGCGGCCCCTACGTACTTGCTCCCGTCGTCGCGCCGCTGACGCTCCACGGTCACACGATCGGCGGTTTTGTGCTGTCGATCCAGGACGACGAAGGCTATCTGCGGCTGACCAGAAGGTTGGCAGGGCTGAAGGTGCTCATGTATATGAGCCCTGGTAACCAGCTCGTAAAGAACAGCCTCGGCCCGGTTACGGGGACCGTCGCCGCCAGTGGCCCCTACACCTACAACGGTAAGTCCTTCCGAGTCTTCACCGTCCACGCCAAGGAGTTCCCGTCGGGACCGCTGACGATCCGCGTGCTGGTGCCGCTGCCGTACCCTTGAGAACCTGTTTCTAGGCCGGCGCCAGCGACTTCTGCTTGGTGCGCAGCGACTCGATCAGCTCCTCGAAGGAGGCTGAGAATTTCTCCACGCCCTCACGCTCGAGCGTCTCCGTGACATCGTCGTAGTCCACACCGACGCGCTCGAGATCGGCGAACACCTGCCGTGCGCCCTCGAGGTCGCGCTCCAGCCGCGACTGCGGCTCGCCGTGGTCTTGAAACGCCATGATCGTCTCCTCGGGCATCGTGTTGACGGTGTCCGAGCCGATCAGCTCATCGACATACAGGGTGTCGGCATAGGCGGGGTTCTTGGTCGAGGTGGAAGCCCACAGCACCCGTTGCGGCGAGGCGCCCTTGCCCACCAGGTACTCCCAGCGCGGACCGCTGAACGCCTCGAGGTAGTGCGCGTACGCGAGCCTCGCGTTGGCGATCGCGAGCTTGCCCTGCAGCTCGGGAGCGTTTGCTTGCACCAGGCGCCTGTCGGCCTCTGTGTCGATGCGCGAGACGAAGAAGCTCCCCACGGAGGCCACCTTGCGCGGGTCGCCGCCCTCGGCGACGAGCCGCTCGAGGCCGCGGATGTAGGACTCGGCGACCTCGGCATAGCGCTGGAGCGAGAAGATCAGCGTGACGTTGATCGAGTGCCCCTTGGCGATCACGTCCTCGATCGCCGCAAGGCCCGGCTTGGTGGCGGGGATCTTCACCATCAGGTTGGGGCGATCGACGCTCTTGTGGATGCGAATCGCCTCGCGATAGGTCTGCAGGGTGTCGTAGGCCAGCCGCGGATCGACCTCGAGCGAGACGTACCCATCGCGCCCGCCGCCGCCGTCCCATACCTGGCGGAAGAGATCGCACGCGTCCCTGATGTCCTGTTCGGCGAGCGTCCAGAACACCTGCTCGACATCCACATGTTCTGCAGCGAGCTCGTGCAGCTGCTCGTCGTAGGCGTCGCCCGAGCTCATCGCCTTCTCGAAGATCGTCGGGTTCGAGGTGGCGCCGACGACGGAGTAGTCGTCGATCAGCTCCTGCAGGTGACCACCATGGATCGACCCGCGCGAGAGGAAGTCCACCCACACGCTCTGGCCGAGATCGGAGAGGCGCTCGAGGGGGGTGGGTGTGTCGGAGGGCATCGTGTCTCCTGTCTTTAGCGCGTCAGTGTTTCGATTCAAGCAGAGCGCTCGCGCGCGCAAGGATGTTCTCGGCGGTGAAGCCAAGCTCCTCGAGCACGGTGGAACCAGGCGCGGACGCGCCGAAGCGGTCGAGGCCGAGCACGTCGCCGTCGAGACCCACCCACTTTCCCCAGCTGATGGTGGCGCCCGGCTCAACCGCCAGCCGTGTCCTGATCGCTCCGGGCAACACCTCGTCGCGGTACTCCTGGCTCTGCTCCTCGAACAGATCCATGCACGGCATCGAGACGACCCGCACGCGTACGCCCTGCGCGGCCAGCGCTTTGCCTGCCTCGAGCGTCAACGGGACCTCGGCGCCCGTGGCGATCAAGATGATCTCCGGGTCGGGGCCGGATGAGTCCCACAGCACGTAGGCGCCGCGCTCCAGGCCACTCGCGCTCGCGACCTGCTCGCGATCGAGCACGAGCACGTTCTGACGTGAGAGCAAGAGCGCCGTTGGGCCATCCTCGCGCTCGAGCGCCACCCGCCACGCTTCGGCCGTCTCGTTGGCGTCGCCGGGACGCATCACCCACAGGTGCGGGATCGCCCGCAGCGACGCGTAGTGCTCGACCGGCTGGTGCGTCGGGCCGTCCTCGCCGACAGCCACCGAGTCGTGCGTCCACACCCAAACCACCGGCAGGCCCATCAGCGCTGACAGTCGCACCGCACCGCGCATGTAATCCGAGAACATCAGGAACGTCGAGCCGTACGGTTTGACGATGCCGCCGTGGGCGGCCGCGCCGTTGACGATCGCGCCCATTCCGTGCTCGCGGATACCGAAGGGAACGTTGCGGCCAGCATGAACCTTCGAGAACTGGCCGGCACCGTCGAACAGGGTCTTGGTCGACTCGACCAGATCGGCTGCGCCGCCGATCATCGTTGGCCCATACTCCGCAAACGCCGCCATCACCTTCTGCCCGGCCGAGCGAGTGGCGATCTCCTCACCGGCGGCGAACTTCGGTAGCGACTCGCGCCAGCCCGCGCGCAGCTTCCCCGCCCATGCGAGGTCCCAGTCCGCCGCCATGTCCGGGAAGGCAGCCCGCCACTGCTCGAGCTTCTCGTTCCAGGCCGCTTGCGCCGTCGCCCCCGACTCGCGCAGCGACATGTGCTCGTAGACGCGCTCGTCCACCCAGAACTTGCGATCAGGATCGAAGCCCATCACTTCCTTGGTGGCACGCACCTCGTCTTCGCCGAGCGGCGCACCGTGTGACTTGGCGGTGTCAATTGCGTGCGGGGCTGGGTAGGCAATGTGGGAGCGGATCGAGATGAACGAAGGGCGTTCCGTTTCCTGGCGAGCGACCGCAATGGCGTCCTGGAGCGCATCGACGTCCTCGGAGTCCTCGACCCGCTGCACATGCCAGCCGTCGGCCTGCATCCGCGCGGTGTGGTTCTCACCGTCGAAGGAGAGCGACGTGGTGCCGTCGATCGTAATGCGGTTGTCGTCGTAGCAGACGATCAGCTTGCCGAGCGCGAAGTTGCCCGCGATCGAGGCTGCTTCTTGGCTGATCCCCTCCATCAAATCGCCGTCCGAGCAGATCACGTAGACGTGGTGGTCGACCAGCTCGTGCCCGGGGCGGTTGAAGCGCTCGGCGAGGAAGCGCTCGGCCATCGCCATTCCTACCGCGTTGGCGAAGCCCTGCCCGAGCGGCCCCGTGGTGACCTCGATGCCCTGCGTGTGGCCGCGCTCTGGATGGCCCGGAGTGAGCGAGCCCCACTGACGAAACTGCTGTAGGTCCTCGATGCCCAGCTGATAGCCGCACAGGTGAAGCAGCGCGTACTGCAGCATGCATGCGTGACCGGAGCTCATCACGAAACGGTCACGGCCCGGCCAGTGCGTGTCGGTAGGGTTCGCGTGCAGGAAGCGCTTGAAGATCGTGTAGCCCACCGGCGCCATCGCCATCGCCGTACCGGGGTGGCCGGCGTTCGCCTTCTGCACCGCGTCCATCGCCAGGGCGCGGATCGTGTCAATCGACAGCTTGCGGATCTCGCCCTGATCGAGTGGCGCGGCAGTCGCCGCTGTGCTGCTCGATTCCGGTGACGCTGCCATTGCAGTCGATCCTACCCCGATCTCGGACGCTAGAGTCGCTAGATCGTGTCCGAGCAATTTTGCGACGTAGGCAGGGGCATCAACCTTTGCTACGAGACCTTCGGCGATCGGTCGGACCCGACTGCGCTTTTGATCATGGGCCTGGGCACGCAGATGCTTGCCTGGCAGGAGGATTTCTGCCAGGAGCTGGTCGATCGAGGCTTGCACGTGGTCCGTTTCGACAACCGCGACATCGGCCGCTCCACCCATCTCAGCGGTCGTCCGCCGAACGTCCCCGAGCTGCTGTTGCGCTCGCGCCGCCCCGCGCGCTACACGCTCAGCGACATGGCTGATGACGCCGCCGGGCTGCTGCGCGAGCTGGACCTCGCGCCCGCGCACGTAATCGGCGCCTCGATGGGCGGCATGATCGCCCAGACACTCGCGATCCGCCACCCCGAGTCGGTGCGTTCGCTGGTTTCGATCATGTCCAACACCGGCAGCCGCCGCCACGGACAGCCCTCGCTAAAGGTGTATTCGATCTTCCTGCGCCGTCCTGCACAGGGGCGCGACGCCTTCATCGCACACATGGAACGCCTGTTCAAGACGATCGGTTCACGTGGTCTACCTCGCGACGAGGAGGACCTGAGGACGATTGCACTCGCTAGCTACGAACGCGACCACGATCCTGCCGGTCCGGGACGTCAACTCGCGGCGATCATCGCCTCGGGCGACCGCACCGCACAGCTGGGCGCAATCACCGCGCCAACACTCGTCATCCACGGCAGTGCCGACCCACTGGTAGCACCGTCCGGTGGGCGCGCCACCGCCCGAGCAATCCCCGGGGCGAAGCTGATGATGGTGGAGGGCATGGGCCATGACCTCCCACGCGCGGCATGGCCGCAGCTGACCGACGCGATCGCGACGCATGCGCTGAACGCCAACGCGAGCGCCGCCGACGCGCGCTCGCCCCTACAGACCCGCCCCCCCTCACTGTCGGGCCTGTAGGGGACCGCGCCCCCTCTTCCCCCGTCTCAACCCCCGTGGGGTCTGCGTGTGCACGCCCTCAACCCCATGAGGGAATGCGTGCGAGCGCTAGGGCACCAGTAGATCTGTGACTGCACTCGTACGAGCCAGTGCAGATCGTGGCGGCAATGCGAGCGCCGATACGGCCAGCGGCCGTGCAATGCCCGAAGCATCCGGTGCTCATGGCAAACGAACAGTCTCATCTCCATCAGACCCCTCCGTCCTGCGTATTGGTCTCGCATCGTGCTCGACCCGAATCTCCCAAGCGATCCCTCCACCGCTTGGCGAGAAAACTCTCGCCCGGACATATAAATCAGGTCTTACGCAATCTGTCAACTCGACTTTCGACTAAACATTTGATTTGACATGGAGGCTCGACGGCGTACACAGGGGCCGGTGATGTCGGCCATCGAGCCCTTCACGCCGCGGTCTGCAGGACACTGTCGTCTACGTCGGAGGGGCCAGCGTCGAGCGCAGTGTCCACGGCGTACACCGGGTTGCGGTTCAGACGTTTTCGCTGGAAGTCCTCAGCCAGGAGCGTGCCCACCTCTCCGAGCAGCGCGCGCCGGTCGCATCCCCGACGGGCCAACAGCCTGGCGGTGGCGCCCAGCAGGCGTGGCGGGGTGAAGACTTGCGAGGGCTGCGAGCAGTGGCTGTAGAACAGATCGAGGAACGTGTCGATCTTGCCCTGGGCCAGCAGTCGCCGCTCGATCTCGGGTACGACCGCGGGCGTCGACCCGGCCTTACCCATGTCGGTCGCGAGCCAATAGTGCTCGGCCGCGTCCTTGTCTCGCCAGCTGCCCCAGGCCGCCATCTCGCGATCGATGTCCTCTCCGGAACGATCCAGCGCGGTTGCGATCGCCGGCACAAGCGCGTCGACCTGACGGAAGGCGTCCTGGATGCCCTGGCCGGGTGTCGGGTCCTTGAAGTTGCCGGCGTCGCCGACCAGCACCCAGCCGGGGCCGGATGCCTCCCGGAAGAACCCCTCCCAGCGCAGCATCCCAAACAGCTTCCCGGTCCGCCGCGCGCCCGAGAGCGCCTGCGCCACGGGCCGGCAGCTGCGTGCGTACTCCATGAAGCTGCCCTCCAGATCCTGCCGGAAGCGAGGGAGATCAACGAGATCCGGGATCAGGATGACCTGGTAGAGGCCACTGTCGGCGTGCGTCGCGATCACCATCCGATTGCCCCAGCGGTGGAACACGAATGCCGGATCGGGATCGGGCTCGACTCCTTCGAAGAAGGACCAATAGAGGAATCGCTCGTTCGGCGTGAGGTTGTACTTGCGAGCCCCGACGAGGCTCGCGATCGTCGAGTTGCGACCGTCGGCGCCGACAACCAGTCGAGCCCGGAGTGTCGTCTCCGCGCCGTCCTGCACGACCCGCACGCCAGTGACTCGACCTCGATCTTCGACCAGTGCCGTCACCTTGCTCGCCATCTGCAGATCGGCGCCCGCGTCCGCAGCGGTCTGAGCGAGGATCGGATCGAGCAGCACCCGCCGCACCGAGGCCGTACCGCCGATCTCGCCCGAACGAAGCTGAATCGGAGTCACGAACTCGAGGTCCTCCTGGCGCAAGTCGACCCGGTCGACGAATGGCGCGCCGGTCGCGCGTATCTGTTCTATGACCCCGAGGCGGTCCAGGAACGTCAGCGCCTGGGCCTCGAAGATGTGCGTCGAGAGGGTGTCGCTCGGAAAGCTGGCCTGCTCAACGAGCGCGACCTTGACGCCCCGGCGTGCGAGCAACGCCGCCAGCGGCGACCCCGAGCAGCGCGCACCCACAATGATCACATCGAATTCCTGGCTCATGCGTCCTCCGATCTCTTTGTTTGCTGCGAGGCCTGGCCTCGTTGCTAGCGAGATTGACCGACGGAAACCGGTGGTACATCTGCCAGATGGCGTATTTGAGCCGGCGGCAGTGGCGTATTCGGCGGCGGTGCTGCCGGCTGGATAGAGAGCTAAAGCTCTCGTCGCGCCGCTTGTGCCGCGAGCTCGGCTCGCGATGAGACGGCGAGCTTGGCAAACACATGAGACAGGTGAGCCTGGACGGTACGAGGTGAGATGAACAGGCGCTCGCCGATCTGAGGGTTGGTCAGGCCCTCGGCGACGAGCTGCACGACCCGTAGCTCGGCCGGGCTCAGGCTCTCCCAGCCGCGCAACGGCCGCTTGCGCTCTCCGCGGCCACGCTCGGCGTAGGCGACCGCATCGTCGAGCGCGAGCGATGCGCCGGCTGACCACGCCGCCGCGAAGGCGTCCTCGCCGAGCGCTTCGCGCAGCGCGATGAGTTGCGCGTCGTAGCTAGGCTGACGCACGGGGAAGCGCACGCAGCCCACGGCGGCGTGAATGGCATCTGCGCCACCGAGCAAGCGAACCGCCTGCTCTTCGTTCTGCAGCTCGCCGACGAGCGCAGCCAGCGACTCGAGCACGTCCGCGACGCCGCTCGGGTCGCCGGCCTCATAGAAGGCGCGCAGCGCCTCGTGCAACAGCTCCTCGGCTCCGGAGATCTCGCCGGCCTCGCGGGCCAGCTGTGCCTGCGCCTCGAGCGCGGTCCCGATCGCCAACGGGTTCCCGCTTTCGCGCGCGACGAGCACCGCTTCTTCGATCGCGCCCACGGCCGGCGCCGTCTCTCCGCGCGCCAGCTGGGCGGCCGCTGTGATCAGCAGCGCGCTGACGGTGTTGACGGCGTAATTGCTGGCGCGCGTCGCCGGCAACGCCGTACTCATCAGCGCCTCCGCGCGCCCGAGCTCGCCGGTGGCGTATTCCAGCAGTCCCAGATTCCACTGCATCAGCGGCGTGGCATCGTGAGCCATACGCACGCCCAAGGCAATCGACTCCTCGATGTGCGCTCGCGCGGCCGCCCACTCCCCGGTGCGGATCTTGGTGAAGCCGAGGAACCCGAGATCGACCATCGCGAACAGCGGGTCGCCGAGCGAACGCGCCTGCGCGAGCGCCTCCTGCAGCATCGCCTCTGCTTCTGCGAATCGACACTGCAGCGTCGCGTTAAGACCGAGCCAGGTGAGCGACTCACGGATGCCGAGCAGGTTGCCCGCCGCACGCGATACCGCGAGGGCGTCTTCGAGCAGCGGAGGCGCTGCCTTGAGTTGCCCGCTAACCGTTGCCAGAAAGCCGGCTCCATACAGCCCATCGGCCAGAAACCAGGCATCCCGGAGGGTGCGGGTGATCGCGATGCTCTCCTCGAGCACGGGCATGGCGGCCTCCGGCTCGAGCGAGATAAGTGCCCATCCGATCAGATCTAGCGCTCGACCCACCGTGACCTCGTCACCCACCTCTCGGCCGATCGCGAGCGCCTCCTCGGCGAAGCGCCGCGTCGCTACCCAGTCGGTTGCGATCGTCCCGATGTGGCCCACGGCAATCAGCGCCTTCGCCCGAGGGAGCCCCCGCGCACCCTCTGCTGCGAGCGCCGACTCGAGGTGGCTCCTGCCCTCGCGCCAATGGCCACGCGCCTCGAAGAACAACCACAGCGCAGAGGCGAGCCGCAGTGCCTCCTCGACGCGCCCCGCATCGACCGCCCATCCGAGTGCGCCGCGGAAGTTGTCCAGCTCCGTCGTCAGCGGCCCCAGCCACTGCTCCAGGCGCGCGCCGAACAGGTCCGGCTCTGCGGACTCGGCGAGCCGCAGGTGGTAGTCGAGGTGCTGGTTGCGCACGAGCGCCGCCTCATCGGCGTCGCTGAGCTTCTGCCGCGCGTACACACGGACCGTCTCCAGCAGCGCGTAGCGAGTCTTGACCCCCTGCTCCTCGGCCTGCACGAGCGACTTGTCAACGAGGCTCGCGAGCAGGTCGAGGATCTCAACGACCTCCAGGCCAGCGCCGGCGCAAACCGCCTCGACCCCATCGAGCGTCCAGCCGCCGGCGAACACGGAGATACGCCGGAACAGTGTCTGCTCCGCCGCGCTCAGCAGGTCGTGGCTCCAGTCGACCGAGGCCTCGAGGGTGCGCTGCCGCGGCATCGCCGTGCGCGAGCCCCCCGTCAGCAGCATGAACCGCTCGCGCATCGCATCGGCGATCTCCTGCGGCGTCAGCAGCCGCACGCGTGCCGCCGCCAGCTCGATCGCCAGGGGGATCCCGTCCAGGCGGCGGCAGATCGTCGCCACCGCCTGCGCGTTTGCGTCCACCAACGCGAAATTTGGCCGCACCTGTCGCGCCCGATCGCAGAACAGCTGGATCGCTTCGACCTCCGCGAGCGCTGCTCCCGACAGCCCGTCTTGCGGAACCTGCAGCGAGGGAATCCGCCAGCTCTGCTCTCCCTCGACCCCCAGCGACTCGCGGCTCGTCGCCAGGATCACAACGCCGGGACACGCCTCGAGCAGCGCCGCCGCCAACTCGGCGCACGCGCCCAGCAGGTGCTCGCAGTTGTCGAGTGCGATCAACAACCGGCGCTCGGCCAGCTGCGCCGTCAGCGTGTCGATCACCGGCTGCGACGGAAACTCGCGAATCGAAAGCGCACTTGCAACCGCGCTTGCCACCAGCGCCGAATCGCTGATCGGCGCCAGATCGACCCACCACACGCCGTCAGGGTGATCGTCAAGCGTCTCGGCGGCCACCTGCAAGGCCAGCCGTGTCTTGCCGCTGCCGCCCGCTCCGGTCAGAGTGAGCAGGCGCGAGGAGCCGAGCAGCTCGCGAACCTCGGCGATCTCGGCCTCGCGGCCGACGAAGCTGGTGAGCTGGACGGGCAGGTTGTTCGGGAGGGCCGAGAGCGAGCGCAGCGGCGGAAAGTCGTCGAGTAGGTCGGCGTGGCACAGCTGGTACACCTGCTCCGGCCGCGCTAGGTCGCGCAGCCGATGCGCACCGAGGTCACGCACGCTGACCCCGTCGGGCAGGCCGCCTGCCACCAGCTCGTACGTCGACCGAGACAGCAGCGTCTGCCCCCCATGTCCGATCGCCCGCAGCCGAGCACAGCGATGAATCGAGGGCCCGGTGTAGTTGCGCGCATCGCGCAGCATGGCCTCACCGGTGTGCAGCGCAACACGCACGCGTAGGTCCACGCCCTCAGGCCACGGCTCGTTTCTTAGAGCCCGTTGTAGATCGAGTGCGCACGCAACCGCATCTGAGGCTCGCACGAACACGCCGACCGCACTGTCACCCTCGCCCTGCTCCTCCGGAAGCACCCCGACATGCGCCCGCATAGTCTCAGCGAGCAGGTTATGACAGCGCGCCATCACCCCCGCCATCACCTCGCCCCGCTCTTCCCACAACAAGGTCGAGCGCTCGACATCGGTCAGCACGAACGTCACCGTCCCAGTCGGGACGATCGCCACCGCGT
>DATBYJ010000193.1:0-6603 GCA_036513795.1 Solirubrobacteraceae bacterium | reverse complement strand
AAGCCGTTTCGTCTGGACGGCGGACCTGCTCCCGAATGACCTAGCCGAGCGCACCGCCGCGCTGATGCAGCAGGGCACGAACGTCGTTAAGCAAACGCTCGAGGCGCAGGCGGTGCGCGGCTAGCCTCTAGCTGGCGGCGGCGGCGAGCTCGGTGCCCGCCGCGACCTTGTACGCCTCGCCGGGGCAGCCGCCGATGACCAGCATGCGTAGCCCCTCGGGGCCCGCGTGTACCTTGCGCTTCGGGTCAGGAGCGACGCGCACGAACGTCTCTGTGTCCATGTCTACGCGCTCACCCGCCACGTCCATCCATCCCGAGCCGCTGATCGCCAGGTAGACCTCCTCCTGGCCGCTTTCCGCGTGATCGTGTTCCGGGTAGTCGCTGTAGTCAGGCGGGAGCTGGATCACCTGAAATCCGAAAGCCGTGACGCCTAGCTCGGCTCTCGCCTTGACGAAGCCGCCGCCATGGGCTGCCTCCATCTCACTGATCTTCTTTGCTGTGTAGTCGGCCATTGCTTTCACGCCTCGCTGTTGGGGTGCGGTTGAACTTCGAGCCTAACGTTTCGCGAATGGGATCACGATCGCGAGTTGGCGCGAGTGCGCCAAGAGCGTCCCGTCCGTGGCCCAAATCAAGCCGTCCTCGATAAAGAAGCCGTCGTGGACCAGCTCGGTGGTGGTTTGCGCCAAGCACAGCTCTTGTGGGTCGGCGTTGGCCGCCGGCAGCATGCGCTCACGAAAGTGCACGGTCAGGTCGACCGTGGGCACGGCAGCGGGCTCGGACATGCGCATGTATGGAGCTGGGATCAAGGCGTCGCTGAAGAACGCCAGCGACAGCGCGTCGATCGGGCGCGGCTCGGCGAGCCCAATCCAACCACGGATCTGCATCAGCTGCTCATCGCCCGCGAACACGCTGCCCTCGATGCGTGGCTGCAGGACGATGTGGTTGGCGAACTCAGGACCACCGCGTTTGATCATCTTGATGCCCTCGCGCGAAGGATCGGGCGGCGCGACCGCAGGCATCTGCACGTCGGAGAGCTCCGGTCCGCCCCACGGCTTCGAGAACGCCGCCACTACGATCGCGACCAGCTCGCCATCCTGTTGCATCCGCGCTGAGAGTGTGCTCAGCGAGCGCCCCTGCCGCTCGATTGTGGTGCTGATCTGAACAGGGCCATGCTCGGGCGCGCGGGCGTAGTGGATCGTCAGCGAGCGCGGCGCACGGGCGTCGTCTGCGATGGTCTCGATCAGCGCGCGCAGCAGCATCGCCGCGAGATAGCCGCCGTGCGGTCCACGCCCGGCACGCCAGTCGGGTGCTATCTCGGCGCCGAACACCACGCCGGAGTGCGATTCGGCTTCGCGCCACACGGCGGTGTCGCGATCGAACTTGGTGGTTGGCGAGCCATCGGCAGCCTCGGCGAGCGAGGTGGCGACTGCCTCAGCAGGCGCCTCGCCGGGCTGCGTCTCAGCCACGTACGAGCCGCTTGTAGGTGATGCGGTGGGGGCGGTCGGCGGCTGCTCCGAGCGTGGCGTGGCGGTGCTCCTCGTAGGCCTCGAAGTTGCCCTCGAACCACGTCACCTGCGAGTCACCCTCGAACGCGAGCACGTGCGTTGCCACGCGATCGAGGAACCAGCGGTCGTGGGAGATCACGATCGCGCAACCGGGGAACGCCAGCAGCGCGTTCTCCAGCGCGCGCAGGGTGTCGACGTCGAGGTCGTTGGTGGGCTCGTCTAGCAGCAGCAGGTTGCCGCCGCTGCGCAGCAGCTTGGCGAGGTGCACGCGGTTGCGCTCGCCGCCGGAGAGCTTGCCGATGCGTGCCTGCTGAGCTGAGCCCTTGAAGTTGAAGCCAGCCGTATATTGGCGCGAGTTGACCTCGCGCTCGCCCACTTTGATGTGCTCGTAGCCTTCTGAGATCTCCTCCCACACGGTCTTCTCTGGGTTGAGCGAGTCGCGCGACTGATCCACGTAGGCGAGCTGGACGGTGTCGCCGAGCTCGAGCTTGCCGCTGTCGGGGTGCTCGTCTCCCGTGATCATCCGAAACAGCGTCGTCTTACCGGCGCCGTTGGCGCCGATCACGCCGACGATGCCCGCGCGGGGCAGATCGAACGACAGCGACTCGATCAGCAGGCGGTCGCCGAACCCCTTCGAGACGTCGGTCGCGGTCAGGACCTTGCCACCGAGGCGCGGTCCCGGCGGGATGTGGATCTGGACCTCGTCCAGCTTGACGTTGGCCTCTTCGGCGACCAGCTCCTCGTAGCGGGCGAGACGCGCCTTGGACTTAGTGCGTTTGCCCTTGGGGTTCGTGCGCACCCAATCGAGCTCGGCCGCAATCGTGCGCTCACGGCCCTTTTCCGTGCGCTCTTCCTGGGCCATGCGCAGCTGCTTTTGCTCCAGCCAGCTGGAGTAGTTGCCCTGGTAGGGGATGCCCTTCCCGCGGTCGAGCTCGAGGATCCAGCCGGCGACGTTGTCGAGGAAATAGCGGTCGTGGGTGACCGCCACGATCGCGCCCTTGTACTCGGACAGGTGCTGCTCCAGCCACGCAACCGACTCCGCGTCCAGATGGTTGGTGGGCTCGTCCAGCAGCAACAGGTCCGGCGCGCGCAGCAGCAGACGACAGAGCGCCACGCGCCGGCGCTCGCCGCCGGAGAGCTTGCTCACGTCTGCGTCCGGCGGCGGCAGGCGCAGCGCATCCATCGCGTATTCGAGCTGCGTCTCGAGGTTCCACGCGTCGGCGGCTTCGATCTTGGCCTGGATCTTGCCGAACTCCTCAGCCGTCTCATCGGAGTAGTTGGCGGCCAGCTCGTTGAAGCGGTCGAGCAGTGCCTTCGTCTCGGCCACGCCGTCCTCGACGTTGCCTTTTACGTCCTTGGACTCGTCCAGGTGGGGCTCCTGCTCGAGCATGCCCACGGTTGCCCCCGGCGCCAGCGCGGCCTCACCGCGATACTCCTCGTCGACGCCGGCCATGATTCGTAGCAGTGAGGACTTGCCCGCGCCGTTGTAGCCGAGCACGCCGATCTTCGCGCCGGGGTAGAACGCCAGCGTGACGTTGTCCAGCACCGTTTTGTCCGGCGGGTGCACCTTGGACAGGCGGTGCATCGTGAAGATGTACTGAGAGGACATCGGCACGCAGCATAGAAGGCCCGCCCACCCAGAGAATCCCGCCCCTGCCCGCCGTCGCTCGCTAACGTTGTCGGGTCATGCCTACGACCGTTCTTGATGTCGAGCAGCACTTGCTCCTGCTGGAGCTCGAGCCGCCGTTCACCAAGCGCGACGTGCAGCTTGCGCGCAGGCGCATGGCCAAGCGCTGGCACCCCGACGTGGCGCCGCAGGGCCGTCAGTTCGAGCACGAGCGCCACCTCAAGGCGATCAATGAGGCAGCCGATCAGCTCGAGCGCCTGGCGGAGGGCTCGCGGGGGGGCAAGGTCTCAGCCAACGCCGTCAAGGTCAGCGCCGCCGCCGCGCGCCGCGAGCGCGAGGAGGCCGGCAAGCGCAACTATGAAGCCGAACAGCGCGCGCGAGCGATGGCCAAAGATCGCGCCGAAAACGATCCGTTCGGCAGCCGCGTTCCCGATCATTCGGTCGTCCACCGCTACGCCCGCTGCCTCACCTATCCCGAGTGGGGGGTGGGAACGGTGGCTGGCATCTACTTCTCCTCAGATCCAGTGGCGGCAGGCGAGGAGGTGCAGCAGTGGGCGCGCGTGAAGTTCAGCCATGGCATCCGCACCGTGCCCGCTGGCAGCATGAAATTCGTTGACTTCTCAAAACCCGATCCGTCCGAGGAGCGCGTCGAACGCTTCTTGATCGCTGCCCAGCGGGCGATGGCCGAAGGCGAGTACGAGCTCGCCGCGCAGCGCCTCATCTACGCCCGCGATGCCGAGCCGCGCAATGTGGCGGTGCTACGGCTGATGACGCTCGCGTTCTGGAACGCAGGCAAGCTCCAGGAGGCCGGTCGTGCCGTGCGTGACTGGGCACGCGTTGATGGCAACCGCCCGGCTGCCCATCGCTTCGCGGCGAGGATCTATGAAGACATGGGTGCCGCGGATCTCGCCGCGGAGGCCGCTGAGCGGGCGGCGTTGCGCGGCCCAACCGACGCCGGCGCATGGGAGCGTCTCGGGCGCCTGCGCCTGCAGCTGATGGATCGTGAGGGCGCGCTCGATGCGCTTAGGCGCGCGCTCTCGCTTGGCGCCGGCAAAGAGGTGCACGACCTGGTCGCACAGGCGCTTGCGATCGAGCCGAGCATGGCCAGCTGAGGTTTACCGGCGAGTTTTCGTCGGGTGCTAGGCGAGGGCGTGACTCTGTCGGCGGCCATAGAGACGACCATCGCTTGGTACACTACAGCGGACAAAAAATGATGCATAATCTCGATTACCCTTAGATCTAGGGGTTTTTTTGCCGCTGCAGCTGGACATAAATCAGGACAACAGGGGATACCTGCAAAGTCATCCGTGGATCACATTTCGGCTGGACGTCAGCAAATCTCCTTGGACCTTCTGGGAGCAGATCGGCGAAGCGCGATCAAAGTGCCGACACCTCTCAAAGACCCCGCTTTCGCCCCACTTGGCTCGGAAGATGGAGCAGCTTTATCTAGCCAAGGGCGCGCGAGCTACGACTGCGATCGAGGGCAATAGCCTGAGCGAGGAGCAAGCTGTCGCAGCTGTGGAGGGCACGCTGGAACTGCCGCAGAGCCAGAAGTACCTACAGCAAGAGCTCGAGAACATCATTCAAGCCATCTCTCTGATCGAGGGCGAGATCTACTCAGGGAGTCGATTTGAGATCAACCCCGACCGACTGCGCGACCTCAACCGGATGGTGCTGAAAGACCTGGAGGTGCCCGACCATGTGGCCCCAGGAGAGTTTCGGACGTCGAGCGTCGTTGTAGGAGGTGCCTATCGGGGCGCACCAGCGTCTGACTGTGAGTACCTCGTCGCGTCTATGTGTGAGTGGCTCAACGGCCCGGACTTCCGCAGTGAGGGCGAGGACCATGCGAAGGACTTCATGCTCGCCGTCTTGAAGGCTGTTGTAGCCCATGTCTACATCGCGTGGATACACCCCTTCGGAGACGGAAATGGGCGTACCGCGAGGCTTGTGGAGTTCGGCATCCTCACCGCTGCCGGTATCCCGTCCGTAGCCGCCCACCTCCTATCGAACCATTACAACGCAACGCGCTCCAGGTATTACAGAGAGCTTGAATACGCATCGAAGTCGGGTGGCGATCTGGGCCGCTTCCTTTCTTACGCGATTGAGGGGCTCGTGGGCGAACTTCAGCAGCAGTTGAACGAAGTACACGGATGGATCGTGGAGGCGGCATGGACAAACTACGTCCACTCGATCTTTTCCGATGCCCATACGATCACAGCCCGACGACAGCGGGATCTTGTGCTGGCGCTTCCCGCTGAACACTTCATGCCAAGGGGCCGGATCCCAACCCTGACACCGCAACTGGTGGAGGCTTACGCAGGCAAGCAGGGCAAGACAATCACACGTGACCTGAACGCGCTGACCAAGCTTGAGCTGATCGAGCGTCGCCAGAAGGGAATCAGGGCCAGGAGGGAGATCATGCTCTCGCTGCTACCACGTGTGGCTCCTGGTATCGATCCCGATCGGGCCGCTATGTTCCCCGCGATCAGCTAACGATCAGAGGATGTTCACCGCTCGTGAGACGACCAGCCCGATGGTCACCAGCGACACGATCGACTGCACGCCCATCACGAGCTTCGCCATTGGTGTCAGCGGCATCGTGTCCGTGGGGGAGAACGCGGTGGCGTTTGTCAGCGACACATACAGGTAGTCGATGAACTGCGGTCGCCAGTAGCGCGGCTCGATGTGGTCGTCTGACATCTGCGGGAACAAGAAGTCCGGCGGTCCGTCGTGGCCGGCTGCGCGACGCCCGGGACCACCGCGGTCCATCTCCCAATACCACAAGGCGAAGATCAGGAAATTCGTCAGCCAGATCAACATGCCCGAGACGATCAGCTCATGACCTTTCGTCACGTTTTCGTGCAGAAGCAAGGTGCTGAGGGCTACCAACGAGAACACGTTGGCGGTACTGACGAAAGCCGTGAGCGCGATCGCCGTGCGCCGGCGTGCGGTGTGCTCATGCTCGAGCTGGCGCGGCGTGGCCATCGACAGGCCGATCAGCAGAACTCCCTCGAGCGCAGGCACCAGCCACGCCGGTCCTACCGTGAGGCGCTTGGACAGGCCGATCTGCAGGCCGATTGCCACCAGCACCGTTATCTGGACTGGCCAGAACGCCTCAGCGCCCGGTGGTGGCGGGTAGCGGCGCGGGGACTGTGCTTCCGAGGATGCCTGAGCCACCACCAAGAGGGTAGGGGGCCGGTCGGAGTGATCTCCTATCCCACGCTAGTCTGAGCGGTGATGGGCATCGAGAATCCAGTTCACCTGTTGTTCATAGCTGCAGTGGCGCTGATCGTGCTTGGCCCCAAACGCCTCCCCGAAATGGCCAAAGCGCTCGGGCACGGCATCCGCGAGTTCCGCGAGGCAATCAACAACCAGCCGACGTCTGCGCAGCAGCCGGCTCAACCTGTCGAGCCGCCCCGCCAGCACACACCGCCGCCCGAGTAGCTAGATTCGCGGCGTGCGTCTGATCGTC
>DATBYJ010000192.1:0-17521 GCA_036513795.1 Solirubrobacteraceae bacterium | reverse complement strand
GCCCGGCGAGCTTCTCTGCCACCCACGGGTTGATGAATCCGCCGAGGTTCGACCCGCAGCCGACGGAGGCGATCAGGAAGTCGGGCTCGCGGTCAATCAGTTGCAGCTGCTCGCGCGTCTCCAGCCCGATCACGGTTTGGTGCATGAGGCAGTAGTTGGAGAACGCGCCTATGGCCATGCGCGAGTTGGGGTCCGCGCGGACGGCCTCCATCGCTTCGCTGACGGCGGTTCCCTCGCTGCCGGGGTGGTCGGGGATCTCCCGCAGTAGGCTGAGCCCGAACTCGGTGTCGGGGCCGGGGCTGGGGCGCACGTTTGCGCCGTAGGTTTCCATGAGGATGCGGCGGTATGGCTTGCTGATGTAGCTGGCGCGGATCATGTACACGAGCAGCTGTACGCCGAAATGCGCGCATGCGAGGGCGATGGCCTGACCCCACTGGCCGGCGCCGGTGTCGGTTACGAGCCGCTTGATGCCGTCCCGCTTGGCGTAGTAGGCCTGTGCGAGGGCGGAGTTGAGCTTGTGGCTGCCGGCGGGTCCGGCGCCCTCGTACTTGAAGTAGATCTCAGCTGGAGTGCTCAGATAGCGCTCGAGGCCAACGGCGCGAAACAGCGGCGTGGGCCGCCACATCTTGTATGCATCGCGCACTGCGGCGGGGATCTCGATCCAGCGCTCCATGGAGCGCTCCTGGGCGACGAGCGCGGGGGTGAGCAGTTGCTCGAATTGCGCGTCGGAAAGCGGTTCCTCGACGGTAGCGTCGAGATAGTCCTCGGGCATCCGCGGAAGATCTGGCAGCACGTTGTACCACCGCTCGGGAATTCGGTCGGACGGCAAATCGACGCGATCGAGATGAGTCTCCATGGAGCCTCCCTTTCTGACCGCCATCTCGGGATGAATCAATTTTTATGAACTTAGGCCAAGAAATAGCTCACTACTAGAAGTGTTGTCTAGATGGCATTTGATAGACGGAGGAGGTGCTTGGCGTCTAGCTAACCGCACCTTTTGTCCCTCTGGGACACCGTTTTCGGATAGAGCGAATACTTGCGGGGCCGAATATGAGAGGATTGCCATACTCGCTGGCAATCTCCGCAAATAGCGAGCAAATGGTGCCGCGGATGTCTCCGACTTGGCTACGGCTGCGCTGGGGTGTGTACGGCGGCGTGGCTGGGAAGGCTGTGGCCAACGGGACGACGTCGCCCGGGTAGCGCAAGTGCTCCGAGCGCTCCCACCCAGCAGACGCCGGCGGCGACGAAACAGCCTGTGTGCAGGCCGCTCATGAAGGCGGTTTGCACAGCGTCGAGGACTTGCGGGTGGGCGTCAAGCGGGGCATGGTTGGCGACCGCGAGGCCGGCGCCGACGGAGCTCTTGGCGCTTGCGAACGCGGCGGCGGGAAGCTTGGCGGCGGCGGCGCTGTGGGTGAGGCTTGAGGCGTAAAGCGAGGCATACACGCTGCCGATGATGGCCACCCCGAGCGTGCCGCCGGCCTCGCGGGTGGCGTCGTTGACGGCTGAGCCGACGCCGGCCTTGGCGGGGGAGAGCACGCTGAGGATGGACTCGGTGGCGGGCGCTGAGGTCATGCCTAGGCCGGTGCCCATCATCAGCATTTGCACGACGACGATGTTGTAGGAGGTAGTGGTGGCGGCTTGGGAGATCCACAGGAACGCGCCGCCAAACAGCAACAGGCCAGAGCTGACGATCGCGCGCGTGCCGAGGCGGGCGGCGAGCCGTGCTCCGAGCACGGATGCGATGCCGATGCTGAGGGCGACAGGCAGGATGCGCACGCCAGTGGAGAGGGTGCTGTAACCGCGGATGAACTGGAAGTACTGGGTGATGAGGAAGATGAAGCCGAACAGCGCGAAGAAGGCGACGGTGATGGAGCCGCTGGCGGCGCTGAAGGCGCGCTCGGAGAACAGCCTGACGTCGAGCATGGGATGTATGCGGGAGCGCTCGAGGCGGACGAACAGGGTGCCGACGATCGCGACGGCGGCAAATCCGAGCAGGCTGTCGGTGGACCCCCAGCCACGGCCGGGGGCCTCGATGATCGTGTACACGAGTGCTCCGATGGTGATGGTGGCGGTGAGCAGGCCGCCCCAGTCGAGCGGGGCGGCGCTGGGGTCGCGTGACTCGGGCACGACTCGGTAGACGACGGCTGCGGCGAGCAGGCTGACGGGCACGAGCGCGAGGAAAACGCTCGGCCAGGAGAACCACGTCAGCAAGAGGCCGCCGCTGACGGGTCCGATGGCGACGCCGAGGCCGGTGACGGCTCCCCACACGCCGACGGCCTTGGCTCGCTGGCTGCGGTCGGGGAAGGCGTTGCTGATGATGGCGAGGGTGGTGGGGAAGATGAGCGCTGCGAATGTGCCCATGACGAAGCGCGCTGCGATCAGCTGGCCAGGGTTGACGCACAGGGCGGCGCCAACGCTGGCAATGGCGAACCCAAGTAGGCCGATCAGCAGGGTTGGCCGGCGCCCAAAGCGGTCGCCGAGGCTGCCGGCTGAGAGCACGAGGGCGGCGAACGCGAGGTTGTAGCCGTCGACGATCCATTGCAGGTCGCGCGTGCCGGCGCCCAGCTGGCGCGTGAGCGACGGCAGGGCGACGTTGACGATGGTGGTGTCGACATTGATGGCAAACGCGGATAGGCAGACGGCGGCGAGGATGAGGCCGCGGCGGGAGGAAGAGGGGTTCATGGCGAGGGCTCCAGACCGGATGAAGTTGACAGCATCAACACTGGGGCAGCTTGGCAGATCTTGTGGACGCTGTCAACATACGCTGATGACTCCACCCAAAACCACCTATCACCACGGCAACCTGCGCTCGGAGCTGATTGAGGCGGGCCTGCAGTTGGCGCGTGACGGTGGCCCGGATGCGGTGGTGCTGAGAGAGGTGTCGCGCCGAGCGGGGGTGTCGCACAACGCCGCGTATAGGCACTTCGCGGATAGGGACAGCCTGCTGAAGGCGATCTGCGACCGCTGCATGCGCTCGCTGGCGCAGCTGATGGAGCGGCGGATCGCTGAGGTTGGGCCGGCGCGGCGTGGCGCGGCGGCGGCACGCGCGCGGCTACGGGCGACGGGTGGGGCGTATGTTGAGTTCGCGCTGACGCAGCCGGGCCTATTTCGCACGGCGTTTGCGGTGCCGCCGGGCTTGGGTTACTTGGACGAGGACGAAGGCGTTGGCGATGGCGGTCTGGGTCCGCTTGAGATCCTGCAGGCGCAGCTGGACTCGGTATGGGTGGCGAGCGGGCTGCCCCAGGGCCGGCGCGCGAATGCAGAGTTCGCGGCGTGGTCCTCGGTGCATGGGCTGTCGATGCTGCTGCTGGAGGGGCCTCTACGGGAGGTGCCGGAGGGAGAGCGCGATGCGCTACTGACGCGGCTGTTGGACACGATCGAACGCGGCCTTTGAGCGGCCTGCCGACGGGTCATTCAGCGCCGATGCAGTCCTTCATGCCGTATTGGGCGGCGAGCGCGCGGTTGTTGGCGATGGATTTCCTGAGCGCTTGCTCGTCGGCTTCACCGGTGCTGCTTTCCTGGCGGCTTGCGGCTGAGGCGATGTCGTTGGCCTCGCTGGTCTCGGCGGACAGGGTGGCGAGGAGTTTGGCGATTGCTTGGGTGTCTTGGGCGGGCTGCGGGAGCAGGGTGAGCTTGCTGGTGGCCGCCCTCGAGAAGGCTACGAGCTGGTGTACGAGCGCGACGAAATCCTCATCGGCGGTCTCAACGGGTAGCCCTTTGAGCGCTTCTTGACGGGCTCTAAGGGGCTTCTCCTGGCTGTTGAGCTTGGCGCAGATGCTTTCGGCGTGGGCGATGAACTGAGCCTTGGTCACGGCTCCGGCTGCGGCGTTTGCACTGCCTGCTGTGCTGGGGGTGCTGCTGGAGCCACAGCCGGCGCACGCGAGCGCGAGCAGTATGGCGGGGAGCGCTGTGGCGGCGTTGGGCAGGCGGGGCAAGGTGGTGCATCCTGTCACACGGCTGAACGGATTTTTTATAGATGGATATCGGCGTGGCGAGCGTGGCTCACTGAGGGGGAGCTTCGGGAAGTCCTGGATCAGGCGCGCCGAGCTTGGTGAGGTCGGGCGCCTGATAAACGGCGCCGGGGCAGCCGCCGAGGGCGAGCACGCGCATGCCGTCCTCACCGGGCCAGAGCTTGCGCTTTGGCGCTGGTCCGACGCGGACCATGGTGTCGGGGTCGAGCGGGTGGCGCTGTCCGTCGATCTCGATCTCGCCGGCGCCGCGCAAGACGACGAACACCTCCTCCTGACCGCTGTCGGCGTGGTCATGCTCCGGGTAGAGGGTGGCGTTGGGGGGCAGGTCGAGCACCTGCATGCCGAAGGACTCGACCCCGAGCGAGGCGCGGGCGCGTTTGAAGGAGCCAAAGATGACGCTCTCCATGTCGTCGATGGAGGTGGCGGTGAAATCGGGCATGTGCGTCTCCTCTTCCTCTGGGGCTTGCTTGGGGGCGGAATATTATTAGCACGAACGTTCGTGCTTTACAATTGGCTTGTGAAGACGGCGGCCGCGACTAAGCTGGCACCAGTGGCGAGCAAGCAAGCGAGCAAGCCCACGAAGGCGGCAAACACAAGGGCGGCGATCCTTGAGCGGGCAGTTGACGTAGCGTCGACGGAGGGCCTTGAAGGGCTGACGATTGGCAGGCTGGCGAGCGAGCTTGAGATGAGCAAGAGTGGCCTGTTTGCTCACTTTGGCTCCAAGCAGGAGCTGCAGCTGGCGACGATCGATGCGGCGGCGCTGCGCTTCACAGCAGAGGTGATTGCGCCGGCGCAAGCCGAGGTGGAGGGCGACGCTCGTCTACGGGCGTACTGCAGGGGCTACCTGGACTTCTTGGAGCGGGAGGGGTTTGAAGGTGGCTGCTTCTGGGCTGCTGTTGCGGCTGAGTTTGACGACCGTCCGGGGGTGGTTCAGGATGCGGTGCGCGCTGGTGTGCTTGGCTGGCTGGGAGAGCTTGAGCATCAGGCGGCGGTGGTTAGTGCGCAGGACGCGGCTGAGGTGGCGTTTGAGATCTACTCGCTGGGGTTGGGCGCGAACGCTTGCACACGACTGTTGGGCGACAGGGGCGCGTTTGACCGAGCGCGTGCGGCGATTGAGCGGCGGCTGACGCTGCGCAGCGCGGGCTCGTAGGTTGGGCTCAGGCGTGTGGCTGCAACGGGAGCTGACCCTGGAGCCGCGGGCGCGGGGGTTTCACCTCCGCACGTGAAGGCGTCGCTATTGGGTCCTACCTTGACGCTGCCTGTGAACAGTGGCCGTGTGGTCCTTGGCACTTGGCAGGGGATCTACCTGTGCGAGCACCGTAACCACGGAGGCCCACGCTCGCTGGTGGCGACCGTGTGGGGCGAGGGCTAGGAGCGTCGGTAGACTACGTCGCTCTGCGCCCGTAGCTCAGCTGGATAGAGCGTCGGTCTACGGAACCGAAGGTCGGGAGTTCGAATCTCTCCGGGCGCGTTTTCTGCCGGTGGCGTTATCAGCCAGTATTCATCCCGGTTTACACGGCTTTCGTGCTGGCTGACAACCCTGATCAGTGGCAACAGCGGGCGCGTGTCATTTTCTGTGTTCCGAAACTGGTGCGCAGTGGCGCGAGATGCACGCCGCCCGACCGGCGTGTAGAGGTGTCGCGCAGCCGATGGGCCACCTAATGCGCCCGCGAACGAACGGCGACGCCAGGCTATTGGCGCGCATGTAAGCTCAGCTCCTTATAATATCGTCGCATGGCGGGCGCGTCGCAGGAAGAGACCGGGACGGCCGGCGCCGGCGCAGTGCTTCTGACGACGACGTTTTTCGTCCCGCACGAGGAGGACTTCGGACCGGATCGAGCCGAGGATCTTCATGACGTTTCAGATGCGATCGACACACTCGCCAGATTTCTCGAGACGGCATTTCTCCTCGCAGAATGGGACGAGGCCACCGAGAGGAACCTGACTCCCTATCAGCGACGTGATCGCGCGCGCCGTGCAGCCCAGCAGATCGAAATCGTCTCGATCAGCCTCAACACCCCGCTCAAAGTCGTGCTCAAAATCCCGGCAGACGTGCTCACGCACATCGCCGGCAGTGTCATCACGCTCGGGGAACGCATCTGCCGCGCCCCGACGAAAGTGGCGGCCGGGCGCGCTGAGGACAAACTGCGAGAGGCACTGGCCGAGCGCGCTGAGCAGCTGGTGAAGGAAGGAAAGCTCGACATGGCCGCGCAGGAACTGGTCACCGGCATCGCCGGACGCCGAAGCGTCCAGCCCGAGGGATTCGAGATCACCGACCCGGACGCCAAGGAGGCAACACCGTTTATCGAGGTTGCCGTCGGTTGATCAGCGCGCCTGAGCGTCTACCGCAACGCCCGCTCTCTGCTGCGACGCAGCCATCCGCGCCAACCCGGAGACCGGCGCCGATGACCAACCCCGACGGTACGAGTACCACAGCAAGGGTGCCCAGCAGAATCCGCCCAGCTTGTGCCGCCCTTCGGCCGAATCCGGTTAGTGCCCCGAAGCAGCACGGATCGCCTCGGCCGCACGTCGCCGGACGTCTCGGCCCCTGGGGTCGAGCATGTCATTGCCGATCGTCTCGATCTATGAGAGTTTGGATAGCGTCTCCGCGGGCGCGTGTCGGTCTGGGTCAGTCCCGGTATGCCCGTCCACGCGGCAAGACCCGTAGGACGTTAACCAAACCTGTCTCGCCGTCACGCTCAAAGCGAACCCGCCAATCGCCCACCCGTAGGCGCCATTCGTCGGTGTTCGCCAGCTTGACGACATCGCCCGCTGGCGGGTCGTCTGTGAGCCGGTCAAGGGCAGTGATGATGCGACGCTGGATAGGCCTGTCAAGACGCTTGAAGTCACGCCCCGCTCGCGCTGAGAAGCTCCAGCCGCTGCTCGCGCTCAAGCGACCTCGCGCCTGATTTCATCCGCCGAGAGCACGTCCCCTCGCGCGATCTCTGCGCGTGCTTCGCGCACGCCCTCATCCTCCTCGGGCGTTGTCGGCTCATCATCGAGCGGAGCGCTTTCGAGCATCTCCCCCAAGGCGTCGTACTGTTGGCGCCGACGGACGATGAAGCCGAGGGTATCCTGCGCCTCGGCCTCAGACAGCTCTTCGATTGTCTGCCGTAGCTTCTCCTTCGCGGTCATGCGACATACGGTAGCGCCCTCACTCCACGCGTTCAAACCGGGGAGCCAAGCGATATCGCCCGTGTCCGACGCGCTCAAAGCGAGGCGTCTTTCCGCCGAGGTTTTCGACCAGGCAGCTCCTGACTGATGATGAGGCGATCGACTCGTCCGCCAACTCTCCACGGCTGCGTGAATGGCTTGAGTCTGCATAGGGCCGCTGGCAGCCGCCAAGACCTCCATAACCGCCGCCAGGACCCATCCCCGCCGATATGTCGGCCTCGTAATGGCGGTCTTGACCGTCGGGGGGCCTGCAGTTCGGGGACTGCGAAGGCCCTGGACTGCCTGGGTTCGACGCGCCTGCCCCACCGGTTCGAGCAGATCATCGAGGAATCCTCGATCCATGAGGGTTTGACTAGTGTCGCCGCGGGCGCGTGTTCGAGGGGCCAAAGGCCCATGGTCAAAATGGCTTCCCACCGGGGAGTTGCATCTCAAGCCTTGCGTGGTCTCGGGGTGTGGCCCAAGGCTAAATGCGGCGCGTTGTGGGCCTTGTGGAAGACGAGGCTCTGTGGCTACTCTGAGGAGAAGGGATCATGGACACCATTCGCATCCTGCACCATCACGCTTCCGGCTTTGGCTCGAGCTTCGAGTCACCTGACATCCCAGGCTTGACTGGCGGCACCGACGCTTACGATGCCGCTCAGGCCGAGGAGGCTGCTGGCTTCGCATTGGCCTGCGCAGCTGAGGAGCAGGGCCTGCCCGTGCCCACGGACTTGACGTTCGAGCTTTACGTCCCTGCCGGCGTAGCTGTAGCTGCGTAGCTTCGGCACCGAGCCACGCCGGTTTGGGGGCTCTGATGTGACCGTAGTGATCTGACCCGGCTTGTTTGAGTCGGCGCTTGGCGTCGGGTGGCGATCTGGCCGCTGCTGGGTCCTGCCGGGTAAAAATCATGCTTCCTTGTTTATCGAACGGCTGTTCATATTCCAGTAGTTGTCTCGGGTTCCTAGGGTAGTGAGATCCATAACCAGTGAGAGCCCGTCTAACAAACGCAGATCGCGTATATAGGTACATGCACGTTCTCTCGTACCATTTATGTTGACGTAGTTGACCATGTATCCATGTTTTGTGTTTACAATCGAATAGTCATGGGAGCGGAGAGGGACAGGCAAGCGGGCCCTATGCAGTCGCAGGTCAACTGGGCATTGCTCGGTCTCGTGATCGAACGCCCGAGCTATGCCTACGAGTTGGCACGTCGCTTTGAACGCACCTATGAGGGAGTTCTGACCCTCAGTAGCGTCTCGCATGTGTATACGGCGCTGGCGGCGCTGCGCGAGCGCACACTGATCGAAGAACTCCCAGGAACACGCGTGGGCCGCCAGCCAAAGCCGCATTACAAGGCAACCGCGAAGGGGCATGCGGGCTATGCCGAGTGGCTGGTGGGGCAGGTGGATGAGGATCTCCGTCGCCAGCGCTTGTTCGTGCTCGCGCTTTCCACGTTCACCCGCGACCCTCACGCCGCTCTCGGGATGCTCGCCCGCTATGAGCAGGCATGCCTGACGGAGGCCGGGCGCTCGCCGATCGCTCCGCGAGAGGAGGTCTGCGTCGGTGACACGCGGGCGCTCGCCGGGCGGCTCCTGGCGGAGGAGAGTCGCTTGGCGATCGGAGCAAAGCTCGCGTGGGTGGAGTACGCGCGCCAGGAGCTCAGCGTGCTTGCCGATTCCCGCACGGTGGCGTCATGAGCGTGCTCGAGCTGCAGCGGGTGACCAAGCGTTACCGCGAAGGTCAGCTCGAGCGTGTTGTGTTGCGTGAGGTGTCTTTGCGGATCGACGGCGGTGAGCTGGCTGTGGTGTGGGGTTTGCGTGGCTGCGGCCGTTCGACGCTGTTGCGCCTGGCCGCCGGCATCGAGGCGCCCGATGAGGGCGATGTCTTGTTCGAGGGACGCAACCTGGCCAGGCACGGTGAGGGTGCTCTCGGCGCCGGCATCGGCTATTGCCAAAAGAGTCTCGGTAGCGGCTCACAGATCGTTCTCGACGTGGTCATGGTGGCGCTGCTGGCCGCGGGCGTGTCGCCCGCGCAGGCACGCTCACGTGGGCGTGAAGCGCTCGAGCGTGCACGAGTGTCCAGTTGCGCCACGCTTCGCGTCTCGGCGCTTGGCGCGGCCGAGAGGGTCCGCGTGGCGCTCGCGCGGGTGCTCGCCCACGAGCCACGGCTGCTGGTCGTCGATGACCCGGTCCAGGGGGTCGATCTGCTCGACCGCGACGGCATCCTCGCGCTGCTGCGCTCGTTTGCCGATGGCGGTTTGGCGGTGCTCGCCAGCGCTGGAGAGGCGACGGGTCTCGCCGGCGCGGACCGGACGCTGGCGCTCAGTGCTGGAGAGCTGCGGGGACCGTCTCCGGCGCAGCTCGCACCGGTGGTCGAGCTCCGCCCCGCCTCCGTGCGGCAAGCCGGCGTGTAAGTAGTGGGCGGACGATGAGCATGCTCGAGCTCGATCGAGTCGTCATGCGCTACCGCGGGGCAGGAGAGGAGGTCCGCGCCGTCGACGGCGTCAGCCTGCAGGTGGGGGCAGGTGAGATGGTCGCCATCCAGGGTCCGTCGGGCTCGGGCAAGACGACGCTGCTGCTGCTGATCGCCGCGCTGCTCACGCCTGAGCAGGGAACGATCCGCTTCGCCGGATGCGATCTCTCCGAGCTCTCCGAGGATCAGGTGTCTGACTATCTGATGGACGACGTCGGCTTCATCTATCAGAGCTATCGTCTGATGCCGAGGGTCTCCTCGCTCGAGAATGCCGCGTTGAAGCTGCTCTTGAGTGGCATGGGCTTGCACGAGGCCAAGCAGCGCGTGCTCCCGTGGCTTCAGCGCCTGGGGCTGGGGGATCGTCTCGAGCACACCCCGGAGGAGCTCTCCGGGGGGGAGCGCCAGCGGGTCGCGATCGCGCGGGCGCTGGCGGGTAGCCCAAAGCTGATCCTCGCCGATGAGCCGACGGGTAATCTCGATAGCACGCGCAGTATTGAGACGATCGGGTTGCTTGCGGGGCTCGCGCACGAGCAGGGTGCGGCTGTGGTGCTCGTCACGCACGACGTCGATGCCGCGCGGTTGGCGGATCGCCGCTACACGTTGCGCGACGGCAGGCTGCTCGATGGTGAGGAGCCGCCGGTCCAGTCGCTGGCCGTCACGACACACGCGTCTCTACGGTCAGTCGGGGGGTGACGGATCGGCATGCCAACGGCCTCTCGCTATTCAAGGGCGCTGCGGCCCTATGCGCTGCTGTATCTCTATCGCAGAAGGTTGCGCGCGCACGCCATCTCGGAGCTGCTCGCTGGCGTCGGCATCGCGATCGCCGTGGCGCTGGTGCTCGCTGCGACCCTCGCCGAGGGCAGCATCGCGGGCTCGAGCAGCCGGGTGGTACGGGCGGTGGTGGGCCAGGCAAGCCTCCAACTGCGTGCGCAGGGCAACTACGCCTTCCAGGAAAGGATGCTCACAGAGGTTGAAGCGATCCCGGGGGTCAAGCAGGCGGCGCCGCTGCTGGAGCAGACGGCGACCGTGATTGCGCCTTCAGGGCGGCACGTGACGGTTGACCTCGCTGGAACTGATGTCAGCCTCGCGGTGCTCGACGGTCTGGCAGCCACGCTTCCGCTGAATGCGCTGACGCCAGGCGGTATCGGTCTCAGTCGGGCCGCCGCCGATGTGTTGGGCGTCAAGACGTCAGGCTCGGGAGCAGCCGATGTAACGCTTCAGCTGCGCGGACACTCGAGCACGCTACGCGTGTCCGCGGTCCTTGGTCCTGAAGCTGCGGGTGCGGTCTCGCGCGCGCTCGTGGCCGTCATGCCCCTCGCGCGCCTACAGAAACTCATCGGCTTGCCAGGGCGGGTGACCCGCATCCTGGTGCAGACCAAGCCGGGTCGCCAGGAGGCGGTTCGTCGCAGCCTGGAGACGCTCGCGGCTGGCCGTTTGACCGTATCCGCTGCCGACGATGACGTGACGCTGCTCAACCAGGCGCTACGCCCCAGCAACCTCGCCAGCCAGCTGTTTGCTGCGATTGGCGCGCTGTTGGGCTTTCTGCTCGCTTTCAACGCGATGCTACTTACGGTTCCCGAGCGCCGCCAGGCAATCGCCGATCTGCGGCTCGCTGGCACCAGGCGCGGCGCGATCATCCAGATGGTGCTCTTCCAGGCTCTGTGCCTCGGAGTCGTCGCGAGCGTAGTCGGGCTTTGCATCGGCTATGCGCTGTCAGTGTGGGTCTTTCACCAGCCAACGGGATATCTCGAGGAGGCGTTCACGCTGAGTCGCGGCACCGTCGTTGGTGCCGGGCCAATGCTGCTGGCAGGCTTTGGTGGACTCGCTGCAGCATGTCTGGCGTCCGGCGTGCCATTGCTGGACTTGCGCCACGGGCGTGCCCGGGACGCCGTCTACCGCGATCTCGGCGATCCAGGAAACGCTCTGGATAAGCGTGCCCAGCAGGCGTTGTTCGCCGCCGCGCTTGCCGTGCTGCTCGCGGCGACGTTGGTGTTTGTGTTGGCTCCCTCAGCCGCGATCCTCGCGGGGGCGATGCTCGCACTCGCGACCGTCCTTGCCGTGCCGCTGGTGTTTGCCGGCGTGCTGTATGGCGCCCGCTGGGTTGGCGCACGTTGCAAGACCCTCACCTCCCTACCCGTCGCGCTTGCCTCGTTGCAGGCCACGACGATGCGCTCGTTGGCGCTCGCCGCGACCGGTGCGGTGGCTCTGTTCGGCAGTGTCGCGCTGGGCGGATCACGCGACGATCTGCTGCGGGGGATCCACTCCTTCGCCTCGAGCTACGTGGCCGACGCCGACATCTGGGTGTCGAACCCGGGCGACAACCAGGCGGTGAACGAGATCTCGCCTGATGGCTACTCATCAGCGATCGCGCACGTGCAGGGAGTGGCGAGTGTGAGCTCCTTCCAAGGTGGTTTCCTGCAACTCGGCGACCGGCGCGTTTGGGTGATTGCGCGGCCACCTGGTGGCAGTCGGGAAGTCTTGCGAACTCAGATCGTCTCCGGTGCGCCTCGCCAGGCGCAAACGCGCCTCGCGCAGGGTGGCTGGGTTGCTGTCTCTCAGCAGATCGCTGCCGAATACCACACGGGTGTGGGGGGGCAGTTGAAGCTGCAAACCCCGACAGGCGAGCGGCGTTTTCGCATTGCGGCGACCACGACCAACCTCGCATGGCCACCCGGGGTGATCTTCATGGGTAGCGGCGACTACGGTCGCTATTGGCAGACCTCTGCACCCACCGCGCTCGCCGTGACCCTGCTGCCGGGCGCCAACGCGGCGTCTGTGCGTACTGAGATCCGGCGCGCGCTCGGCCCCCGATCGGGCCTTGAAGTCTCGTTGGCATCGCAGCGCGCGGCAAGGATCGACACGCTCGCCGGGGAAGGGCTCGGGCAGCTTGGGGAGATCGCGACGCTGTTGCTGTTGGCGGCGATCGCCGCGATGGCTGCTGCGCTTGCCTCGAGCATCTGGCAGCGGCGACCCTCCCTCGCCGGGCTACGGCTGCTCGGGGTCAAGTCCCGTCGGCTGCGTCGGATCCTGCTGCTGGAAGCAATGCTGATGCTCGGTGCTGGCTGTGTGACGGGCGCGATCGCCGGCGTCTATGGCCAACTCGTATTGGACGGCTACCTCAAGCGTGTCACCGGTTTTCCGTTGGCGCGCATCGCCACAGGCGGGCGACCGTTTGAGATCTTCGCGTTCGTGCTCGCGTTGGCGTTGGCGCTTGTTGCGGCCCCCGGGTGGCTGGCCTCGCGTGTGCCGCCGGGCCTTGCGCTGGAGGACGTATGAGACGCTCGCCGGGCTATGTGGCGGTGATCGCCGATGGCAACCGTCGCTGGGCGAGTCGCCGCGGGCTTGCGATCGCTGCGGAACCGGTGGGCGAGTTCAACGATCGTGCACGCCGCGCTGATAGGTGGCTCACGGTCCGAGTGGGCGCTGCACTGATGGTGGCGAATGGCCGCTACTGGAGCACTGTGGCGCCGATCGTGCGCCGTGAGCTGAGGCGTTGGCGAGCGCGTGCCGACGCGATCGAGGATCCAGCGGTGCGCGCGCTCGCGCTTGCCAAGCTCGACGGCGAGCGCTTCAACGCGGAGGCCGGCGCGATGCTCGCAACGCTCGCGCCCCGTGCGTACCGCAGACATGCAGTCGAGGCGATCGTCGCGCTGCAGGTGCTCTTCGATCTGCTTGACGGGATGACTGAGCGCCCGCTCCAGGACCCTCTTGGCGATGGCGAGCGGTTGTTCGCGCCGTTCACCGGCGCCCTCAGCCAGCATCCCCCACGTGCTTCATCGAGCGGCGGCGATAGCGGTGGCTATCTGCAGGAGCTCTCGGACGCTGCGGGCGGCGCGCTCGCGCGGCTGCCTGCTTACGGGTCGGTGATCGGGGTCGCTGCAGCCAGCGCGCAGCGCGCTACGCAGGCACAGGTCCGGATGCACGCGGCGCAGCGGCTGGGGACTGACCAATTGCAAAGCTGGGCGCACGAGCAGGCGCATGGCACTGGGCTTCAGTGGCGCGAGTTGCTTGCGGGGGCGGCCTCCTCGGTTCTGTCGGTGCACGCGTTGATCGCGGCCGCTGCCGCTGCTGACACGACCCCGGCGCGTGCTGCGCAGATCGAGCACGCGTATCTCTCGATTTGCGTGCTCCTGACGCTGCTGGATGGCGTTGTCGACTACGAGCGCGATGCGTGTTCAGGGGAATTGGGATACGTGGCGCTCTATGACGATCCCGCGCTGCTTGCACAAACCCTGGGCCAAGCCGGCCGCCGCGCGGTCACTCAGGCTCGCGAGCTCTCGGATGGTGCGCATCACCTGATGATGCTGGCGGGTGTGATCGCCTACTACACCTCGACGGAGGACGCCCGCGGCCAGTTCGCCCGCCCGCTGGTGGCGCAGCTGCATCGAGACCTGGCGCCTCTGATCGCACCAACACTCGCATTCATGCGGGTCTGGCGGATGGCCAGGCGCGCGCGTTCCGGAAGGACTTGACATGACGCTCAAATTGATTACACGGACTATCATGTGTAGGACGTTGCGCTGGAAGGAGGACGTTATTCAGGGATCGCTTCCGGGGAGCTCGAACGGCATCGGGCGGAAGATGAGTCAAACAGCATCCGGCAGCGCGTCCATCGTGGCCGTGGCGCTGGTCGGGAGCACGTTGTTGCTCGCCGCTGCTGCCGGCGCCGACACGCGCAGGCCTGTGAGATCTGCGCCCTCGGCACACGCGGCTGGCGTGCTGAACGTCCACGACGAAGGCCACCTGCGCTTCATCCACGCGTCGGGCTCGGTGATCATCGACGAAGGCTCGGTGTCGGGCACGCTCCCCGGCTCGGTAAGGGTGCGCTTCCTCTATGACGGGGAACCGCAGGTCAGCGCACAGTTCACGATCAACGGGCGCGGCGGATCGATCAGCGCTCATGCCACCGGCCGGCTCAGCAGCCTCACTAGCCCCAGCCCAAGCTTCAGTGGCCATATGACCATCACCGGTGGCAGCGGTCGCTACGCGCACGTTCGTGGCAGCGGCACACTGTTCGGTGTCTACTACCGTCGCAGCTATGGGCTGACCGTTCAGGCGATCGGCAAGCTGCCGTATTGACTTGGGCTGGATGGGAACCACACGATTGCCCCGGCTCTTCCTGCTCTCCTGCGCGGTAGCGTTCCTTGTCACGCTCACTGCGAGCTTGCCCGTCGGCGCGGATGCCCGGCAGGTGGCCAAGATCAAAGCCAGACTCACGCCGGAGCACCTCGGCGCGGCCACGACCGTGTCATTGGGTTTTCAGCTGCCGCCGCGGGACGGAGTCTCCCCTGCCGCGCTGAGATCGATGAAACTCGCCTACCCACCCAATCTCGGCCTGGCCACAAGCGGGCTTGGTCTCGCGTCGTGCTCTCCCGGTGAGCTTGAAGCGCTGGGGGTGGAAGGATGCCCCGCGAACTCGCGGATGGGATCGGGGAGCGCCACGGTCGAGCTCGTACTCAAGGTGGAGACCGTCACCGAGCACATATCACTGGCGCTGTTTGCGGCGCCGTCCTCGGACGGCTATCTCCATGTTCTCGTCTATGCCTATGGTGTGTTTCCGGTGTATGCCCAGCTGCTGCTCTCGGGGGTCCTCATGCACGGACAGATGGGCATCACCGTGCCACCTATCCCCAGCTTCCCGGAAGCCCCGGATGTGGTGATGACGCAGATGCAGCTGACGCTGGGCGGACCTCTCACCTACTACGCACGGAGTGCCGGCAAGCTCGTCGCATATCACCCGCCGGGTGTAGGTCTGCCGCGACGCTGCCCGACCGGCGGCTTCCCATTTCGGGCCACCTTCGTGTTCTTGGATGGCGGCCACGCGAGTGCCCGTACTGCTGTGCCCTGTCCCGGCGGCGCGTAGATCCCGCGACGCGGAGGCGCACCACAGTCAAGGCTTAGAACGTTCTAAGCGTTAGCTTGGCAACAACGGCTGCTGCCTGGATGCTCAACGCCATGGCACGGCACACGCATGCTGAGGCCTGTCTGAAGCCTCGGCGCAGAACGCCGTCGACGATCTCCGTCGCCGGCGCTTCCCGGCGTTCGAGCCAGCGTCCGCGGCTGCTCGGGGCAATTACGGATCTCGCGGTAGTTGATGGCTATGCGGCGGTGACGGTAGGGAAGGTCATCGCCCGTGCCGGTGTGTCGCGGGCGACGTTCTACGAGTACTTCGAGGACCTGGAAGAGTGCTTTGCGGCAGCGTTGGCTCCGATCCGGCGACGACTGCTCGCTGGGATACGCATTTCGGTGGCGAACGATCGCGCCGAGCATGCCTCCCTCCGTGCCATTCGTGCGCTGTTCGCCTATGCCGGCTCGCGCCCGGCGTCGGCGCGACTGCTGCTGAGCGACTCGCTGACGGGAGGCAGCCGGCTGCACAGCGTCCGTGAGGAGCTCATCGAAGCAGCGGCGAGGATCATTGAGGACGCTCATCGGCGGGCGGCTCCCAACGCGATCCTCCCCGATCTGCCGCCGTGGCTGCTGATGGCCGTGTGCTGCCGTGCGGTCGGCTCGCGGCTGCACGACGAGGAGCCGAATCTTCGTGCCCTTCAAGAGGATCTTCGCGGCTGGGTCGCTGCCTATAACACGGCTCGAGCTCACCACCGCTGGAGCACGATCGCAGCGCTTCCTCCAGCTCCCCGCTCGCCGTATCTGCCGCCGGGATCCTTGCGCGCACCACCGGCGCTGCGGACTGGACAGCGACGAATGGCGGGCACGCTTGCCGATTACCAATGGTCGCGCATCGTCTTCGCGGCGGCCGAGGTGATCCGCCGTGATGGCTACTCTGCCGCGACCGTTGCGGCGATCACAGAGGTCGCGGGCGTGGAGGCACGTGTCTTCTATCGGCTGTTCGCCGGCAAGCAGCAGGCACTTGCCGCGGCGCGCGAGTTGCTGTTCGGGAATGCCATGGCCGCTGCAGCGGGCGCGTTCATGGCCGGCGAGAGCTGGCCGGAGCGCCTGTGGGAGGCAGCGCGCGCTCTTACCCAATTCGCCGAGCAGAACCCGACGCTGACATATGTCTCGTTGGTCGACGGTCAGGCGGGTGGCGCGAGCGCGATCCGCCCTCTCGAAGCTCGAACGCGAGCGTTTACGATCTTCCTGCTGGAAGGTCTCGCTCACGTGCCCGGTGGTCCCCAAGGAGTACGCCCCGATCCCTCTGGGGTGGCCCTCGAAGCGATCGGCTTGGCCGTGTTCGAGCTTGCCTACCGGCACGCGCGGGAGGATTACGAGGCTCCCTTGTCGATGTTGTTGGCGCCGATCGTCTTTATCTCGCTCACGCCGTTCCTGGGCACCGACGAAGCTGGGGAGTTCGTTTGCATGCACACGCCGCAAGCCGTCCGGCGGGAGCAGTTAGCAGGCGCCGCCTAGCTTGCGCTCTCGTCCGGCATCGTCGCACCCGGGCTGGGTGAGTGTGCCACCACGCTCCCCGAGCCTTCGCGCTTCTTTAAGTGACAGCGTTAACCGCACCGGCCTGATCCCGCCTCAAACCTTCTATCCCTTGACTTATCACGACCGAGCCGGTGCGTAATTATCTCGGTATGCGATGTGGAGAGATGAGCGAGGCACCCTTGCGTGCTTGATCGCGTTTATCTCGCCGCCGCATAAAAACGCAGCATGCAGTTAGGGAAGCGTCAAACGAACGTCGTGAAGAAGCATCGAGGAGCGAAAGAGAGCCATGCAGCCAGCAGCGCCACAGATTGACGACCGCTCGAGCGCGATGCTCCATGCCCGCGAGCGCGCCTGCTCGACCGCGCCTTTGCAGCGGATTTCGGATCGTAATGGCGTCCCGGTGTGGTTTCGCACACCGCGGGGGGGTGCGTGGCGGCTCGCCAGGGGTGTTCGCGGCGTGGGTTTTGGGTCTTGCGGTTCTGGGCGCGCCGTGATTGGGCGGCTGCGCTGTCCGTGTAACCAGTGTTCACCTCAGTGGG
>DATBYJ010000191.1:0-10303 GCA_036513795.1 Solirubrobacteraceae bacterium | reverse complement strand
CGCACCCGTGTCGGCGGATGCTCATCTATAGCCCGGATAAGTGCCTCCGTTAGCACATCAAGCTGCTCGCTTGAACATCGCTCGGCCTTATCGGCGCCGATTACGCTTGCAATGATATCTACAGACACCGCCAGCTCCTTTTGTGGGCAAATGTTGGGTGGATTCCACGGTTTGAGACTACGGTGCGCGCCTGGAGCGTGGGTCTTGAAACACACGGATTTCCCGCAAAGAGCGAGACTAATCCGGATAAAAGAAACAAAAGATGGAATCTAACGGGATGACAGCCACCCGTCTACCTCCGTGAGGCCCCAGCTGGGACCGAGTGCCGGCCTGCGACAGCGCAGTTCATCGGCCGCTGATACATATCGATATGCGGCGTGTAGTCCTGTCGTAGATTGGCACAGTCGCTACGACCTTCAGAGTTGGAAAGGGCATCGCCACCGACGTCCAGTGCACCTCGGCGTCCCGTTGCACCATGCTCGCCCCAGCAGCATCAAAGGCCGGCGTAGTAGACGTACGCGCCATCGCCAATCGGAAAACGAGCAAGAAGAACCCGCCGACCGACCAGTTGGAGTACGAATAGACGGAAGGCAGACTCGCTGGCGGCCACTCAGCGCCTTCCCGATCACACAGCCCATGCCTGCGCCGAGCCGCGTCCGATGCCGCTTGTGCGATGGTCGAGATCGGCTCGGCTGTCTGTATCTGTAGCACCTGGCCCTTCGCCGCTATTGCGGTCAGACTAATAGTTGCGCTCGTTGGGATCTGTCGTTATGCTCTCGGTCATGCTGCCAGTGACCCGGCTTCCTTCGGCAATAGCTACGCAGGCGAACACGCTCGCTGAGCATGGGAGGTATCGTGAACGAGCATGAGCGCCAGTCGGAGCCAATTCGGAGCGGCGATCTGATCCCGGAATCAGCTGTTCGGCAGGTCGCGGACGAACGACGGGACGAGAGCGAACTCGCCTTGGTCACGAGCATGCTCAGCAAAGTGCCGGAGCTTACGCGCGATCCAAGCGTCAAGGTCAGCAACTACATCGACGGTCTAGTCAAGCAACGCGCGGAACTCCTTGAGCGCCTCAGACCGATACCGACGGTGGGGTCCCGGGCAAGGCGGATTGACTCGCTTGTCTCAGACCTAAGTCCCTTCTTCACATCATGGAGAGTAGGAAATCTGCCGTACTTCTCCGAGGGCGTCACCGAAACGCCGCACGAAGACGGAACGAGCGGAGGCTTCACGACCGAGAGCCTTCCAGTAGGTGCCGTCGAATTCTCCGGCAACCCGCGCGACGCGGGGCTAGTGAATCCCTACGGCCCAAAGCGGTGGAGACACAACTGGACATGCTCATACGTGTTCCCACCCGCCCCGGCCACCGGGAAACTCCACTACCGCTTCTCGATTGCAACAAGCTGGGAGGCTGTCCTAGCTAGCGCACTCGCCGGCATCGTTAGCGCCTCCATCACCATTGGCCGCACGTCCGACGCGCAGACTGGCAGTCCCTTTGGGCCTAGTGCCGAAATGGAGCGGGCATTTCCGTTCCTCTTTGTGCTGCCGGAAATCAGCACCAATCTCCAGATCACCGAACCGCTCATTGAGTTCTCCGGCGCTATCGAGGTCCAGGCCGGAAAGAATGCCGCGATCGGGTTGATCTGCGACATACAAGCGAGCCTCGCCAGCGGTTATCTCGAGCTGCTCGGGGGCTCCATGTGGACACGACTGGTTGCGCCGGACGAGCCCTCAGACTACGCGATACGCGATCAGCTCGAATACGTATTTGAACCCGACTGGTGGGTGCACGCCGTCGGACAGCGTCTCGAGTACACCACAGCCTCATAGCCGCGCAGGCAAGTGACGCACCGAACGGTTTGTTGTCTATTGCCTGATTCCGATTGCAGCGGTCTGTGAATTTGAAGAGTGCCAGACCAACGCAATCTGGGGAAGCGCAGGCTTTACAACGTAGCGGCGCGGCACGGGCCAAGATGCTGTAGGATTCCGGTCCTCAGATTGCATTGCGCTTATCGTTGACACTGTCAGGGGGGGACTGATGCGGACATTGCGTGAGGTGATTGAGGCGAACTCTGAGCTGACCCAGCTGCTCTCGTACGACTCGGTCTGGACCGGTCACTCGCGGGATTCTCGCTGGATCGCTGAGAACCCGTTTGAGTTGCTTCAGATTGCACAGCATTTCCGTCTGGCGATAATCAACGCGCCTCATCGCGTCAGGTATATCGAGGAAGTCGCGGATGCTCCTGAGTTCGCCGATATGCCCGAGACGCTGAGCGCGGTACTCTCGCAAGACGTGGATGGGCGTCAAGTGCTCGATGCGGTTCAGCGACATGACGGCATCGCCGCTCTTGCTCGTGAGGCTACGAGAGAGGTGGCCGAGCACGAACCCGACGAGCTTCGCCACCTTGATGACGACCTTCGTCGCCTTCTGGCCGGCGAAATCCCCGAGGGCTACTTTTGGAAAAAATTCATGTGCGGGGTCGCGAAGGCATCGATGGTGGGTGGCCTTCTCACGGTATGGATCCCTCCACATGCGCACGCCGTGCCCGCGGTCGCTCTCGGCTCGAAGGTCTATAAAACCAATCACTGCGGGGATGAGTAGTGGCTGCGCGAGGACCGACGGAGAACGCCGATGGTGCAACCAAGGAACACCAGACGCTGTCGCAATGCGGCCAGTTCAGCGTGGCGGCGATTGCGGCGATCAATCACTAGCCGAACTCAGATCTTTAGGAGGACGACCTACATGACTCTCTCCCCAGCATCTGCCCTTCAGCCGACCCGGCTGGCTCTTACCGCTCATGTGGCGCCCGAGGACGCCGGCGGCGTAGCGTCTGGGCCACCCAGCGACCAGATCCCCACAACAGGCGCTGACCTTACGCAGCTCGCCCAGGAGCAATACAACCTCGATGTATCTGCTGCGGTAACCCTGGGGTTCTCGGTTGTATCGCTCAAGGCTGATGCTAAGCACGACGTCCTCGTCTATCAAGTTGCGCGCTATAAGGACGTGTCAGATGCAAAGGGCGAGACGTATCGCTTTGGCATCGCTGTCGAGGCGACCATCCAGGTCACCGTCGATCACTTCGAAGGGGGTTTGACGCTCCCAACTGTAGCCGCTAACGTCCAACTGGGTTACTCCTCAGCTTCCTCGGACCTCGCCGTGCGCGGCTATGCCTTCAGTCATGAAAAGGCAGTCACAGTGCCGCCATGGGGTTCATTCAGCGTTGACAGCTATGCAGCGTTCGAGAAGTCAATCGACGAAATCGTGGCCGCAGTCCTGTTCGACAACGACAAGATTAGGCCGGTACTCCTTGCGACTACGACCCCGCCAATCAATAGCGCCGACACAACGCCCCCGCAGCATCGCTTTTTCTACAAACTCGGCGAGGCACTACACCGCTAGCGAATAGGCGGTATCCGCCCGTCCCTCCGCCCACAGTCGTCTAATGAAGTTGCGGCAGACTACGCTTGCACGATCGAGCCTTGCTTGCGGGCGTTCGACGGGCGTATGATTAAGTAGTAACGGAGGTCCGCTTTATGGAGAACAAACAGTACGAAGTTGTGCTTGTCCCGCAGGCAGAGGGCGGGTTCGTCGTGTCCGTTCCCGAGCTCCCTGGCGTTGTCACCGAGGGGGACACCGTGGCTGAGGCCCTGGCGATGGCGGAGGACGCCATCGAGGGCTATCTCGCCACCGTGCGCGACCAAGGGTGGGAGCTGCCGTCAGTTCGGCGTGAGCAGGTAGCCGTCAGCGGGTGAGCGACAAGCTCCCTGCCGTCCGCCCCCAACAGCTCATACGTGCCGTAGAGCGTGCGGCTGGGAGCGTGAGCGCACCCGCGGCAGTCATCAATATCTTGTCCACCGCGATAGGCACGAGGCAATTGCTGTGCCCGCCCATAACCGAGACGTCAAACCTGGCCTGCTGCTCGCGATCATCAAAGCTGCTGGTCTGGGTCGGCAGGAGTTTCGCCGACTGTGTAGCAACTTCGCATACCGCCGATTTGCGACGTGACGCTAACGCGCATGTCACGGTCGATGACTCAAAGTTCCAAAAAGAGATTCCAGATGGATCTGCACGGAGATTTGCGGCGTGCGGTGCTCGAGAATCGCAATGGCAAGCTCGATCGCCTGAGCCGTGGCGACCATGAGCAGAATGATCCACCGCCAGCAGTAGAACCACAGTTTCCACTGCGCCTGGCGGACTTCGATTTTCGACAGTTCCCGCCGAAACCGGCGAGATGAAGATGAACCCATTTGGGTCCTCCTTATTCATCATCGTCGGCCTGCGGGGTTAGCTTCGGACTAACGCATCTGCGCACCCCGCGTTCCTTCGCAGGATTCGTCCCAAACGAACACTGATTTCGGTTCCCCGACACCTGATCGAGGACTCGACATTTGGCGTCGAGAACCTTTCCACGCTCTCTCTCTCGTCTTCGACCACCTTGTACGTCGCCTGCAGGAGCGCGTCCACGGTGCCTTCTAGTGGTTGGAGCGAGGACCCCATATCGACACGATGACGGCCTCGGCAGACGGTTAAGGGCTTGACAGCTCCCCTAAGTGACTGAGTCGCTTGGTGGACGAGCCGCGATCGCGTGGCGCAGCTGCTACCCTTTCGGAAGTCTAGTAGGAACTTTTGTAGGGTATTCAATGTGCGATCAGGAGGCCCAATGACTGCCCCAAGCGTGGCGCATCCCATAGATCCAGACTTCCCCTCGCCGGGCCGCGCCGAGGCGCTCTATGCCCGCATCGTCAACGAGGTCCGTGAAAGCGGGTTGAGCACCGCGGACATCGCGCGCCTAGTTGGGGTCGCCGAACGCCAGGTGCGTAACTGGACCTCTGGAGGCAATACACCAAGCGGACGTAACCGCGACCGCCTGCTCGAACTGCATTACGTGACGCAGGCTCTGCGCGACCTCTACACGCACGAGGGCGCCGAGATCTGGCTGCACGGTCGCAAACGCAGCCTCGGCGGGCGCCGCCCGGTGGACATGCTCGCCGACGGCGCTTACGAGGAGGTACTCGACGCCATCGAGAGCAAACGCGCGGGGGCCATGTGAGGCAGCGCGACCTTCTGGCCGCGATCTCCAAACTGCAGCCGATCCACCTTCAGGGCACCTTCGAGCGGCACACCTCGCTGCTCTGGGGCGAGCTGCAGCCCAGCGCCGCAGGCGGACGCTGGGGCGGGCGCCGCGCCTACGAGGTTCTCTACCTCGGGCGCCCTCGTAGCAGCGTCGTGATCGAGGCATACCGCCATCTCGTCGATGACGAGCTCGACGACAGCGCGGCGCTAGCGACGAGCGTTCTGGAGCGCCGCGTCGTGACTTGCGAGGTAGACATCACCAACGTCCTCGACATCCGTGCAAGCGCCGCCCTCGGGGCCGTCTCCCTCGGCGAGACACAACTCTTTTCGGATGTCGGCGATTACGCCGCCTGCCAAGCGGTCGGGGCTGCCGTACACCAACTCGGACTCTCTGGGCTCATCGCGCCAGCCGCCAGCCGGCAAGGAGAGACACTCGCCCTGTTCCCCGCCAACCTCCCAGGCGAGCAATGGCCCAAGATCACCAAGCGTGATATCTGGCGAGGTCTTCCACGCGATCCTCGACGTCTCCGGCTCGTGGACGAAGGCTGACAACGCTCACCGACAGGGGAACGAGCCGGCGTGTGGCCGCGAGCACAGCGTGCGTCGATTTTGGCCCACCGACGCAACTTGGTGGGCCAAATCCACCGGAAAGCCCCGGTTATCCGGAGGCAACAACGCATCAAGTCGCTAGACGCGCATGGCTTGTTAGAGGCTGTCGCACGACGCGAGCGCAGCGCACTTGGAGCATGGCGCTGGCTCCCAGGCATATCCACTGTGACGAGCAAGTCTCGTCACCAAACGTCGGGCGGCCGCCCCCACAGCCGTCGACGAACGAGCGGCTCACCTCCACTGCCGCTCGCGCAGACACATGTGCACCCGTCCGCCCCGCATCCCTGTCTGGGCGGACGGGTCGTGTGTCCGTCGGCCGCGCACCCGGGTTCGCTGCTCAGCCACCGACCGTGAACGGAACGCTCGCGCGGCCGTTGCCGGCTCCTGCGGCCTGCCCGACCGCGGCGGATTGCGCTGGGATACCGGCCCACAGCCCCCGCTCGCGCAAAACGGGCAGCACGCCCTCTGCGAACCAGTAGGCCTCCTCCAAATGCGGGTAGCCGGACAGCACGAACTCGCTGATGCCGAGCGCCGCGTACTCCTGGATGCGGTCGGCGACTTCCTCGTGGCTGCCGACGAGCGCGGTGCCGGCACCGCCGCGTGCGAGCCCTACGCCGGCCCACAGGTTGGGTGCTACCTCGAGCTCGGACGCGGACCCGTTGTGCAGCGAGAGCATCCGCCGCTGACCCTCGGACTCGCTGCGCCGCAGCCGCTGCTGTACAGCCTGGATCGTCGCCGCGGGGATGCCGTCTAGCAGCCGCTCGGCCTCACGCCACGCCTCGTCGGCGCTATCACGGCAGACCACATGCAGCCGTATGCCAAGCCGCAGTCGCCGGTCCTGCTCTGAGGCGATCGCCGCCACGGCAGCAAGCTTCTGGCGCAACAGCGACGGTGGCTCGCCCCAGCTGAGATACACCTCCACATAGCGTGCGGCGACGTCGAGCGCGGCTGGCGAAGAGCCACCGAAGTAGATCGGAGGGGCAGGCGCGGGCAGTGCTTCGAGCTGCGCGCCGGACACCGACAGCCGCTCACCCTCCACGTCGACCTGCTCGCCGCCCCACAACGCGCGCACGATCGACAGGAACTCGGCGGTGCGCTCGTAGCGCGCGTCCTTGTTGAGGTGGTCGCCCAGCGCGCGCTGTTCGGCGCTGTCGCCGCCGGTGACGACGTTGAGCAGCAGTCTGCCGCCGCTTTGGCGCTGGAAGGTGGCGGCCATCTGCGCGGCGAGCGTCGGGCTCACGAGACCGGGCCGAAACGCGATCATGAACTTGAGGCGCTCAGTGCGCTGGCTGAGCATGGCGGTGCTCACCCACGCGTCTTCGCACCACAGCCCGGTGGGCGTGAGCGCGCCCTCGAACCCGAGCTGCTCGGCGGCGAGCGCCACCTGTGTGAGGTAGCCGAGCGAAGCGTTACGCGGCCCGCCGGCGACGCCCAACGGTCGCTGCCCCTCGATCAGCCTGCGCCCGTCTCCCTGCGTGGGCAGGAACCAGTGGAAAGTGAGCGCGCCGTCCGCGTGCACGCCGGCGGGCATGTCACACCTGCCCATGCTGTGGCGGGAAGACACCGCTGACCGTGTAGCGGCCGATGTGCTGGAGCTTCCAGCGAACGGGGTCGTGCAGGGTGTGGGTGCGCGCGTTGCGCCAGTGGCGATGGAGGTCAAGGTCGTTGGCGGCGGAGCGGGTGCCGGCGAGCTCGAACAGAGCGCTTGCAGTCTCCACGGAGACGCGGTCGGCGAGCGCCTTGGCGGTGGCCACGGCGATGGATGCCCGGGCTGAGCCGGCCTCATCAACGCCCTCGCATTCAACCACATCGATCGTGCGGGCGGCGTCGCTGAGCAATGCCTGCGCGGCGCGCACGCCGATGGCGAGCTCGCCGACGCGCTGGATCAACAGAGGATCGTCGCTGGCGCGCTCGACCTCGGCCTCGAACCATGGTCTTGAGGCGGTGCGCACGAACTCGCACGCATCCTCGAGCGCGCCGACGGCAATACCCACGTCGATGGCGGTGTGGATGAGCTGCGCACGCGCGCCGTATACCTGCGGGCGCTCGAACATGCGGTGGTGCGCCACGACCATGTCGGCGGGCACGGCGACGCAGTCGAGCTTGACGGTGCCGCTGGCGGTGGTGCGCTGGCCCATGCCCTTCCAGTCGTCGACGATCGTGACGCCGTGCGTGTTGGCAGGGAGGATTGCCACCTGCGTGCGCCCGTCGTGGTCCTTGGCGAGCACGGTGAGCCAGTGCGCGAGCAGCGAGCCGGTACAGTAGAACTTCTCGCCGTCGAGCACGTACCCCTCGTGGGGGTTGCCACGCAGACTGGTGCGAATGTCGGCGACGGTCTTGGACCCAGCCTCTGACTGCGCGTTTGCGACACGCTGGCCGGCAAGCACCTCGCCAAAGATCAGCTCCTGCTGGGTGGGGGTGCCAAGCTGGCGGATGAGCTCGAGGTAGACGAAGTGGCTTTGCGGTATCTGGGCGACGTTGGGGTCGGCGCTGGCGACCACGCTGATGACTTGCGCAAGCGTCTCAAGCGAGACGTCTACTCCGCCGTGCGAGCGCGGCACGGTGATCGCGAGCAAACCCTCCTGGGAGAGCAACTCGATCTCGGCGGTGGGCAGCTCGCGCAGGCGGTCGCGCTGGGCGGCGCCGGCAGCAATCTGCTCCCGCAGCGCCCAGACCCGTGCGAGCGCATCAGCGTCGGAGTCAATGCGCCGGGCTGTCGCGTTGGCGGTGCTCACGCTGTCACCGGGGAAGGCAGCTCGACCGGCGGCTGCGGCTCGAGCCCTAGCTCGGCCTCGAGCTCGCGTACGATCGGCAGCACCTTCAGACCAAAGTAATCGACCTCCTCCTGGAAGTGCAGGAAGCCTGAGAGGATCAGCCCGACGCCGAGCTTGCGGTACTCGACGATGCGCCGTGCAATCTGCTCAGGCGTGCCGATCAGGCCGCTGCGGAAGCCGTCGTTGTACTGCACGAGGTCCTTGAACTCGGAGTCCTGCCACATGCCGCGCCCGTCAGCGGAGGACTGCCCGGCGTGCTTGACGGCGGCGCCGAAGCCCTCGACGGCCTGGCGGTCGGCCTTGGCGATGATCTCCTCGACGACGTCGCGTGCCTCGGACTCGCTGTCGCGCGCGACGATAAAGGCGTTCAGGCCGAAGCGAATGTCAACGCCGGGCTTGCGCCCGGCAGCCTGCGCATGAGCAGAGACCTCCTCGATCTGGCTGCGGACACCCTCGAAGGAGTTGCCGTTCATGAAGTACCAGTCGGATACGCGGCCGGCCATCTGGCGCGCGGCGGTGGAGTTGCCGCCCTGGAAGATCTCAGGGTGCGGCTTCTGCAGCGGCTTGGGTTTGAGTGTGTAGCCGTGCAGGTTGTAGAAGTCGCCGGAGAACTCGGCCTCGTCCTGGGTCCAGCTGGCCTTGAGCACGCGGATGAACTCCTCGGAGCGACGGTAGCGCTCGTCGTGCTCGAGCCACGGCTCGCCGAGTGCTTGGAACTCACCCTTGAACCAGCCGGAGACGACGTTGACGGCGAAGCGCCCGCCGGAGATGACGTCGGCGGAGGCGCCAAGCTTGGCGAACACGCCTGGCTGCCACAGGCCGGGGTGGATCGCGGCGATAACCTTAAGTTTCTCGGTGGCGAGCAGCAGCGCGAGGCTGAAGCCGGTGGACTCGTGCTGGTACTCGGCGCCGTAGCTGGCCATGTAGCGGACCTGGCTGAGCGCGTACTCAAAGCCGCGGTTCTCGGCCAGGCGCGCGAGTTCGCGGTTGTAGTCGATGCCCCAATCGGTGCGCTGCTCGATCTTGGAGACGACAAGTCCGCCACTGACGTTGGGCACCCAGTAGGCGAACTTGATCGGATCCTCGCTTGTGATGGCCATCTGCGGACCTCTCTTTCTCATTATTTTTATTGTTTTTATGAAGATTGGAGTGCGTCGTGATTCATACCTGCGCACCACCAGGGAATCTCAGCCGATGCGTTCCAGGACGGCGACCCGTCGGCGCCTCACCGGCCGCTTCAGGGCCGGCGGGCGCTCGCGCTCCAGCCGCGAGTAGGAACCGCGGAAGAACAGCAGCGGCGCCACCTCGGTCGGCGCGCTTGACGTCGACAGCGCCTCGCCGATCACGATCATGTGATCGCCGGCGTGGTGCATCGCGCTAACCCGGCAGGCGATGGTGGCGAGTGCGTCGGGCAGGCACGGCAGGCCGGATTCGTGCTCGCCGAAGTGGACCTCGTGCGATCGCGCCTGCTCGCCCTTGGCAGCGAAGCGGTTGGAGTGCGCCTGCTGACCCTCGGCGAGGATGCTGACGGTGAAATGCAAAGTGGCCTGCACAGCGGCGAGCGTCTCGCTGTCGTGGGCGAGGCACACGAGTAGCAGCGGCGGCTCGAGCGACACGGAGGTGACGGCGTTGACGGTTGTGCCGACGGGGCTGCCGTCGTCGCGGCGCGTGCTGACGACACAGACGCCGGTGGCGAAGTGACCCATGACCTGGCGCATGTCTTGCCTGGACGTGCTCATGCGATTCCCTCGGGGATCTCCGCGCCCACCCACAGCGGGGCGTCCGCGTCGAACCTGGGACGGCGAGCATCGAACCCCGGCCGATGATCGGGGTCGGCGAGCAC
>DATBYJ010000190.1:0-3238 GCA_036513795.1 Solirubrobacteraceae bacterium | reverse complement strand
CGCCGATGCAGCGCGCACACAGCACACGATCGCGAAATCCGAAGCCGCCGTCACCGCGGCGCGGTTATTGCTGAAACACACGGCCGAAGAGTTGCAGCGTGCAGGTGATGACATCACGCTGCAACAGCGGGCAGCGTTGCGGGCGGCCATGACTCACGCGGCCGACGTCAGCCGGGAGACGCTGGTGGCACTTTATGAAATTGCCGGCTCGGCCGCCCTCTACCGGTCCAATCCGATCGAGCGCATCTTTCGCGACGGCATGGCAGCACTGCAGCATGCCAACCATTCGGCACCATTTCTGGAGGCCGCAGGCCGAGTACGGCTCGGCCTGGATCCGCAGATGCGGTTGTTTTGAGCACCGAATACGTGCCGATAGCGGCACGCCAGTTGAAGAACGCAACACCATTGCGTTGTCTGTACACTCTGGTCATGCCGCCCGAACGGACGTTCCAGCGCGCCTACTCACCACAGCACAAGGAGCAGCGCGTCACCGACCTGATGCAGGCCGCGCGCGCCCTGGCCGCCAGAGACGGGGTGCGCACGGTGACGTTGACCGCGATCGCGACCCAGGCCGGCGTACACGTGTCGGCGGTACGCCGCTACTTCGAATCTCGCGAGGAAATCCTCCTCGGCCTCGCCGAGCAGGGTTATGCCGACTGGGCGCAAGCACAGACCGATCGGATCCACGGCCGCGACGGCCTGACGTCTACCGATCTCGCGCAGGCGGTGACTACCACCCTGGTCGAGCGTCCCCTGTTCTGTGACCTGCTCACCCACGTCACCCTGAATCTCGAGCGGGAAGTGACCTACGAACGCGTACACACTTTCAAATTCACCGTCAGTGAGATACTGGGCCCCCTCCAGGAAGCCATCACCGGCGCTACTCATCTGACGCCGGAGCAAACCGGCGACTTCGTCATCGCCACAATCGCGTTGACCGCTCCGCTCTGGCAAGCCGCTCACCCCGCGGAGACGCTGACGCGCCTGTACGCGGAGGAACCCACGCTGGCACACATCGGTATCGACTTCGCCCCCACCCTTACCCGCCTGCTCACCGCGCTGTGTGACGGCATGACCACCGCTCACAAATGACCAGCTCCCTGCAACGCGGCGCGGTGGCGAAACCCCTGGAACGCACAGCCGAACTACAGCAGCTTTCTGCGGTGCTGGCCGCCGCTGCGAGCGGCCGTGGGCAGGTGTGCGTGATCGAAGGGCCCAGCGGCATCGGCAAGTCGCGTCTGCTCGACGAGTGCGCCCGTTCCGCTCAGACGCTGGACATGTCAGTCTTGCGGGCGCGTTGTAGTGAATTGACCCGCGACTACCCGTATGGGGTTGCCCGTAACCTGTTCGAGACCATGCTCGTTCGCGCCGATGCGCGGACACGGGCGGATTTGATGCGGGGACCCGCGGCACTGGCCGAGCCCGGTTTCGGCCACGGCGAGGCCGCAGACGAATTCGGCGTCCTTCACGGTCTTTACTGGCTAACCGTCAACCTCGCCGAGCAGGGTCCGACGGCGATCCTGGTTGACGACCTTCCCTGGGCTGACGACTTCTCGTTACGATTTCTTGCGCACATCGCCGAACGACTCGACGATCTGGGCGTGGCTCTGGTCGTCACGATCCGTTCCGGGGATCCAGGTGCCGAGTCGGCGCTTATCAATCACCTGTGGAATGCGGCCACCTCACCACCGATTCGTCCACTCGAGCTCACCGAAGACGCCGTCCGGACGCTGCTCGGTGAGGCACTTCCGGCCTATGACGTGGATGCGAGTCTCACCGGAAACGTCGTGCGCGAGACGGGAGGAAACCCATTCCTTGTCGTTGCCGTCGCTGACTCCATACGCGCCGGCGAGAGCCCCGGGTCGGCAACCCCGGAATCTATACGCCGCCACATCGCCCGCCGAATGGCGAGGCTGAATCCCAACGCCCGCGATCTGGCGAAGGCTGCCTCAGTGCTCGGTGACGAGGCCGCCTTAAGCGACGGCATTCTATTGGCTGGGCTGGACGCCTATCGTGGACGGGTTGTGGCCGAGGAGCTGGTACTTGGGCAACTCCTGCAATCGGTGGATCCAATCCTGTTTGCGCACAGGATCGTTCGTATAGCGGTTTATGGCCTACTTGAGCCGGGTGAGCGCCTCGCGCTGCACGCGGGAGCGGCGAAGTTGTTAGCGGGGAACGGCGCTGAACCCGAGATCGCCGCCGAACATGTGCTGCTGACCGGGCCCACGCATGAGGCGTGGGCGCTAGCGATCCTGCACGAGGCTGGGCACGCCGCCCTGCGAAAGGGTGCGCCTGCCGCCGCGTTGCGCTACCTGCGTCATGCGGTCCAAGCGACGGATACGGGTGACCCCGCCCCGCGAATGCTCATTGATCTCGGTCTCGCTGAAGCGGCAGCGGGCGAATCGATGTCATTGAACCGCTTCGAGCAAGCTTTAGACCTCATCAGCGAGCCGAGCGAGCAGGCTGACGCGCTCTACTCGCTCGGGCAGACGCTCTATCGTTTCGGGCGTTTCGCTGAGGCCGGTGCAGCGTTTCACCGCGGCGCCCGCCTGTTCGAGGGAGGCGACGAGCAGGTCCGACTTCGCTTCGAAGGCATGGCCTGGAGTGCCGAGGTTCATCTCACGCCCACGCAGCGCGGTCCAGAGGGTGCCGTCAACGGCGATGGGCCAGGCAGCCGCGCGCTGCTCGCTGTTGAGGCCCTGCGCCAGTCGCTGACCACACCGCCCGTCTCCCGGGCCGCTGATCTCGCGTTGCACGCCCTCGGCGACGGGGCATTGCTTGCCGAGCAGGGTTCACAAGGTCCCAGCGTCAACCTTGCGATCCTGGCGTTGCTGCACTGTGGCCGGTTGATCGAGGCGCACGTCGCCGCGGATGCCACCGTCCGCGACGCCAGAGACCGTGGCGCCCATCTCGCCTACGCCGGGGCATCGCTGGTGCGGGCCCTTGTTCTCTATGCGCGCGGTCGGATCAATGACGCGGCGGCGGATGCTCAGGCGGCGGTGAATGGCTTCCAGCGTAGGGGGCATGCCCACGCCCAAACCGCCCTGGCGATCCTGGTGCACTGCATGGTCGAACGCGGTGAGCCGACAGAGGCGGCGAGCGCTATCGAGCGCGCGGGCGAGGAACTCGTGCTGGCTCCGGCCATCAATGCCTACGTGTGTCTGGCCCGCGGGCGAATGAACCTATGGCGAAGGGATGTTGACGCGGCCCGGAAGGATCTCGACGCCGCGGAGAATGC
>DATBYJ010000189.1:0-15553 GCA_036513795.1 Solirubrobacteraceae bacterium | reverse complement strand
TAGGGGCACTCGAAGTCGCCGTACTCAACCAGCGTCACCGGCGCGTCCTCGCTACCGCGAATGTGGTCGCGCTGGGGGTCCACGTCCTGTGAGAGATCGAGGATGTCCTCCGCGGTGCCTGCCAACTGACGAGCGCGCACGGTTGCGGGCAGGCGTTTGACGATCTGTAGCACCGCCCATGCGAGCGCCGGTGCGAGCACCACCGAGCCCAACGCGCCGAGCTTGGCCTCGTCGAGTTGGCGTCCGCTGAAGGCAAGGCTCGAGATCAACAGCGACACGGTGAACCCAATCCCAGCGAACGCCCCGCCCGCTGCCAGCAGCGGCGGGCTGAGCGGCGAGCGTGGGCCGTGCATCGCCGGCCGCGACGCAAGCCAGGAGGCGCCCGCGATCCCGATCGGCTTGCCGACTACGTAGCCCACGAGGATGCCGAGCGTGATCGGCGAGCTGATGGCGGCTTCGAGCAGGCTGCCGGTGACGTGTACGCCCGCGTTGGCCAGCGCGAACAGCGGCACGATCACATAGCCGGTCCATGGGTGCAGGCCATATTGAAGGCGCTCGTTGGGCGAGATCGCCGAGGCCACTCCCTGCTGGGCTGAGCGCGCGAGCTCCGGCGTGGGCTGCTCGCGAAACGAGCGCGCCAGGTCCGTTGCGCGCTCGAGGTCTTCACGCGACGGTGGGTATGCGCTCGTTGCCAGCCCGATTGCCAAGCCCGAGATCACCGGATCCACGCCCGACTTGAGCATCGCGATCCACACGCCCACCGCGATCGCCACCGACAGTGGTCCGCGCGCGAGCGGCACGTAACGTAGCGCCAAAAGCCAGCCGAACAACGCGACCGCGATTGCCAGCGCCAGCACTGACACATGGGCCGTGTACACGGTCGCGATCACCAGTAGTGCGCCGAGATCGTCCACCACTGCCAGCGTCAGCAGGAACACGCGCAGGCGGGTCGCCGCACGTGGCGTGAGGATCGCCGCTGCGCCAAGCGCAAAGGCAGTGTCGGTTGACATCGCAGCGCCCCAGTCGTGAGCGCCTGGGCCACCCGCGTTGAATGCCAGGTAGATCGCCACCGGCACGCTCATGCCGCCGAGCGCCGCCACCGCGGGGATCGTCAGCCGTCGCCGCTCGCGCAACTCGCCCAGGTCGAGCTCGCGCTTCGCCTCCAGCCCGACCACCAGGAAGAACAGCGTCATCAATCCCTCATTGACCCAATGGCGCAGATCCAGCGCGATGCCGTGGCCGCCGATCCGAACAAGCAGTTTCGTGCTCCACAGCGACCCATACGAGTGCGACCAGGGGGAGTTTGCCCACACCAGCGCTATCAGCGTGCCGGCCAGCAGCACGCTCGCGCTGCCCGTCTCCGTACCCAGGAAATCGCGCACCGGGGCCGCCAGGCTACGCGCCCAGGCCGTGCGCCCCGCGTACGTCGAGTTGCCTGCCGGATCAGTGCTCAAGCGGCTTAGGTTACGTCGCGGCGTGTGATCAGCGGCAGGCCGATCACGGCGAGCAGCACCACCCACGCTAGGAGCACCAGGCCGGCGGCGACGGGGGAGAGGAGGTGTTCGGTAGTCAGGCCGATGAGACCGTCCTGGGCGCGGGTCGGGGTGAAGCGCCCGACCGAAGGGACCAGCCCGAACAACAGGTTGTCGACGACGAAGCCCCATGCCAACAGCGTGATCACCGCGCCAACCTGGTTGCGCAGGATCGCCCCGAGACCTACACCCATAGCGCCCCAAAGCGCGGTCCCGGCGAACGTTCCCAACAGGAGCAGCGCCACGTCACCGCCTCCGAGCGAGAACGAGATGCCGCGGGCGTCGAGGATCACGTAGCCGAGCAGGAAGCCCAGACCCTCGCCGATCACGCCGAAAACTACGCCTGCGAGCAGGCCGGCGGCGAGCTTGGCCACGAGTACCTGTGGGCGGCGGGGCGTGAACAGGAAGGTCGGGCGGATCGTCCCGTAGCGGTACTCACTTGTCACCAGCAGCACGCCGGCCAGCGCTGAGAACAGTCCAGAGAGGTCGCCGATGCTGAGCAGCTGCCGCTGGTCCTCAGCGCTCGAAATTGAGTCCGCGTGGCTCAGGAGCGCGGTCAACAGCGAGAACAGGAGGATCAGTGCCACCATCCCCAGCAGCAGGCCGAGCGTCGTGCGCGTCGAGCGCACCTTCAACAGCTCTGCTCTGATTTGTGCGATCACGCCGGTGCCTCCGTGGTCAGCTCCAGGAAGATCTCCTCAAGCGATGAGCCTTCCGTGGAGAGCTCGTGCAGCGGGATGCCGGCGGCGAAGGCGATGTCGCCGACGCGCTCGCTGCTCGTGCCATGCACGAGCAGGACGTGCTCATTGCTGGGACTGGTTTGCAGTTGCTCTCGAGCCAACGCCTGCTGCAGCTCCGCGAGGTTGGGTGTGCGAACGCGAACCGAGCCGCCCACACGAGCTGTCAGCTCTCTCAGCGAGGACTCCACCACGAGCCGCCCGCGGCTGATGATCAACACCTGATCCACCGTCTGTGCGACCTCCGCGAGCACGTGGCTTGAGATCAGCACCGTGCGTCCCTCTGAGGCAAACGCACGCAGGAAGTCGCGCAGCCAGCGCACCCCCTCGGGGTCCAGGCCATTTGCCGGCTCGTCCAAGATCAACAGCTCCGGGTCGCCCAGCAGCGCTGCCGCCAAGCCCAAGCGCTGGCGCATGCCCAACGAGTAGCCCTTGACCCGACGCTTCGCCGCACTGGTCAACTCGACCAGCCTCAGCACCTCATCCGCGCGCGAGTCGGGCACCTCGGCGGCTCTCCCCAGCGTGCGCAGATGATCGCGCCCGTTACGGCCGGGGTGGAAGTCGGTGGCCTCCAGCACTGCCCCGATCCGCAGCGCCGGGGTGACCAGCTGCGCGTAGCTCGTGTCGAACACAAGCGCCCTGCCGCTTGTCGGCGCGGCCAGGCCCAGCAGCATGCGCAGCGTGGTCGTCTTGCCCGCGCCGTTAGGGCCGAGGAAGCCGGTGATCGTGCCTGCCTCCAGCGCAAACGACAGGTCCTGAACCGCCAGCACCTCGCCGAAGCGCTTGGACAGCGACTCTGCGCGAACGACAGCCGTCACGCGCTCACGCCCGTGCTCGCCAACAACAGTGCCAGCAACAATTGCCCACACAGCCAGGGTAGTTCACGCTCCGGCACCACCGTCATGCAGCCGCCAAGCGGTCTCTGACGGCATCCGGTTGCACACCCAGCTTTGCGAGTAGCTCGGCCGCCGGATCGGGCTCGCGCAGTTCGAGGATGCCCGCGAGCACGTGCTCCGCGCCAGGGTGGGAGTGGCCGCGACGCATGCTTCTGGAAGACTCGCTGAGCACCCGCTTTGCACAAGGCGTGAGCCGTAGGTGTTTGTGCAGCACCATTTTGAACGTCGGCCGTGCTGGCACGGTGGCCGGGTCAGCGCTTGGTAGCGGTGGCACCTCGGGCGGGGGGTCCATGCCGATCGCGACCAGGGCCTCATTGTCGAGTTCGTCGAGTGCGGCGCGGGCTTGTGCCGCGTCTGTGCCGACCGCACCCGCCAGTGCGGGATCGCACAAGAGTGCCACCAAAAGAAGCTCGGTTCCGATTGTGCGATCGCCACGACGGCGCGCTTCTTCGCGCGCCACGATGTATGTCGACCACGGGTGGTATTCCTCGCCACGCCGCCGTGCCTTGGGTTGCCTGCCCATCACAGCTCCTTTCCGTGCTTGGCGTGCACCGATTGGCGCGTGACGCCCAGCGCGTCGCCGATCTGCTGCCACGACCAGCCCTTGTGTCGGGCCACAGTCACCTGGCTTGCCTCCACGCGCTCGGCCAGTCGCCGCAGCGCTAGCGCCGCGCGTAGGCCAATTGCTGGGTCCTCGGAGGTGGTGGCCGCCGTCAGCTCATCGAGGTTCATGCTGTCAGTTTAGACTGACAGCGGGGCCTTTGTCATGCAGCACGCGGTCGTTGATGGTCACACCGCGGTTTCATAGCTCCCACAAGGCTGAGATCGGAGCGGCCATCAGACGGTTGCCGAACGGGAGCACGTGTCGGCCGCCGTATAGAACTACACCGGCCGTGAAGCTGTCCCCGAGGGTGTCGCGTATGTGCTCTAGCCAGCCGAACCACTCCGGTTTAGGGGTCTGGCCAGTCTTGACCTCCACTGCGACGATGCGGCCGTCGGCGGACTCCAGCACGAAATCGATCTCCCCACCAGAGCGGTCTCGCCAATGGAACAGGGTTGCGTCGATTGTGGCCCAGGTCAGCTGGCGGCGCAACTCCGCGAAGACGAATGTCTCGACGAGTCGACCGGTTGCTGGATCGCTAGGACTCTCCAGCGCCTCTGGTGTCTTGCCCATGAGCCATGCTGCCAAGCCGGGGTCTGTAAGAAACACCTTGGGACGCTTCTTGACCCTCCGCGTGAGGTTGCGTGACCAGGCCGGCAAGGTCGTCACGAGATGGATCGTTTCGAGCCATCCCCGGTGGTCGTAGACCGCCTGGCGCTCGAGCGCCGAGTCGTTGATGAGGCTCTGCATGACCAGCTCGCAACTGGAACGTGCCGCCAGTAGGCGAAGCAGCTGCCTCATCTCTGGGACCTTGCGAATCCCTGACAGCTCGACCACATCGCGTTCGATTGTTGTGCGCACATAGTCCCGGAACCAGCCGGCACGCTGTCTCGCCGGTAGCTCGTGCACCTCCGGATACCCCCCGGTGTACGCCCGATCGAGCAGCTCGCCGCGACTAACTCCGCTCGGTCGGTATTCAGCCAATGCCGCAACTCCGGCGAACAGACGATCCACGAAGCGGTCGATGACACCCATTAGCTCTCCCTGGGTGAACGGCCACACCTCCAGGAACCCCGCTCGGCCGGCGAGGGACTCTGAGATGTTCGGAACGGTCAAGAAGTTTGATGATCCAGTCAGGACAAACTGGCCGGGGCTGGAATCGCGGTCGACTTGTGCCTTGATGGCACGTACCAGTGGCTCGCCACCGCGGTGGACCTCATCGATAATCAGGGGCCGACCGCCGACAGCGACGAACCCGGCGGGGTCCTCGAGGGCCGCGTCGAGTACGCCCTGTTCATCAAGGCTGCGCATTGTCGCGGAGCCGGAGAGCTGGCTCCGCACCAAGGTCGTCTTTCCCGACTGCCTGGGTCCAGTAACGATGGTGATCCGCCGCGTTGCGACCATGTCTCGGTAGCTCTCCTCGATCGCTCGCCTCAGCAACACATCGCTATCATACAAAACGCCGACGTCGGACCATACGGATCGCCGTCAAGCTAACGGATGATTTGCCTTGGGGTCACGTGAGCGTCGGCAGGGTGATGCCCGGGTGCATCTTGCGCACCGGCGCTTCCAGTGTGCCGCCGAGTTCGAGTGCATGGCCGGCAAGCTCTCGCGGGAGACGGTCGAGCAGATTGGTCGTATAGCCGCAGTTCCTTACAAGCCTGCCGGCTCGCTACAGGTCCACCGGCTTGCGGCTATCGCTCAGCACCACCGGCACAACAGCGATCGCCGCGACGATCAGCGCCGCTGCGATCCAGAAAGCGAGGTGGTAGCCGCTCGTGAGCGCGGCTGGTGTGGAATGGCCCTGTGCGATCAGATGCGAGCTGCGCGATGTGGAAAGGGTGGCAAGCACCGCCAGTCCCAGCGCGCCGCCGATCTGTGCGGTGGTGTTCACGAGCCCCGACGCGAGCCCCGCGTCCTGCGGGCTTGCGCCCGTCATCGCCACGTTCATCAGCGCGGGGAAGCACACGCCCGCGCCGATCCCCAGCAGCAGCATCGACGGCATCACGTGTACTACATAGCTGCCGTGTACGGGCGCGAGCGCGAGCAACACCAGCGCCAGCCCGATCAGCACGAGACCAGGCACGAGCAGGTTGCGCGCGCCGAAACGTGTGACCAGCTGCTCTGAGTAGCGGATGGAAAGCGTGCCCATCGCCACCGACACAGGCAGGAACGCAAGCCCGATCTCGAGCGCATCGTAGCCGAGCACCCGGCGCAGGTACAGCGCGCCGAGGAAGAACACGCCGAACATGCCCGCTACGGACAGCACCTGGATGAGGTTCGCCGAGGCGACGTTGCGCGAGCGGAAGATCCGCAATGGCACGAGTGGTTTGCTTGCGGTTGCCTCACGGGCGAGGAAACCCAGCAGCAGCACCAGCGAGACGGCGCCCAGGGTAAGCGTGCGCGTTGCGCCCCAGCCATCCTGCGCGGCGGGCTTGACGATCGTGTACACGCCCAGCATCAGCGCTGAGGTGATCAGGACAGCGCCGGGTACATCGGCACCCTCGCTGAGGCCGATGCCGGGATCGTGCTCGAGCAGCCGTTTCGCGTAGATGGCTGTGGCTAGCCCGATGGGGATGTTGACGAAGAAGATCCAGTGCCAGTCGATCGACTGTGTGATCACGCCTCCGGCGAGCAGCCCGACTGAGCCGCCGGCGGAGGCGACGAACGCGTACACGCCGATCGCCTTGGCCTGCTCGCGCGGCTCGGGGAACATCGTCACGATCATGCCGAGGATCACCGCGGAGGTCATCGCTCCGCCGATGCCCTGCACGAAGCGCGCTGCGATCAACAGCGACTGGCTGTCAGCTAGGCCACACGCGAGCGACGCGGCCGTGAAGAGCCCGACGCCGGCGAGGAAGATCCGCCTGCGGCCGATCAGATCGCCGAAGCGTCCTGCCAGCAACAGCAGTCCACCGAAGGCGATCAGGTAGGCATTGACCACCCACGCGAGGCTGGCGGTGGTGAAGTGCAGGTCGTCCTGGATCGAGGGCAGCGCCACGTTGACGATCGTCACGTCGAGGACGATCATCAGCATGCCCACGCACAGCACATATAGGGCGGTCCAGCGCTCAGCCGGCGGGTCCGCGCTGACGCCGGGGGTGGGCGCGCCGCTCCGGTCAACGTCGCCCGGCGCGGGCTTTCCTGCCGGTTCCCGCATCTGCGGGCGCTCGTCGGTGGCGGCTGTGTTCACTGGCTATCTCCTCCATCCACGTATGTGCCGAGCGCCTTGATCATCTCCTTGGTGCCATGTTCGCGTGCCTCGCTGGTGTCCTGCCCGTCGAGATAGACCCCGTACTCCGTGAGCGTCAGGCGCGTGCCCGTGCCGTGGGCCTCGAGCTCGATGGTAGCCACCGATACGGAGATACGGGTGGCGTCGCGCAGCATGTCGTAACAGTGCACGATCCGCAGTCCTGGAACGATGTCCATGAAGCGTGCGTCGAAGGTGTAGTGGGCGCCGTCCGGCGCGCCGGAGGTGAAGTGCTCGACCCCGCCCACGCGGAAGTCGAGCGAGTAATCGTCCTTCGTCGGCGGCCCGAACCAGCTTGACTTGGCCGCCGGGTTGGCCCACGCGTCGAACACCTTCTGGGGTGGGGCGGCGTAGGTGCGCTCGATGACGAATGTGGAATGTGTGGTCGACCGCTCCATCGCGGTCTGCTCTGTGTCGCTCATTGCTAGCTCCCTTGCTGTGGTCGGTCTTTGCTCTGCTGTGGCTGGTCCTGTGCCTCGGCCAGGTACGCGCCAAGGCGATCAAGGCTTTCCTCCCAGACTGTCCGGCGCTCTGAGATCCATCGCTCCGCCGCTCGCAGAGCCGTGGGCTCCAGCGTGCACGTGCGCACTCGCCCAAGCTTCTGCGAGCGAACGAGCCCGCTCGCCTCGAGCACATGCAAGTGCTGGACGACAGCGGGTAGCGACATCTCAAGCGGACGGGCGAGCTCGCTCACCGACACGGGGCCGGTGATCAGGCGGTCGACCATCGCTCGGCGGTTTGGGTCCGCCAGCGCGCCGAACAGGAGGTCGACCTTCTGCTCCGCGGGTTCGTAATACTTAAGCACTCACTTAAGTATTACACATAAATCATGTGCCTGATCCAGGCTCGCGGCGGGAGGCGGTAGGCGTCTCCGTACGGCCAAGTACGGGTAGGGCTTATGGGTGCTGAGGGCGTAAGCTCCAATAGAAAGATGCCATATTGGATATTATAAGCTAAACTCCGATAAAGGCCGAGTATGCCGGAGCTTTTGAGACGACACTGGACGAGCGAAATCGCCGATGCGGGCCTCCCGCGTCGGGCGAGGCGATCGTGCGATTACGATGCCTACGTTCCTGATCGGCTTGTGGGTCGAGCTTTCGTGCTCGCCGGGGACGTCGCCGCGGATGTCGCGGACGCAGAAGCGGCGATAGCGCGCCTGAACTCCGAGGCAAGGGCGCTTGTGGACACGGAGGCCCTCGCACGCATCTTGCTTCGCGCCGAGTCTGTCGCCTCCTCCCGTATCGAGGGGCTCGAGATTGGCGCGCGGCGATTGCTACGGGCCGAGGCGGTTCGCGCGAGGCGCGAGCCGACGTCAGACGTGACTGCCACCGAGGTGCTCGGAAACATCGACGCGATGCACTACGGTCTCGACAGGGTCGGCCAGGGCGATGAGATCACCGTCGAGTTGCTCTTCGAACTGAACCGCCGGCTCCTGGCCGGGACGAGACTTGAGGAGTACGGAGGCCGCTTCAGAGAGGAGCAGAACTGGATCGGTGGCAGCGACTACAACCCATGCTCGGCTGATTTCGTCCCTCCGCCGCCTGAGCTCGTCGAGCGGCTGATGGCCGATGTGATCGCCTTCAGCAATGGGAACGACCTACCAGCCGTGGCGCAGGCGGCTCTTGCCCATGCGCAGTTCGAGACGATCCACCCCTTCGTCGATGGAAACGGCCGCACCGGCCGAGCGATCATCCACTTGATCCTTCGTCGCCGGGGGCTGGCAGACCGCGTGCTTGCGCCCGTCTCCCTCGTCCTCGCCACGTTGGCGCGCGACTATGTGGGGGGCTTGACCGCTACCAGGTATGTCGGCTCGGCGGAGTCGGATGAGGCAATATCCGGCGAGAACCGCTGGATCGCCACGTTCGCGAGTGCGTGCACGCGCGCTGTAAGGGATGCTGCCGGCTTTGAGTCGCGTGTGGCTGAACTGGAGTACGAGTGGCGTACGCGCCTGGGGCGGGTACGGGCGAGCTCTGGAACCGACCTACTCCTCCGTCGTCTACCAGGTGCCCCGGTCCTTACCGCCGACAGCGCCGCGACTCTGATCGGGCGCACGTTCAAGCCGGCGAATGATGCGATCCAGAGGCTTGTTCAGGCGGGGATCCTGCATCAGATTACGATCGGCCGGCGCAACCGTGCTTACGAGGCCCCGGACATCATCGACGCTTTCACGGACCTCGAGCGCCAGCTGGCGAGCCCAGCAGGGAATACTCGCACTACACCGCCTTTGCGGCCGATACCGAAGAGACGACAACAAAAGGCGGCATGAGCCAGCGGCGAGAAGTTTGCGTCGTCGGCGAGCGCCGGCACCGGTGTGGCGGGCACGTGGACAAAGGCGGTCACACAGTACGCAGCGCATCCGCCGGCGAAAGGCGTGCCGCCCGCATCGCCGGCACCAATCCGGCCATCGCGCCAATCAACAGCGCCGCGCCAAAGCCCCCCGCCAAAGCCGAGGAGGGGATCACGATCGCCCAGCCCTTTGTCGTCGCATACACCGCCGTGGCAAGCGCGCCCAACGCCACACCCACTGCACCGCCGCCGAGTGCCAGCAGGATCGCCTCTGCCAGGAACTGCGTGCGGATCTGCCCTCTCGTGGCGCCGAGCGCGCGGCGCAGGCCGATCTCCGAGCGCCGTTCGAGCACGGAGATCACCATGATGTTCGCCACCCCCACCGCGCCCACCAGCAGCGCCACTGCGCCGAGCCCGAGAAACAGGCCGTTCAAAGCGCTCTTCGCGTCCGCTCTTGCCACCAGCGTGGCCGACGGCTGGCTTACGTTCACTTCGTTGGGTCCTTCCGGATCGGCGGTCTGTGCGAGCACCGACTGCACCGCCGCCACCTGTTCGTTTTCCGCCCGCACGTACACCGTGTTGGCATGGCCGTTGGACGCTAGGTACTTCTTTGCTGCAGGGAAGCCAACGAGCACTGAGCTTTCGATTTCCGGCGTGAGCACGGCTGGGCCGAGCACGCCCACGAGGTAAAACCACTGGTCGTCCATCCAGATCCGCTCGCCCGGGTATAGGTGGTCGACCCCCAGGCGCTGCGCCGCCACGGCGCCGAGCACCGCAACCGGCTCGGTGGCAGTGGCAGCGTTCAGGTAGCTACCCTGCACCACCTTCACACCAAGCGTTGCCAGCAGGTCGAGGCTCGCCGCCTGCACGGTCAAAGCGTTTGTGTCGATCGGCGGGATCAGCGGCGTGCGGAACACAGTTGCTGTGACTTTCGCCGTCTCCGCCACGTTCGTGACAGGGGCGATACGCGCGATCATCGCCGGCGCCGCTAGCGGCAGCTCCGCCGTCTTGCCCGTGAGCCCCTGGCCGTTGGTTACCGTCAGCAGGTTCGTCCCCAGTGCTTCGATCTGGCTGAGTAGACCGGCCTGGCTGGAGGAAGACAGGCCCAGCACAGCCACGATTGCGGCCACGCCAATCGCGATTCCTAGCGCAGACAGGCCGGCCCGCAATCGACGCGTGCGTAGGCCAACGCTTGCCACCCGCGCCAGATCCGCCGGCGCCAGCCTGCTCGGCGCGAGGTTCGCACTGCGTGCGGGCACCGTCACCGTCCTTCGTTGACCAGCGCGAAAGCCGCCTTCACGTGTTCCACATTCGCCACGACGACGTAGCCGCCCGCGCGACGATTGGCGGTGAAGGTAGGTGCGAGCGCGATGCCGCAGGCGTCTGTCTTCACCACAATGCGACGTGAGTGTGATACGCGCACGCCTGACGTGCCCGCCGGTGGCCGGGGTGACAGTGTCGGATAGGCGCCGCCCGAGCGGATGGTGAAAAGTCCGCTCGGGCCGCGAGTGGGTGCCGTGAATGTCACCAGCACCCCCGGCACAGGGTTCTTCTCAGCATCGGTGACGGTCACAGCAAGGTGGATTGGGAAGCGTGATCCCACGCGGGTTGCTTGGCTGACGCCGACTCCCGTAGTGAGCTTGGTGGGCTTCCCCGCGAGGCCTGCGGGTTCCGCGCCAGTTGGCGCATCTGCACTCGTGGCCGCGCCGCAGGCTGTTGCAGCGCTGCCTTCGACGTTGGTCAGCGAGAACGCCACCGAGCCATACGCCGAGCTGGCGGTGATGCTGTAGGCGCCCTCCAGGTAATTGGCGGTGAACGTTGGTGCGCTCACCATACCCGAGGCATCGCTACCAACCGTGACAGCATTTGCTCCGCTCGCTGAGAACAGGCCGCCGGCACCTGTGGCTGGTGCACTAAAGGTGACCGGGATCCCCGCCACTACCGTCGTCACCGGGCAACCATTGCCGTTGGTGAACGCCACCTGCAGGCTGGTCGCAAAGGGGGTGCCGAGCATCGCGGTCTGGGGTGTGCCTGCCGCCAAGGTCAGCTCATTTGGTGGATTGCGCGACGGGCAAATCGCTTCACCCGAGTTACCAGGTGACCCCGATTCACCATTAGCTGCAAATGCCCCGCCCGCGAGCATCAGGGCGGCTATGGCTACGGCCGTGGCCATAGCCACACCCACACCCACATCCACGCCAGCGCTTGCCGCAAGCCATCGCCGTGCCCGAGGCGCCGCGTTTCCCAACAACGAACTCCCACTAATCATCGTTCGACCCTCCCGGTGTCCGCAACGATCCGTCCGTCGAGCACCTGCACCTGGCGCGGCAGGCTCGCCGCCAGCTCGCGGTCGTGGGTGATCACCACGATCGTCGCGCCTGCTGCGTTTAGCTCTTCAAGCAGCTCCACGATCGCCGTACCAGCGCTGCTGTCGAGGTTGCCAGTGGGCTCATCTGCCAGCACAATCGCCGGGCGTCCCACCAGCGCACGGGCGATCGCCACCCGCTGGCGCTCGCCGCCGGAAAGCTTGCTCGGGCGAAAGCCCACGCGGTCGCTGAGCCCAACCTGCGCCAGCGCCTGCGCTGCACGCTCGCGCCGCTCACTTGCGCCAATTCCCGCATACAGCAACCCGTCTGCCACGTTCTCAAGTGCCGTCGAGTGCTCTGCCAGGAAGAACTGCTGAAAGACGAAGCCGATGCTGCGCGCACGCAGGCTCGCGAGCTCGCGGTCTGAGAGATCTGCCGCGTCCAAGCCTGTGATCAGCACGGCGCCCGAGCTCGGGCGCTCCAGTGTGCCGATCACGTGCAGCAGCGTCGTCTTGCCCGACCCCGACGGACCCACGATCGCTACCAGCTCACCCTCATTCACTGTCAAGCTCACATCGCGAAGTGCGTTAACCGGGGGCTCTGCACCATAAGCCTTGCTCACCTCCCGTAGCTCGAGGACGCCCGTGGTACTCATGTCGACGGCACCACCACGCGCTGGCCCGCATGCACACTCTGTCCGCTCACCTGCACGAGGCCTTCAGCGTCGTCGAACAGCCCCAACGTCACCGCCTCCAGGTGATGGGCGTTCCCTTCGGCCACCTCCAGCGCATAGCCCCCGCCCGCCAGCGCCAGTAGCGCATCGACCGGTACGGCCAGCGCATTGGGAACGCTTGACGTAGTGATCGACACCGACACAGGTGCCTCGTCCAGGTGACCCAGCGCCCGCGGTTCGCTCGGCGTCACGTCAACTTCGATCGTCGGGCCGCCTTCTTCACTGTTTTCAGGGCCGCCGCCTCCACCGCCGCCTTCTTTGCTTGCCGGCGCTTTTGCAACCGTTCCCACCGAGCTGATCATCCCCGGCGTCGTCTGCTCGTTCGGCAGTGTGATTGAGACCTGATCCCCGACCTTCACACTCGACTGTTCCGCAGCGCTCAGCGCGATCGTCACCTGCGGACGAGTGGAGGTGACTCCCAACACCGGCCCCGGCGTCACGGCTGCCCCCAGTTCCGGTGACACGCTCGTCACCCGCACGGGACCGCGCTCGAACACCACCGAGCCGAGCGGCAGCTCGCGTGTGGCCGGCGAGCCGTACCGCAGCACCACCGGCCGACCGCTGATCGCGTAGAGGGTCTGTCCCTGCGCGATCACCTGGCCGACCGCCGGCAGCATCGTGAACGTCGAGCCCTGGCCGTAGTCCGCAACTGATGAGCGCGCTGCCGACACGGAAGCTTCAGCGCTCGCCACTGCCGCCTGCGCGGAGGACAGCGTTGCGCGGTCGCTCGTGACCTTGATCGCCGCTGCGCTGGAGCTCTGTCTGTCGTTTGCCAGGGTTTGCACATCGCTCGCGCACACATCCGTGCCGTCGCTGCTGGATGGTGAGCCACTCGACGGCGAGTCACTCGACGGCGCGCCGCTGGATGCCGCTTCCCCGCTCGGCGACGATGCGCTGGCAGCTGCTTCCGCGGAGTTATCACCGGCGCAGTCGACGTGCTCCTTATCCCGCGCTGCTGACGCCGTCGCCTGCTCATTCGTCAGCGTCGCGCCGTCCGCCCTCAGCGATTCCCTCGCGCTCTGCAGCATGCGTTCGCTGTTCGCTACAGCCTGTTCGGCCTGCCGCACAGCGGATGGCGGCGTACCGGTCGGGAGGCGAACGTTCCCCGCTTCCGCGTAGCCAAGCGTCGCATTCACCTGTGTCTGCGCGGACAGCGACTGCCGAGTCACCGTCGCCAGCGATGTGTTGCTCGCGTCCTGTGAGGCACCGCTTGGCTTGCTGGGGCCACTGAGGGGGTCGCTCACGAGTACCACCACGGCGATTGCCACCAGCGCGAGGCCGAGGCCCGCCGATGCGGTCCGGCGCGGATGCTTCAGGCTCACTAGTGGTTACCGTGCAGGCCGCCCGGGATCAGCGATTGGCACGCTTCCTCCGCCGCACGCGCCTGTGCCGAATGCAGGTTGACGCCAGCGACTTTCGGCACGTGCACACCGCCACCTGAGAACGTTGGGTCGGGGAACTTAGGGATCCCGTGCAGGCGGATGCACGCCGCCGCCTTCAGATACTCCGACTGTTCCTGTGGGCTGATCTGATGATTACTTTCGCCGCCCGGTCCACCGTTTGGCAGCAGCTTGCGGCAGGCTTCCTGCGCCGACTTGAAATGCGGGTTGCTCGAGATCGACGGGTTGATCCCGATTGCCACCTTCACTTCGTTGCCATTGGTCGAGACTTTCGGGTCGGGGAAGTTGGGCACCCCGTGTGCGCGTACACACGCCGAGTAAGCCACCGCTTCGCTATCAGGCGAGGCCGAGCCGCTGTGTGAGCTGCCTGCGCTCGCCGAGGAACCGCCCGCGCCCGACGATGGGCCGCCCGCGCTGGACGAGGAGCCGCTGGGACCGGCCGCGGAGCCGCTCGAGGAAGTGCTCGACCCCAGGTGCGCCACAGTCGGGGTTTTCGTACCGCCGCCACACCCCGCCGCAAGCAGCGCGAGTGCCGCCAGCCCTGCAAACAGTCGTGTCGCCTTCATCTCGTCGTCTCCTCGCGCTGGCTGGATGTTGCGTGCGAGGCTGTTCTACGGAATCGCCGGTTACACCACGGTGAGCGACGCTGTAACCGCGCTGTAACCGCGGATGCGCCACGCTTGTTGCTCTGATGCGAGTACTGCTTGTCGAGGACCACGCTGAGCTGGCCGACACGGTCGCCACTGGTCTGCGCCGTGAGGGCATGGCGGTCGACGTTGCTCTCGACGGCAACGACGCGCTCGCTCGCCTCGCACTCACCGACTACGACGTGCTCGTGCTCGACCGTGACCTTCCAGGCGTGCACGGTGATCAGATCTGCAGCTCGCTCGTCGCGCAGGGCCGTGAGGACAGGATCCTGATGCTCACCGCCGCCGGCTCGATCGAAGATCGCGTCGATGGCCTTAGCCTGGGCGCCGACGACTATCTCCCCAAGCCATTCGCCTTTGCTGAGCTCGTCGCCCGCGTACGCGCACTCGCCCGGCGCTCCGGCATCCAGCTGCCGGCTGTACTCGTGCACGGCGATCTGCGCGTCGATCCTGCCAATCGCCTGGTCACTCGCGCGGGGGAGCGTCTTTCGCTCAGCCCCAAGGAGCTCGCCGTGCTCGAGTACCTGCTCGGCGTCGACGGTCGCGTCGTCTCCGCCGAGGAGCTGCTCGAGCACGTGTGGGACGAGAACGCCGACCCGTTCACCACCACCGTCAAGGTCACCATCAAGCGTTTGCGCGCAAAGCTCGGTGAGCCGCCGCTGATCGAGACGGTGCCCCGCGGCGGTTACCGGATATGAGGCGCGCGTGAGCGTCCCGGACAAGGCGGAGAGGCCGGCCGACGCGCGCCGACCCGACCGTCTGCTGCACCTGCCGCGCTACACCATCCGCCTGCGCCTGGCCGTCCTCTACGGCGGCGTCTTCTTGATCCTGGGCGTGATCCTGCTCGCCATCGCCTATGCCGGCGGGTCAGCCTCCGTCTCACGGAGCGTCGTCGCTCACGCAGCGGAAGGGGTGGTGGTCAAACACCGGTACTTGCCCGTGCCCTCGACCAAAGCGGGAGAAGAACCAGCGACGCTGTATGTCACCCCACAGTCGCGTGCGGAAGAAAAGCAGCTTGGGGCGGTTGCTGTCAACGTCCACGGCAGCGACCAGCGCCGGCTGCTCGCCTGGTCGGGTGTCGCCCTGGCGTTCATGGCTATCGCCTCGATGGTGCTCGGCTGGCTGCTCGCGGGCCGCTCACTGCGGCCCCTGCAGACGATCACCG
>DATBYJ010000188.1:0-2219 GCA_036513795.1 Solirubrobacteraceae bacterium | reverse complement strand
CCCGCAGGTGGCGCTGCGCCTGGATGCCAACGGCGCTTGGAGTGTCGAGCAGGCCGTGGCGGCGATCGACGCGCTCTCGCCTGCGGGGCTGGAGCTAGTGGAGGAGCCCACCCACGGTCTACATGCGATGCGCGAAGTCCGCGAGCGGGTGGCAGTGCGGGTCTCGATCGATGAGACGGCCGGCGAGCACGGCGCGCTGACGGCGGGAGTGGCCGACGCGATCTGCCTGAAGCTCTCCAGATGCGCTGGCATCGCCGGCCTCTTGGCAGCGGCGACGCTCGTGCGTGCGACGGGCGCCGAGGTCTACCTCGCATCCACACTCGACGGCCCGTTGGGGATCGCCGCGGCCGTTCACGCCGCAGCTGCGCTGGCCTCACGCGGTCCGGTGGCTCACTGCGGCTTGGCGACCCTCGATCTATTCGAAGGGATCGAGAACCCGCTGCCCGCGCAGGGCGGCACGATCACCCGACCTACCTCTCCGGGGTTGGGGGTAGAGCCTTTCTAGTCCCGAGGCACACCCTGGCCTTCCCTAGTCGGAGAAGCGCCCCCCGCGCGTAGCTACTTCGGTCACAATCCGCGGATGCGCTCGAGCCGGCTCCCGCGACGCTCGAGGTTGCTACCGATGCTCGGAATTTCAGCAATCCTTGTGGTAATCGCGGGAGTGGCACTCGCAGGCGCGCTGCACACGACCCCGCAAGAAGCTGGGGTCAGCAGTACGCCGGCGCACCTCGGTCACCTGACGATCGCCGCCCGATCGGCGAACTTGGCGGGACCCACGTCTAACGCCGGCCCGATCATCGGCACCAACGACGCCGCCGGCTGGGGGCCAGCAGCGGCGCGCACCATTCGCCACGGCCACATCACCTGGGATCGCATTGACCTGGATGGCCCTTACAACACGCTGAATATCTCGCTACACGACGGCTTCAAGGTGCTCGCGATCGCCGGCAACGTTGAAGTGCCGCTCAGCGAGGTGAACCCCAGCCAGTGGGGAGCCCATATCGCCTACGAGCTGACGGCAAGCAAGGGCATCAGCATCGCTGAAGCGGGCAACGAGATGTACCTCAAGGGAAATGTTGCGAACCCCTTGCAGTACGGGCGGATGTACATGGCGGCGATCGAAGCGATGCACGCCGCGGGCATTCACACACGGCTGCTGTTCAACATGACAGGCGACATCCCGCTGGATACGTGGTCTGACCCTGGCAGCTGGTCTGAAGACGCAAATGGCGGTGGCTGGTTGCGCGAGGCGGTGAGCGGGGTGCCCGGCCTCGCGAGCGCGATTCTGGCCAACGGCGTCTCGGTCCATCCCTATGGGGCGCTGCGCGAGAACGAGCATGACGATTGGGGCATCGCCTCAGTCGCAGCGGAGGAGACCGTTGCAAACGCGGTGCTGGGCGGGATCCCTCCCGTCTACGTCACCGAGATCGGCTATTCACTCAGCTTCTGTGGCAGCAACAACGGCGCCTGCTCACGCAGCGAACAGGCGAGCAAGCTTCTGGCTGCCTACAAGGTGTTTCTAGCTGACCCGCACGTAGACGGTATCTGGTGGTACCAGTCACACGACGACTCGACCGGCCACTACGGCTTCATGACCGAGAAGAGTCGCCCGCGCCCGGCATTTCGCGTGCTCGCGGCGATCGGCGAGGCCGTCGGCCAGTAGCGTCGCCCGATCGCGGCGTCACCTCGGTCGCCGCGCCAGCAGATCGCGGCGGCGATCCGCCCCGACCCGACGGGAGCGCCTACGCCAGTGCTCGGGCGATCGCCGCGGGGTTCTCGAGCACCAGACCGTGACCTCCCTCATCCACGAGCAGCCGTGCGTCGGCTAGCCGCTCGACCATCTGCTGGCCAAGCGCCACGTACTTCGTATCGCGCGCGCCGGCGATCACTGTCACGGGCATGCTGAGCTCGCCGAGCCGCTCCCACAGTGGCTCCATCGCGCCCGCGCCAAGTCCGCGCAGCACAGCCGCCAGTGCGTTGGGGTTATTGCGACGCTGATCTGCTCGAGCAAGCTCACTCACCGCGGGTGGTTCGCTCGCGAACAGCGGCTGTGTGCGCCACCGCTCGATGAACTGGTCGAACGGCTCCTGCTCCAAGTCCCGCGCAAGCTGACCGTCGGTCTCGCGCCGAGCAGAACGCTCGTGGGGGTCCTCAATGCCGGCGCTACAGGAGACGAGTACCAGACGGGTGACGCGCTCGGGGGCGGCGAGCGCGATGTG
>DATBYJ010000187.1:0-4528 GCA_036513795.1 Solirubrobacteraceae bacterium | reverse complement strand
GCCCAGTGCCACGGCGTGGCGAAGCGGCAGGGGCTGCTCAGCCGGCGGCATCGGCTGCCGGGCGCCGGCGGGTTCGCCGCCGATGCACGAGCGCGTAGGCGATCCCCGCGACGACCAGCGCGAGCACCACGTAGTCGGCGTACTCGAAGCCCTTGCGTACGCTCGTCCAGTCGCCGCCCAGAGCGTGTCCCGCCAGTGCGAGGCCGAGCACCCATGGGAGCGTGCCGATCAGCGAGAACAAGGTGAAGCGCCCGACTGGCATCTTGGCGATGCCCGCAGGCAGCGATACGAACGCGCGCACGACCGGGATCACGCGTCCGAACAGGACAGCCATCTCGCCGTGACGCTGAAACCAGTCGTCTGCGCGCGCTATTTGCGACGGCCCCATGTGCAGCTTGGCGCCGTGGCGTTCGAGCAGCTCCAGGCGACCGCCGCGCCCGACCGCGTACGTCACCCACGAGCCCAGCATCGTGCCCAGCAGCCCCGCGAGCACGATTCCCACCATCGTCAGGTGGTGATGCGAGGCGCTTTGACCAGGGTCGGCCACAGCGAAGCCGGCGAACAGCATCACGACCTCTGACGGGATCGGGATGCACGCGCTCGAGATCGCCATCAGCGCGAAGATCCCCGGCAGACCAGCATCGCGGACGAAGTGCGAGGTTTCGTTGACGAGCGTTTCAGATATCGAGGCGAGTACCAGCAAGGCCGGCCAACGATAGCGGCGATCTGCGTGCCCTGCCTGAGATTGCTCCCACGGTTCGGGCCGATAGCCCGGCCCGTTACCGTGGCTGGCGATGCGCGTCTGGATCGACCTCACAAACAGCCCGCACGTGCTGGTCATGCGTCCGGTGATCGAGAGCCTGCGCGCGGATGGTCACGACGTGCGCGTGACCGCACGCGATTTCGCGCAGACGATCGAGCTGTGCGAACGCTGGGGCATCGCGCATACGGCAATCGGCCATCACCGCGGCGAACGGCTGGGAGCGAAGGCCGTGGGGCTTGTCTCTCGTTCGGGCGCGCTGGTGCGTTGGGCGCGTGCCCAAGCCCGGGGATCCGGACCCCGCCCGCCCGCCTACCCACTCGGCCGTGGCTTCGATGTGGCGCTCGGCCACGGCTCCAACGACGTGAGCGTTGCGGCTGCGATTCTGCGGATCCCCAGCGCGACGATGTTCGACTACGAGTGGGCGACCGTCCAGCACACCGTCAACTGCCGCCTGGCGCGTGCGGTGGTGGTCCCCGACGCGATCCCGCTCGAGCGGCTGACGCGCTATGGCGCACGCGGCAAGATCCACGCCTATGAGGGGCTGAAGGAGGAGTACTACCTGGCGGATTTCGAGCCCGACCGGGCGGTGCTCGACGAGCTCCAGCTCGATCCCGCACGACCGATCGTGGCGGTGCGCACGCCGCCTGAGGTCTCGCTTTATCACCGCTTCGAGAACGACCTGTTCGCGAATGTGCTCGAGCGGCTGCGCACGGCCGTAGGCGAGCAGGGTGTGCAGCCGGTGGTGTTGCCACGTGTGGCCTCCCAGCGGGCGGAGCTGCGTGGGGTCCCCGGTTTCATCGTTCCCGAGCAGGCGATCGACGCGCAGTCGTTGATCGCGTTCGCCGACCTCGTGATCTCCGCCGGCGGCACGATGAACCGCGAGGCCGTCGCGCTGGGAACGCCCGTATATACGACATTCCAAGGCCGCCTAGGGGCGGTCGACGAGCGTCTGATCGCCGAGCAACGGCTACGTATGCTCGTCAGCGCCGAGCAGCTGGAATTGTGTAAGCGCGACCCCGCCCAGACGCCGCCGCGCGTGCGGCGTGATCCCCGTGTACTGGTCGACTTGCTGCTGTCCGCTGTCTCTCACCACAACGGTCGCGCGGCGGCGGGTACGCCAGAGTCGGCATAGGCGCTTACAATCTGCGCAATGCGCCGACGGATCCGCTCGGCGGCCATACCCCTCCACCGTCACTCGCTGCCCCAGCTCGCAGTGGACGGGGCGCTGGTCGCATTCGCGTACTACCTCGCCTTCCAGCTGCGATTTACGACGAAGCTGCCGACGCACTACTCCGACCTGCGCAGCGACACGATCTGGTGGGTGCTCGTGGGCAGCCTGCCCGTGCTGGTGTTCTCACGCGTCTACCAGCGCCGCTGGCGCTATGCCGGCCAGCGCGACTACGAGGCGGTCGTGGTCGCGGTGGCGCTGATCGTGCTGTTGACGGTCGCCGCCGTGGAGATCCTGCGACCGGTGCACCGCTACATCGAAAGCGGGCATTCCGACGGCCACGCGGCGGCGGTCGCGGTGGTGCTTCCGGACACCGTGATCGTGCTGTTTGCGCTCTTGTCGCTGGTCTTCCTGGTTGGCATCCGTGCGTTCGCGCGCACGGTGTACGAGCGCAGGCCACTGGCTGCATTTCGCAGCCTCGGGCGAAACCAGCGCACGGTGCTGATCGCCGGCGCCGGGGAGGGTGGGCGGATGGTGGCGCGCGAGATCATGCGCAACCGCGATCTCAGCCTTACGCCGGTTGGCTTCATCGACGACGACCCGGCCAAGCGCGGACTTCGGATCGAAGGGCTGCGCGTGCGCGGCAACACGGAAGAGGAACTACAACGAATCCTCGATGAGGCGGAGCCGGATGAAGTGATCATCGCGATCCCCTCCGCGCCGGGATCAACGCGCGCGCGCATCGTGCGCGAGTGCCGTGCGCGCTCGATCCCCGTGCGCACGCTGCCGACCGTGTTCGAGTTGCTGCAGACGCGCGGCGCGCTCTCCCGGCAGATGCGCGAGGTGCGCGTCGAGGATGTGCTCGGCCGCGAGCCCGTGCACATGGAGCTGGAGCGCGTGGGCGCCTACCTGGCAGGCGAGACGGTGCTCGTGACCGGTGCCGGTGGGTCGATCGGCTCGGAGCTGTGCCGCCAGATAGCGCGGGTGGAGCCCCACCGGATCGTGCTGCTCGATCACGCCGAGGACAACCTGTTCGCGATCCAGCGCGAGCTCGAGGACGAGCGCCACGTGCCGTCGTCGATGCTCGCCGCGGTGCTCGCCGACTGCAAGGAGGAGGAGCGCATGCGGGAGGTGTTCGCCGAGCACCGCCCCACGATCGTCTTCCACGCGGCCGCTTACAAGCACGTCGGCCTGATGGAGGCCAACCCCGTGGAGGCGGTGCGCAACAACGCGATCGGCACGAAGGTGGTGGCGCACATAGCCGGCGAGGCGGGCGTGGCGCGCTTCGTGCTGGTCTCGACCGACAAGGCGGTCGCGCCCGCGACCGTGATGGGCGCCTCCAAGGCGCTCGCCGAGTTCGCCCTGGAGGCCGCCACGGCCCGTTTCCCGGGTACGCGCTTTGCGGCCGTGCGCTTCGGCAACGTGCTCGGCTCCTCGGGCAGCGTGGTGCCGATCTTCCGCCGCCAGATCGAACGCGGCGGGCCGGTGACGGTCACTGACGAGCGCATGACGCGCTACTTCATGACGATCCCCGAGGCGGTGCAGCTGATCATCCGCTCTGGCTTGCTGGCCTCCTCACACGCGATGCGCCGGCGTGGTGCCGCGGTGTTCGTGCTGGACATGGGAGAACCGGTTCGGATCGTGGAGCTCGCTCGCGCGATGATCGACCTCTCGGGCCTCGACCCAGACCGCGACATCGACATCGAGATCGTCGGGCGCCGGCCCGGAGAGAAGCTAGACGAGGACCTGTTCAACAGTTATGAGCGCCCGCTTGCAACCGAGGCGGAGAAGATCCTGTTGGCCGAGCGTGAGCCGCTGGCGGTGGACGCCGTGGAGTCGATGTTCGCCGAGATCGGGCTGCTCGTGCTCGAGGGGGACGCGGCAGGACTTGCAGCGAAGGTCTCCGAACTGTCGCTCGCGCGCCGCGAGGCAACGCCGGACGCAACCCACGAGCAGGGCGATGCAGCCGGCGGGGGCGCCGCTGCCGGGGCATCCAATGGCGCCGCTTCACGAGCGGCCCGGCGCGATTCGCCTGCTCCCCTCGTACACTCCCCCCATTCATGACCGCTCTGCCGCTCGCGCTCTCGCTTTCGAGCACGTTCACCAAGATCGGTGCTGTCGCCGCGTTCGCCGCGTTGGTGGGCATAGCGATCTTGTCGCTGCTCGTCTTCTCCCAGGCACGTGAGATCAAGCGTCTGCGCGAGTGGGCTGGCCGCGCGCCCGAGCGTGCCGCTGACCTCGAGCAGCGGGTCGCAAGTAACGCCGCCGCGCGCATTCAGCAGCAGGTCCCCGGGGTCCCCGGGGTACAGCCGGCGCGGCCAGTCGCGCGTGTTGCGCCGATCCCCGCGCAGGCCGCGGCCGGCGGCGCGGGTCCTGCCACACGTGTCGTAGCCGGCCCCGCTGTCGCTGTCGCCCCTGTCGGCCAGCCACTCACCGCCAGCGGAACACCCGCCGCGCCCATGGCGGGAGCGCCAGGCACGCAAACGCCCCAGTCGCAGCGTCCCGGCCAACCGCTGGCTCCAGGTCAATCCCCAGCTCCGGCCCGCGCCGGCGTTCCCGGCCAGGCGGCTGTGCCCGGAGCACCCGGTGGGGCCTCA
>DATBYJ010000186.1:0-9875 GCA_036513795.1 Solirubrobacteraceae bacterium | reverse complement strand
GGGGGAGCCGGTGCATCTCGTTGTTCTGGCGATCCTGGTAATGCGCCATCTGCCCAATGCGCGCCCGCAACAGCCGTGGACGGACGAGAGCCTTGCACCGCAGTCGGGGCAGCCGGTCGAGGACTTCGCTCGCGCGCAACGGCTATTGGATGAGGTCGCGGCAGATGTGGGCGTTCCGCCGCGGCTTGGCTCTCGCTGGTGGGAGCAGTAGCGCCGCTACCAACATCGTTCGATCGCCCCGACCCTGAGCGAGCCAGTCGCGCAGGCTCGGCGGCATCAACAACGCCTGATCACGATCACACAGCCGAAAGTTCTGAGCCATCCCAGAACCCTCTTAAACCCACCGGACAGACCCCCCCTTTGTGCGACAGCCTCTCCTAAGCGGTTTTCGGGGCGCCTGCTACGGATTTGCAGCGGCCATACCGGCCTCATACCGGGCGCTGCCCCGGCCCAGTCCGAGCGTATGCCATGCCTAACATTTGTAAGCCATGCTCGGTGGCCCGGAAGCCTCGATGAGCTGATCGCGCACGATGGCGGCGGCCTGCCCTCGGTTGCCAGTTGACGACCGGAATGAGAGCTACCATCACGAAGGCTATGGCGAAAGTACAGACCAACGGACGACCGAAGCCGCTCAGCCCCGAGAGGCTGGCAGAACTCAGGGTTCCGGCCATCTACGAGACCCCCGAGGAAAAACGGGCGGCCCTGAAGCGGGCGACCGAGGGTCTTCGGGTCAAGGTCCGCGTCACACGCGATATGTACCGCCCTCGGTAGACCGCGATGAGTCCGACAGGCGGGCGTCGGACCGCCACGCGCGGTGTGTTCGCGATCGAGGATCAGGCGCTCGTCCTTCCCGACCCGATCGCCTTGGACACCAGCTTCGTCGTCGAGGCCCTGCTCTCCACGCAGCCGCTCCACGCCGTATGTGACGACTTCCCAACCGCATCGGCGACAGTGGCATCACCGTCGTCACCAGCGACCTCCTTGCCGTCGAGCTTGCCGAGACGGCATTTGCGATCGCCTTGAAGGAACGCTGGGGCAGACACTGGCGCGGACACCGCACCGACGGGCGTGCCCGCCGCCCCGCCACACATCTGCTGAACGACACGATCTCCCGCTACGAGACGCTGCTCTTGTCGATCGATCACTTCCCGGTGCCCCTCGCCGACACAGCAAGCGTCGCTAGGAACTTCATGACCAGCTATGGGATCGCGTCCTACGACGCGGTCCACGCAGCCAGCGCCATCGCCGCGGACGCCGAGGCGATCGTCACGCTCGATACCGGCTTCGCGCTCCTGCCCGCTTCAGTGCTCACTGTCTACACCGACCGATCGCGTCTCGCGTCCTGCCGCAAAAAGCGACCGGGCTGAGGGACGCGAGTTAAGTCTCGCCGGCCCCGAACACCGCACTGGTGCCCTGGAGCAGGGCCTTGGCGTGATCCCCGTGACGGCTGCAGGCAACCTGGAAGAACGCGTGGCGGCCGGTGAACAGCCCCCACAGCGCTCGACGCTCCCCGTGAGTGCGCCAGCCTGTCTCATCCGCGTTGAGCGCCCCAGCGGCGAGGATCTGCTCACGTAGATCCTCATACGGTTCAGCGAGCGCGTCTGAGGCGCGCGTGAGGATCGCATCGACGCTGCCCGTCGACAGACGGGCAGCGAAAAGCTCTTCACCGAGCTCGACCACATCCCGACGCGAGACACGGTTACGCACCGACAGCGATACGAGTGCTGCTTGCAGACGAGGACCAAAAGCGCTCCCTGACACCTCCTACCCGAACTCAGCGCGCGTGTGCTCTCCACACTCCGGACAGCAGAGGTGATGCGCGCGGTGCTCAATCACCTGCACGGTCAAAATGGGCAGCTCTTCGACCTGGCGAACAGCAGGCTCGCCAACCGGATGGTGCTTCCCTGCACAGAACACGTGGCCGCAACGACACCGCTTCGGTCAGTGCTCGATCACCCCATCTACTGCGCACGCCGGCAACAGCTCACGCCCGTGGCCCTCATGGCCGGACTGGCCGCCCGGCTTGCGTCCGGAGGCATCCTCACTACGCCGCCCCACCGCGGAAGGCGGATCTATGCTCGGTGGCTTGGAGCTATTGCGCGAACCGCGATTCAACCGCCGCTCGAGCTGAGCGATCCGCTCGTCCTGACGAGCAACCCGAGCTTCCAACCGCCCGATCTGCTCATCCATCCGCAAAAGCACCGCCACCACGGCCTCACGGCCCTGGCCATAGATCGCCTCCGCCTCCAAGCGCTCCACAACAACGGATTCGACAACGCAAGGTTATGTCCCCCAACCCAACCGAACGCTTACGGTTTCGCTGCTGCGAGTGTGGGTTGCAGGACTCTGGAGTTTGGGGGCGCGTTTGGGGGCTTTGGGCAGTGGCGTCGGGTTACTGCCCAAAGTATCTGGACGCGGTGACGGTGGTTTCGAGATCGTCGCACGATGACTCCTTGAGCGTTGTTGCAGAGGATATCCAGCTGCCGTGCCCGAGCGAACGGGCCGTTGCCCCGCCCGGCTTCCGGCGGCGGGCGAAGAAGACAGCCGGCTCACTCTTGCGAGCGCAAAACACGAGACGAACGCCCTCGTGGCGAGTGCTTTTGCCCGAAAGATGATTCGCCTTCAGCGTCCCATGGTCCGCCTTGAGCAGCTCGCACCCAGCGGCTGGAACGCGATCTGTAGCAGGCGCGGGTCGACGTGGTCGAGGTCGACCTCGGAGAGGTGATCGAGGAAGCGGCTGAAGGTCACGGCGCTGACGCGTCGATCGGTGCCCGGGAGCTGGTACTCGGTTAGGTCCGGCTGGGTGCAGATGTGCTTGGTGTCGTCGGCGATCAGCCAGGTCGCGTCGGCGAGCAGTGCGGTGTGGACCACGGGGTCGTCGTTGCGGTCGGTGGTATAGGGCGGGATGAGCCCGGGCTCGAAGTCGTCGGTGACATCGGCGCAGATGGCTGTGATCTGCCGGCGAATAGCGTCGATGTCGCGCTCGCGCATCGTCGGATCGAGCCTCGGGCCAGCCTCACGGAGCTTGCGTTCGTACTCGGCCAGCAGGGGGCGTGAGGCGACCAACTGCCAGTCATCGGGGCAGCCGGCCGGCAGTGCGTCGCGCAGCCGCAGATATCTGGCTTTCGCTTGCTCGGCAAGCGTCTCGAGCGGTCGCCCACCGGGCTGACCGCCAGCGCTCGCGGCCTGAGCGCGCAGCGCGTTGGCTTCGTGGCGCAGGAGGTCCCGGCGCGCGGCGAGCGCGCCCAGTGCGAGCACGATCAGGAAGCGTCGACGGTAGCCACGCGGAGAGATCAGCGCGGGCAACAGCACGCTGGTGTCGAGCACGACCGGCCGCATCCCGCAGCACTCTATGCGCGTGCGCGGTGGACCTCCTCGTTGCTGTCGAGCGCTCGCTGTACGTCGGCGTCGCTGGCAGCGGCGTAGCGCTCATCCAAGGCGCGGATCTCCTCGTCGAGCTGGTAGGTGCCCGAGAGTGACGCGAGCAGGCCGGCGAGCGGGACACGATAGTCGCCTCCTGGGAGCTTGAGGTAGGGGATCTTCCCGCTCTCTATCCAGTTGAGGATCGTGCGCTTGCTGACGTTCAGCAGCTCGGCCGCTTGCTTGGTGGAGAGCAGCTTGGGTTGTGAGCGGACAGCCGACATTCGATCCCTTGGATAGTCCTCGAGCACATCATAGCACGATACGCGTGATTTACATTCGGTTATAGGGTTCTGCGTGATTTTCTTGATCTGCCCGTTGGCCCGCCGCATCCGCAAGCGTACGTACCACCCGCTGCCGCGCCGCTCAGACTGGCGAGCCACGTCGCCAAAGGCCGAGTGCTTCTCAGATGATTGTCTCGGGCAGGAGGGGAAGCCCGGTTGTGTGGGCTGCGGCGTGGAGCCTGCGGTCCCAGGTGGCGAGCACCAGGTCGTCGCGGGGTAGCACGAGCGCGGCGGCGAGATGCAGCGCATCCAGGCTCCGCAGGTCTAGATCGATGGCCAGTTCGGCGGCGTGCTCGACGAGGCGTTGATCGATCTCGATCACGCCGATCGCCGGCCACTCCTCACGTACGGTCTGTGCGGCCTTCTTTCCTGCGGCGAGGCCCACGACACGAACGGTCTCGACGTAGCCCGCACGGCACATGAACCATCCGTCAGCCTGAGCCATGGCGTCACGCAGCACGTCGCTTTCCGGCTCTGCGACATAGCGCTTGACCAGCGCGCTCGCGTCCAGATAGAGGTTCAGCGTTCGGCGTCCCGCTCAGCGAGGACCAACGCGGACGCGCTCCGGTGAGCTTGTACCAGGCGCGGAGCCTTGCGGGGCCGTGCGCGAGCCGGCGCGACGAGCCGCCCTTCGGCGACCAGCTCGCGCAGGCGGCTATCCCCGGCAGAGGCGCTAGCGGGAACGATGTCGGCTACCGGCTGGCCGCGAACGGTGACCCGCACCTGCTGTCCGCGGCTGACGGCGCGCAGCGTCTCGCTCAGCGACCGCTTCAACTCCCTCACACCGATCTCGCGCATGTGACCACTCTACCAGGCATGAGACCACAACCACATGCCCGAGCCGCCACGCGTGCACGCGTGGAGCGCTGCCAGCTGGCCATGATCTGCGAGTCGTCGGCGCTGCAGGGCACCCAGCGGGTGATGGCCCGGTGGGCGCCGGCTGACTCCCAGGCATACCTGATTGCCTAGCAGCGCATTGTTGTCCTTGTCGTTGGTGAGGTAGTACTCGCTGCCGGCTTCCTCGTGAGCATGGAAGTGCTCCATCGCAGCGGCACGGAGTGTGCCGATCGTCTCCTGCAAGTGTGCCTTGTGGTGGTAGTCGCCGCGTTTGGAGAGAGGGAAGCTGACCGTCACCTCCACCGTCTTGATCTTCGCTGTCGTGTCCTGCATCTCAAAGCTCCTTGGTGGGGTTGTCGTGCCGGGCGCCGTTTTGCGCTCCATAGCAACCACACGCGGGATCGGCGTAGAGCTTCAGGTCACCAGTCGCTGAGAGTCCATCAGTGGCGTTTATCAGCCCCGATGAGATACGTCACAAAGATAGTTCAACAGGATAGACCCATCTTGAGAGCCTGACCTCATACTCATAGATGCATACTGCGTACCCGTCCCCTCTACTATGTCCGACGCCGCAGTTCCCTACAGCGCCCGGGTCGCGAACGCGGCCATCCGTTTCCGCTGCGATTGGGCCCGAATCGGCGTTCGTGCGCAATGCATGCCAAATCGCGGTCTATCGCCAGACGTCGCTGCTGTCCGCGCTCATCCCCGCTACGGCACCCCGTCGGGGAAGAGAAACCTTAAGAAACCGCTCGCTAGCAGGGGTGTTCTGGCGTCGGAGGCGGCTCCGGGTTGAACCGGGCAACTCACCGACAACTGCGGCGAGTTCAACGAACGAAAAGCGCCATAAAAAGCGCCATAGATACAAGGGATCTGCGGGCGCGCACCACCGTGAGCGCGCGTTAGTGCCCTACGTCACTGCCCAAAAACCGAGGCAACCGAGCACCGCCGGACATCGCCCTCGTCCTTGCCTCCGATGGCCACGGAGACCGCCTACACTCTGCGGTGGTGCCCACCTGATGCCACAGCCAGCCGCAAGCAACGACCATATCGAGCGTGCCAGCACGCAGTTCTGGAACCCCCCATCGCTGGAGGAGCTGATGGCCGACGTGGTGCCACTCGCGGCCGACGAGCACTTTGACATCCCCGACTTGACCGACGAGGAGTGGGAAGCGTTCATGGCGGCACTCGACGAGTGATCGCAACCGTCCTCGTCGACACCAACGTGTTCACCGCACGCCTGCGAGAGCGCTCGCCGCTCGCGACCAGCTACGCCAAGCACCTGTTCGGCCAGCGCATCGCCGTGGCACCGCAGACCGTCGCGGAGGCCCGCTACGGTGCACTCAGCGCCGGCTGGGGAACAACAAGGCTCGAGCGACTGTCGCGGCTGATTGCCCGCGCACGGGTGCTACCGGTCGACATCGACACGATCGAGACCGTCGCCCAGCTACGCAATGACTGCCGCGAGATCGGGCACGGGCTACACCAGCGCAACCACAACGCCGACCTCTGGATCGCGGCCACTGCGATCCGCTGGAGCATCCCGCTCGTCGCCCACGACTCCATCTTTACCGGCTGCCCGCGTCTCGAGCTCCGCACCGAGCTGACGGCCTGACCGAACGTAAGCCCGCAGTCCATGGCCCTGCTGCACCCGGTCGAGAGGCAACGAGCAAGCCACCGACACGATCACGACTGCTTCGCAGGCGAAGCGCGCGTCTGCCCCGACGAACCACGAGACGACCGCAACTCGTCCCTTGCGACACTCTGCCGACGCTGAACGGGACGACTGCTCCTGGGCGAAAGCGGCAATGTGAGATCCGCGTCGATGGTCCTCGTCGCGCAGCCCAGATGGAGACACGAAGCTTGCCCCGAGCGCGGCGCAGTTCGGTCTGCTCATCGTGGATAGCGCGGATAAGAAACAAACGCGCCATCTCTGCAACCGCCGCGAGATAGCGATCTGGCTTGTATCAAGCGAGATCGCAACTCGTAGCGGCCGGCGAGATGGCACCTTTGTTTCCTACCTGGCGGTTATTGGTGACGGGTAGGCGTCTCCATCGGTTTGAGTCTGTCCGAGCAACTGCCGGTAGATCAGCCGTGCCTCGCGGGTGGGCTCAAGTCCTAGTTGCTCGTCAAGGGAGAGGGCGAGTTCGTCGTAGCGGCTGGTGATGGACTCGTCAGGCCAAGGGCGTGTTCGGCGTGTAGCGCCAGCCGCCAGCTTGGCCCGTGCAGTTCCTCTAGACCGAATGGCTTGCTCTGCGAGTTGCATCGCGGAGCGCTTCACAGCGCGCGATGGACGCCTACCAGCAACGCCGCGACGCCGCCGACGCCGAGCCGCCACGCCTCACGGTCGTCAGGGATGCCGCCTAACCGCATCCCGTACTGTCGAGCCCGTTACCGGGGAGGACTTCTGATGCGCACCGTGATCTATTCGATGAGCGTTTCGCTTGACGGCTACATCGTCGGGCCGGACGGCGACTTCGGCTGGAGCGCGGGCGACGAGGAGGTCTTTCGCTTCGTCACCGACCAGATACGAGAGGTCGGCGTCCATCTGTTGGGACGACGACTGTACGAGATGATGCTGTACTGGGAGACGGGAGACCGCCGACCAGGACCCATCGCTCGACGACTCGAGGCTTGAGTGGGCCGCGCTCTGGAAGCCGCTCCCGAAGGTGGTGTTCTCCACCACGCTCTCGGCAGTGCAGGGCAATGCCCGCCTGGCCTCCGGCGGTGTGTCGGAGGAGATCGAACGGTTGCGAGCCGAGCCCGGGAAAGGCGACATCGCGATCCGCGGCGCGACTCTCGCCGCCGAGGCAGCCGCATTGGGTCTGATCGACGAGTATCGGGCCAGGGTCTGCCCGGTGCTGGTTGGCGGTGGCATTCCGTTCTTTCCCCAGAGCGAGCGCCGCGTGGATCTCGGACTCGTCGAGACCCGCACCTTCAGCTCCGGGGTCGTCTACCTCGGCTACCGCGTAGCGCGCTAGCTTCCCATGACCCGGTGGCAATCCCCGCATCTGAACGGACCGCAAACGGGACCGTAAGGCGCTCTCTGCGGTCCCCCTGCGTCCCCGAGTCCTCCGAGCATCCACGAAATGCCGCGAATCCTGCCCCGCGAGCCTCAGCGTTTTCGCGGGTTTTCGCCCGTATTCGCTGATGCTCGTGGGTCACTAACCAATCGGGGCGAACGGTTCAGATCGGCTTTGCTATGCGGTTTTCGGGCACCATGCAAACGTCCCGCAAACGTCGCACCCGTCGTCAGACCAGGGTTTTCGCTCGCTGCTACCCGGCGTATGCCATAACGGACGCGCGTGTGCGTTAGTCCGGTAGCCGGATCTACACCACTTCTATCGACATGACCCTTCAATCGCCACGTGCATCCTTCGCAGCATTTTGCTTCATAGCCGCGAGCGAGAGCAGCGGCACCGAGGCGTCGAGGCGGCGGTCTTCGTAGTTCGCCAGGACATAGGGCGTGAAGGTCGGGACGGTGAACGCAAGCCGTGCTCGACGCGGTGCGTAGATCGTCCCCTGGTTGATCAGATCACGACGGACGACCGCCCACTCGTTGTTATCACGCCCCAGGGTGGCGTTCATCTGCTGTGTGGTCACGTAGCCACCGTTGACGGCAAGGGCGCCGAGAAGCTCGGCTTGACGGTCGGTCGTGTTCGTCCAGCTCGGTTCGAGCGTGCGACGCTCGATCTCTTCCTTGGCAACGGGAAGCGCGACTTCGACGTCGCTCTGGCTGATGAGACCCGGCCCGCTGGCGATCGTCCATGCTGCGTCGGCGGCAAGCTGCAGATGAGCGGGATAGCGGTTCGCGAACGCGACCAGTTGTTCGAGTGCGCCATCGTCCCAGAGCACGTTGTGGCGTCGTGCGGGCTCGGCGACGGCGTAGCGGGCCTCGTCCTCGGTCAGCTGCAGCGGTATCGGTCGGATGTCGAAGAGGCGGTCGGGGTGGGTGACCTGCGCGTCGTCCAGAGCGTCACGGGTGTTGGACAGGCCCGTAGCGGCAAACGCCACCGCCGCGGTCGCGTGGTCCACGTTCAATCGCTGAAGCGTGCCGGCAAGTAGCGCGAGGTCCGCAGGGTCAGCGACCTGCAGCTCGTCAATGCTGAACAGCAAGCCGCCGCCGCTGGGCCGCTTGGCAAGCTGCGAAGCCAGCTCAGCCAGGCCTTGTGCGAACACCGACGCGTCGGGAAGCGGACGCATACCGGAGGACTGCAGACTGAATCCCAGCGTCACAGCACCGGTCCCCAGGGTGACGCCGGTGATGCGCTCCAGCGCGCTCTTGGCGTGCTGCCAGGCGTTGTGGCCGAGGTGGATCTTGCGGTCGGCGTGATAGGCAAGACCGTCGACGAGGCTGCCTCTTCCGGCCACGGCTTGGAGGCTGATGTAGTCAAAGCCGTGCTCCTCGCCAATCTTGTGGAACTCGGTGAGCGTGGCCGTCTTGCCGATGCCCCGCGGACCGGTCATGACGATGTCCTTCGCACGCACGCGCCCGCCGGTGGTGAGGTCGGTCAACATCTCACGCCAGGAGCCCAGGAGAACCTCTCGTCCCGCAAGAACCTCCGGGCTGTGGCCCGCCCCAGGGGTGTAGGGACTATCACGCATGCCGCATACCCTAACTTATTAAGCAGCCTAAAGATAACATCGGGTAGGGCAGGTGCGATGGCAGCGAGACCATGCTTGAGTTGCCGTCATCACAGGGCAAAGGCGCGCCCCAGGCGCGGGCGGCTCGCTCAACGCTCGGCTTGACGTCACGGAGCGCTAGATCTGGCAGGCCACGCTACTGCTCCCGCCCAGGAGCAGGAGTGAGCCGACGGGGGGCGAGCGGAGCGTGTTAAGACGCCTGCCGGCATGCGCCGCGAGCCAGGGCCAGAGCCTCGATCGTGGGCCTGTGGCTGGGTCGATCTCGAGCTCGACGTGCCTGTCCCGGACGACCAGCGGCAGCGTCCGGCGGCCACTCCGCTGGCTACTGCTTCGTCCCCTGTTGCGAGCGCGACCGGCGTCAACGACAACGCTCCCAGCGTGCCGAAGGCCCTCACGTGGGGCCGAAGCGAACCCCCTGGCTTTCGCCTCCGCGATGGTATTTGTGCCCAGCCCGCCCGGAGACCCGGCAACCGCGGAACTCGCGCGCCCTACCTCCGGTGGCGGTCACGTCGGTGGAAGTGGTGTAGCGAGCGTATGGTGGGTCGAGTGCCGTGCCTGCAAAGGTTCTGCAAACGTGTTGGGCTGCCGCTGCAAACGTCCCGCAAACATCCGACCGCCGAAACCCTGCGAAACCGAGCGAAACGACCCACGCCGATCCGGTCAACCTTCGCCGCGTTTCGGCTTTGTTCGCCA
>DATBYJ010000185.1:0-10683 GCA_036513795.1 Solirubrobacteraceae bacterium | reverse complement strand
CCCCTTGCTCGCTGAGTGGATGTTATGGAAACGATCGATTTCATTCCGCTAGTTAAGGCGTACCCGGCGCTCAGCCGCAAATATGGCGAGGTCTCGTGTGTAGCTGGCGTGGAGATCACCGCTGCCGAACCTCATTGGATCCGTCTTTATCCTGTCCCGTTCCGTTCGCTTGACGACGATCAGCAGTTCCGCAAGTACCAGCCGGTGCGGTTGGCTGTCGAAGCGCACCGTGGTGACCTTCGTCCCGAGACGCGCCGCCCAGATCGGGACTCGATTGCATTGCGTGGCGGGCCGGTTTCATCAAGAAATGCATGGGCCCTGCGGCGTCGGTTTGTCGAGCCCCTGATGGTTTCTTCGATGTGTGAGATCACTCGCCGGCAGCGAAACGATGGGACATCGCTGGGTGTGTTCCGACCAGGACGGGTTCTAGAGTTCAAGATCGAGAAGGCAAGCGTCAATGAGGCAAAACGTCAGATAGCAAAGGCGTGGTCGGCGCAAACGAGTCTTCTAGACGGTCTGGGATCTGACGAGCGGACCAGTCAACTTCGTGAGCTGGAGCAGGTTCCCTGGACCTTCAGGTATCGCTATGGATGCGGAGAGGCCGGCTGTCGAGGGCATAGCCAGTCAATCATTGACTGGGAGATTGCTCAGTTCTATCGGCGCGTGAGGCATTTTGACGATTGGCAGGATCGGATGAGCAAGCGGTGGCTTAGTGAGGTGTGTGGTGCCGATCGCGACACTGCATTCTTTGTTGGCAACATGCACCAGCACCCAAGATCCTTCCTCATCCTGGGGGTGTGGTGGCCCACGGCGTCCAGAGCAGCTTGCACTAGCTGATCTCGGCGACGTCTAGCTCGACGCCGAACTCGTCACGCAGGGCTTCAAGAATCACTGTGCGGTGACACGTAGCCGGATTGTGCTCGACGCACATCAGGGCGCAGCGCTTCTCTTGAAGCAACGGGACCAGTTCCTCAAGCGCGCCTCGTCTCTCCCCGAGTAGATGCGTTTCATAACACCGCCGACCTTCCTCGACGTTTCCGCTCTTGTAGAGATCGCGGAAGGGCTTCGGGTTCCCGAGTGCCTTGATATGAACGTACTCAACACCGGCATCAGCCATAGCCTGCGAGAGCGCGCTCTTTGCGTATCCGCGACGACGAGAGATAGGCAGCTCACGGACGTCGATTAGTCGCTCGACCCCCGCCGAACGCACATGATGCGCGAATGCGACATGGTCCTTGTGGTGTTCGTACCCCACTGATCCGAGCCACAGGCCTTTTGTTGCCGCGACGGTTCGGGTTACCGAGATGTCGATTTGCGCTATCCGTGCAACGACTTGATCAATGCTGAGCGCTTCACCGAATAGGGCTGTCGTTAGTTCCGCGACAGATCGGGTGTCTGGCGTTGAGGTCGCAATCGTCATGGAGGGATCGTGCCAGATCCTCCGGGCATCTCATGATGTTGCGTGCACACGATGGCTCTGGCCGCAGCAGATGGGCTTAGCTACGCTTGCTCGTCGCAGCGTAGCCGCTCCAGGTAGCCGGTCCCATACATGCCGTCGAAGATGCCGACAGCGGTGACTACATGTTCGGACGCCAGCGCGGCGATTTGCGTATGCCGCTCATGGGCCGCAGCGCCTTCCTCAGCGAGCTGTACCAGCGCAGCGTTTCTCGTGATTCCCAGCTCTTGCGCCAGTCGCTCGGCTGTGTTCAGCAGCGAGTGAGGCACAGTCAGCGTGATCCGGCATCGTGTGCGCTCGGGTGCTTTTCGGCCTCGCTCCATCTAGGCATTATTGACCAAAGATCCTTATCTCCGGCTAGAGCGACCCAGCCTGAATGTGCTTATGGAAGCGATAAGTCCCGCGGCGGAGCCCCAGCAGCACCGAGCGCAGCCAGAAACGCCGCTCGCGCCTGTGCATCGCAGTGCTCCTCTTCAAGTGCCGCTATCCCTGCATCCGGGTCCGCACCCGCGAGGAAATCCTGTCCTGGCCCACACACCGGCCCGAGCGCCGAGCGTTCCTCCCACTGCTCGCCAGGGACCGTCACATCCAGGCTCACCCGCTCACCCTCCACGACGATGGACAGGTAGCGGTGCACGTCGATCAGGCCCGCATCGGGTACCGTGGCGGCGATCTCCGGACCGTACAGCTCGAGCGCACGCTCGTGCTCCAGCCGGTACACCCGGTGCACAAGCACCGGTTCGGTCATGGGGAAGCGCTGCGCGAGCACTTGTCCCATAAATAGATGCTTGGTGGCGCTAGTGCCGCGCGCCTGGAGCAGCATGCTTTCCACGGTCGGTTCGCTCGGCAGCCCGTATGGCATCGCTCGCATTGCTTCCACCAGTTCCACCAGTGAGCTGTTACCGCGAAACAGCGGTCCTAGGGCGGCGCGCTGGTCCTCGCCCAGGTGTGGCCACAGGGCCTCGTAGCCGACGAAGTTGAACATTTTTACTCCGCGTTGCAGCGGCTGGGGGGCTCCCAGCAGGCGATTGGTGCCGACGCCAAACGGTGGTGCGTCCCCAAACGCGATCTCACCAAAGCCTGCGTGCTCGAAGGTCTCGCGAATCCGTGGCACGAGGTCCGGTGCACGGCGGTGGCGGGTCCAGATGACTGTCGCCTCCGGTGCGCACAACTGTCCGAGATGGGCGATCGTGTTGGCGATGTCGTCTGCTGCCACGTTGCCGAAGACTCCGCAGATCAGAATCACGTCCGCTGGCACCGCACCCACATAGGCGTCAGTCAGCGACGCATCGCCGACGATTACCTCCACCGCATCCAGGCCCATCGCGGCGGCGGCTGTACGCGCGAGCTGCACGTTCTGCTCGTCGAGCTCCACCAGCCGCGCGCTTACGTCCTCGCGCCGTGGATGGTCGGCCAGTACGCCGATGATGTCGTGTCCCTGGCCTGCGCACACGCTGATCGCGCGAATCGGACCGGGCGGTACCTCGTCGAGCGCTGCGCGCAGCTGCGATTGCACGAGTGCTAGGCGCCGGCCTAGTTCGGAGTTGGGGTCCTCGTAGCCCCCATGCCACGCCCGCCAGTCCACGGACGTCTGCGATGCGCTACCCGCGCCTGTCATGGCACGACCTTACAGGCGGTCCAGGCGCCCCCCAGTTGTCTCGGGCGCCCAGCCGTTAACCTCGCGTTTGTGGAATCCAGCAAGGCCGCCTGCTTTCTCGAGCTCCATCGACAGGAGCGCCCGCTGCTGTTGGCCAACGCCTGGGACGTCGGCTCCGCGCGACTGCTCGAGTCGCTCGGCTTCCAGGCACTCGCCACTACGAGCAGTGGCTATTCGGCGAGCATTGGCAGACTCGACTACTCGCTCAGCCGTGAGGAGGCACTTGCGCACGCGGCCGAGCTTGTCGCGGCGACGGATGTTCCCGTGTCAGCTGACTTTGAGGACGGCTTTGCTGCAGACCCGGACGGTGTCGCCGAGACGGTGCGTCTGGCGCTTGGTGTTGGTCTTGCGGGCTGCTCAGTTGAGGACTGGAGTGCCTCCAAAGCTTGTCTCTATGACACGGACACTGCAACCGAGCGTGTGGCGGCGGCTGCGCATGCGGCACACGCTGGACCAGAGCACCTCGTGCTCACCGCTCGTGCTGAGAACTACTTGCGTGGTAATCCCGATCTAGGCGACACGATCGCCCGCTTGCAGGCCTATCAGCAGGCTGGCGCCGACGTGCTGTATGCACCGGGCCTGCACACTTCAGCGGAGCTTCGCGAGTTGGTCGCAGCACTGGAGCTGCCGATCAACGTGCTTGCCCGGCCGGGTGCTCCATCTATTTCAGAGCTGGCGGCCCTGGGCGTCAAGCGCGTGTCAGTCGGAGGCGCCTTTGCGTTCGCCGCATTCGGAGCGCTCACAAATGCAGCAAATGAACTGCTGCATGACGGCACCTACGGTTTCCTGGAGCTGGCCGCCAGCGGCTCCAAACAGGTGCGCGCCGCGTTCGCCGACTGACATTTCCGCGTATTAGCGGTTTCGCCGCTTAAGCTGCAGCCGTGACCGGCTGCTCGCCAGATTTCGGTCGTACCGCATCTGACTACGCGCGCCACCGCGCGGGGTTTCCTGCCGAGCTGCTCGATCGGCTGGCCGCACTCGACGTCGGTAGGCATGGCGCGCGGGTTGTTGATCTCGGCACCGGCACGGGCAGCCTCGCGCGGCTGTTTGCCCAGCGCGGCTGCGAGGTGACGGGCGTGGATATTGCCGCGCCGTTACTTGAGCAAGCCCGGCAACTGGACCGAGACGCCGGGGTGCGGGTCACCTACGTCGAGGGCCCAGCCGAGGCCACCGGCTTGCCCACAGGAGCGTTCGACGTTGCCAGCGCTGGCCAGTGCTGGCACTGGTTCGATCGCGTTGCAGTCGCGCGGGAGGCCAACCGTCTGCTCGTCGCTGGCGGGAGCGTGGTGATCGCCCACTTCGACTGGATCCCGATACCGGGCAACCTCGTTGCCGCTACCGAGCAGATCATCCTGCGCCATACCCCCGCATGGCCGTTCGCCGGTCGCGCCGGTCTGTATCCGCAGTGGCTCACAGACCTGCAGTCCGCTGGCTTCACGGGCATCGAGTCGTTTTCCTTCGATGTGGCCGTCCCGTATTCGCATGAGGACTGGGTCGGGCGGGTACGCGCGAGTGCGCCTGTGGCCGGCACGCTCGACGCCGCGGGTGTAGCGGCCTGCTCGAGCGAGCTTGCGCAGATGCTGCACGAGAACTTTGCCGACGATCCGCTGTCAGTGCCACACCGAGTTTGGGCGGTGGTTGCCCGCACAGGACAGCGTGAGGCACACGAGTAGCCACGCAGACCGTTAGCTAGGGCTCAGCCTGCGCCGACCGCAGCTGCCTCGCCGCTGTGTCTCGTCTGACCCGCCAGCCTCAGCCGTGCGGCCAGCGGCAGCCCGAACAGCGACAGGCCAGCCATCGCCAGGAACGCCGCAAGTGGATGGTGGACGAGGATCTGCACGATCAGGGCAACTACCAGGCCGCCGAGGTTGCCCGCCATCCACACGATCGCCCCAGCAGTGCCTGCTGCGGCGCCCGCAAGCTGCTCTGCTGCAGTGAGGATTACCGGCAGCGCCGGTAGCAGCAGCGCACCCATCGCTACCAACGCAAGCGCCCGCACCCCAAGCCAGGGCGCCACGCCCAACACCACACACCCGGCGCACGCAACGAGAACCGCCGTGCGCATAAAGCCACGTTCGCCGTGTCTGCGCGCGACTAGCGGTGGCAGCACCGCGCAGCCGACCACGCCAGCAATAACCATCCCCACGAGCAATCCGCCAGACGCCGCTTCGGAGACGCCCGAGGGGTGCAGCAGCGTCTGTAGCCACGTGGCCAGCGCGACGAAGATGCCAAAGCCGAGGAACACGAGGCCGCACAGCGTGCGCATCGATGGCAGATCCCACAGCGCGCGCGCCGCACTGCCCTCGATTGCCGCGTGCTCGCCGCTCTGGAGTCCTGGCGCGCGCAGCAATAGCGCGAGCATTACAGCTGGGATCACCGCCAGGATCGCCTCCAGCACGAGTAGCCGCTCGAGCTGTCCGTGTGCGCCGACGGTGGGTCCCAGCAGCAGCGCTAGCAGCATCCCCACGAAGCTGCCTGCCGAGCCGACCGCGATGCCGCTGGCGCGCTGATCGAACGGCAGGTACTCACCCGCCAGCTTGCTCACCGCGCTCAGCACCACCGGTTGGGCCACAGCCACCATCACTTGGCCGGCCATCGCCCACGCGAACGTCTCGCTGCCGAGCCGTACGAGGCCACCGAGTGCGACCAGCGCGCCGCCTGCCGTCAGCGCTGGACGAAACCAGCGGTCGAGCAAGATCCCTGCGGGGATCGCCAGTGCCACATACAACAGCGGGAAGATCTCCGCCAGCCAGCCCACGGCGCTCACGGATACGCCGTAGCGCTTTGCTGTCTCAGTGGTAATCGCTGCATACGTCAACCACAGCACCTGGGTTGCCGCGCAGACCAGCCCGTAGGCGACGATCACTCGCCAGCCGTTTGCCTTCATGGAGTCTTTGCCGGTCCTTCCGTCAACGCTGTCTTGCCGCTCGATCGCAGCGCCAAAGCCTAGTGAACGTCGTGCCGACTTTGGTTTTGTGCAGCAAGCCCACTTTCGCTGGCCGGTGCCGTGTTCGCGCTGCTCGCGAACACGCCTTCGATCATGTCGATCAGCGTGGCGCGGATCTCGGTGCGTTTGAGGCCGAGGTCGTTGACGAACAGCCACCATGTCTGCACGTCGCAGAGCGCGATCAGCGCCGCCCGTCGGCGCTCGCGTGCCTGCTCGTCGAGATTCGCCAGCCAGGCTCCGAACACGTACTCGACCCACTCGTAGTGAACTTGGCGGGCGGCCTGCGAGAGCTTGGCAAGCAGGGGTGGTCCTTCGTGCAGCCACGCGCCGATGCGCAGGGAGCGCGCGCCCCATGCCTCGTAGTGGTCGAGCAGGTTGTCTACAGCGGCGCCGACGTCGTCGCGCGGCGCGCTCCAGCGCTGGTCCTGAACCTGCGAGTAGCTGCGGATCAGCGCCTTCAGCAGCAGCCCCTCCTTCGAGCCAAAGTGGCGCAGCAGCGTCTGCTTGGTGACGCCTGCGCGTGCTGCCAGCGCCTCGAGCGAGGTCTTCTGCCAGCGGCCCGCGTAGAACTCCTCATCGGCTGCATCGAGCAGCGCTTCCTGCGTGCGCTGCTGGCTCTCAGCGCGTGTGCTTTGGTTGTATGGGCGTCGGTCGCTCACGCTCAGTCCTGCAACGCGAGTGACGCGGGGACCGACGCTGCAAAGTAGCCGGGGATCGCGAGGATTGCGGCCGCGCCTGCGATCACCAAGGCAAGGCTGCGCAATGCTGTGAGCGCCGGCAGCGAGTACACGACAGGGAAGTTGACCACGTCTGCGAGCGCACGATCGGCCAGTTGCTGGCCGTAGAGCCCGAAGACGGCACCCATCGCGCAGCCGACGCCGAGCAGCAGCACGCTCTCCAGCAGCATCGTTTGCCATAGCTCCGTCTGCGGTAGCCCCTCCAGCTTGAGCTTGGCCAGGCGGGGGCGTCGCTGCCAGATCATCGCGCCCATCGCTGCGGCCATCGCGAGCACAGCCGCAATCAGGATCAGCGTTGCGATTTGTGTGAGGCTCGCCAACGCCTGGTGGCCGAGCTTGCCCTGCTGGGCGGCATGCTGCCCAGCGCTCTGCACGGTGAGTCCCGAGCGGCCCGCCGGGCTGAGGGCGTGGCGGATCTCGCCGACCCCTTGCGCGGGGGTCGTCCCGGGATCGAGCAGGATGCTGTAGGCGCTCACTTGGGTGCTGTCCCAGGCGCGCGCGTAATCGGAGGCGTTCATGATTATCGCCCCAGGCGCCCAGCCGAGGTTGGTGGAAAGCGCTGCCACACGAAAGCTCGTTGGGTTGGCGCTCGGTGGTGTGAACGCCTCGCCGATGTGTAGATGGTGTTCGGCGGCGACCGCCTTTGAGAGCACGAGCCAGCCTCCCGCGCGTACACGTTTGCTCGCCTGCTGGAGGTTGCCTTCAAGCAACTGCCCACCAGGTAGCAGCGGCGTACTCTCGCTCGATGGAGCGATCACAAACAGGCGGCGCTGGCCGTAGTCGAGAAAGCCACTGCGATACAGCTGCACGGCTCGAACTCCCGGGAGGTGTTCGAGCTTGGTCTGGTCGGTGGGCGTGAACGCCGTGGTCTGCAGCAGGTTGTAGGAGCCGGCGGGACGGACCCATACGTCAGTGGACGCATTCGATTCGGCCGCTGCCGTTTCGAGTCCCGTGAGGAGGTCCCCATGTGCACCCTGGATTGCCACGCTGCCAAACACGGCGATCGCCCCCGTTGCGGTGATCGCCAGCGCACGTCCCGGAACGGCGCTCAGCTCCATGCTCGCCACGTGCGGGACGATGCTCGTGATTCTGCGCGCGAGCCGCCGCACGATCGCAAGTGTGGCGTGCAGCGCGATTGGCAGCACCAACAGCAGCGCACCAAGAAGCAGCACCATACCCGGGATCGCCGCATCCGGCGCGGCGTGCAGAATCGCGGTGGCCGCCGCTAGGCATACGAGGCCAGCGAGCCCCTGCCAGCGACTCGTCCGCACGGTACCGGGACTCTGGAGTGGGCGCTGCGCGGCTAGTGGGTCACGCGACAGGATCCCGAGCAGTGGGCTAAGTACCGCGACGGTAGCCGCGAGCATGCCGCCGCCGATCGAGATAGCGATCGTCTGCCAGTCGATGATCCGCGGCGAGCCGACCGTGAACGCCAGCGACAAGAACGCCGGATTGGAGTGCAGGAAATGGATCGAAAGCTCGTCCCCGAGTGCCAGCCCGAGCACGGTCGCGCACACGCCCAGCATCAGGGCGTCGACCATCAGCACAGCAATCACCGTCTGCGGTGCGTACCCGTCGCGGCGCAGATCGACGATCAGCCGTCGGCGCTGGGGGACGGTGAACAGGGCCGCGTTGAAGGCAAACAGGAATCCCACGAGCGCGCTGATCACCGCGAACAGCAGCGTCGACTGGTTGCTTACAGCTGCCGCCTTCCTGAACAGCTGTTCGTCGTAGTCGATCGGCTCGACGTTCAGGCGCCCTGCCGCGAGGGTTTCCAGCGCGTGCTTAACGTGAGCTTCCGCGCCTGGACTGGCCTGCACGAGGATACGGCTCACACGAGCTCCCACGCCCATCATTTCCTGCACGGTGAACAGCGGCGCGATCGCCAGCGGGCTTGCGATCAATGGGCCGATCTGACTTTCGTGCAGCCGCGCGTAAAGCGGTGCCTCGCCGGTGCGCCCGGCGAGTTGGAAGTTCACTTCTTGGCCGAACTTGCTGACCCCGAGCTTCCCCGCGAGCGGTGCTGGCAGCACCACCGCTCCAATCCCCGCGAACGGCTTGAGGCTGAGGTGCCGCGTGAGCGTGCCGCCGAGTTTTGACAAGCTCGAGTCGGCCCCGATCAGCTGGACTGGCTGGCTGCCACGCGGACCGATCGCGTTCGCGCTGGCTTCCAGGATCGGCGCTGCCAAATGCACGCCCTTGATGCGGCGCACCTCGGCAAGCGCTGACTGGGGGAAGCCCTGTGGTTCGCGTGCAAGTAGCTGCAGCGTCGCGTTGCCGGCGATCCCGTGGGACAGTTGGGTGACTGAGCTTTGCAAGCTTGAACTCGCCACCTGTGACGCGAACAGCAGCGCCACACCCGCTGCGATGCCGATCAGCGCAAAGAGCTCTTGCAGGAGCCGCGCGCGCAGCCGCACGCGGTACAAGATGAGCACGTTCAAAGGCTTCACGGGCGCCCCTTCCTCGCCTACAGCGCGGCTGCTTGCGGGACGTTCGGCTGTGCGTACTGGGGCGTGTAATCGGTGAGCTTGCCGTCACGCAGGGTGAACACGCGGTCGGCATACATCGCGGCCATTGGGTCGTGGCTGACGAGCACCGTCGCAACCTCGCGATCGCGGCATAGCCCCTGCAGCAACTCAAGCACTTCACGTCCGCGTTGAGTGTCAAGGCTGCCGGTCGGCTCGTCCGCGAGTAGCAACGGTGGCCGCGTGGACAGTGCCCTGGCGATCATCACGCGCTGGCGCTCACCCATCGAGAGTGTCTCCGAGCGGTGCTGCAGGCGCTCGCCGAGACCTAGGCTTTCCAGGAGCGGCGTGACCTCGCGTTGCGCCTCGCTCCAGCGCATCGTCTTCAGCAGCTTCAGGATTGCGTTGTCGATCGTGCTAACGCCAGGCAGCAGATCGAAGCTCTGTCGGATGAAGCCCAGTTCGGAGAGCCTGAAGTGCGATGCCTCGCGCTCTGACAGCGAGGCTATGTTGCGCTGGCCGATGCGAATGCTGCCGGACGTCGGTTCCAGCAGCATTGCAATCATCATCAGTAGCGTCGTCTTGCCGGAGCCGCTCGGCCCATACAGGGCTACCACTTCGCCCGGCTCGACCTCCAGCGACACGCCGTCCACGGCGCGCACCGGCTCCCCGCCGATGGTCGGATAGTGCTTGACGACGTCAGCCAGGGACAGCATTGCGCTAATCCGACACGCGGCCGCTCACGTGCACCGTGATGGCGTCTTTATTTGATTCCGCGACGGTGCCGCTGAAGCTCAGACCCGATCCGTGGATGTGGGCGTAAGTGCCCGTACCGCGGTCGATCGTCATCGCGCCGGAGAAGTCCGCCGCGCCACTAGTTTTGCGGTAATTGGCCGACCCGGAGCCGGTGATCGAGCCACCTTTGGGGTAGATGTTGACTTCGACGGTTACACGCGTATTGGAGACCGCCGTCAGGTGGACGTAGATGGTGCCGCTGGCAGTACCCGACGCTGTGCCTTGCTCGTTGAGCGTAAAGTTGTGTTTGCTCGTCAGGTGCAGATGACCTGTCTCATTAAGCGAGATCGTCTTCGCTGCAAACGCGTGAATCGGGCGCTGGCCGGCTGTCGCGGACGCACTGCCGTAGAGGTACACAAGTGCCGTCAATGCACAAACGGACAGTGCCGCACCTGTGAGGTGGCCTGTTCGTCGGGTCAGGCGGGAGTGAAGGTTTGGCATCGTTGGCAGCTTCCTTTCTCTGCGGTTCTGGGCTTCATCGATTGGGACATGGGATTGTGGTGGTGGCGTTGCCGACGGAGCCGTCGGCGTAAGTGAACTGTCCCGTGAACGGGAAGCCACCTTTGGGGCACTGTGACGGGACAATCACCGCATTCGCGTCGCCGGCTCGTGCTCGTGCGGACGCT
>DATBYJ010000184.1:0-21473 GCA_036513795.1 Solirubrobacteraceae bacterium | reverse complement strand
CCTTTCCAGCTATTCCGACGAGGCTTTTGCCGGTGCGCTCGAGGAGATTGGGCGCCTCGTTCACCAAGATCTGCTCGACTTCGGCCGGCTGGCAGAGCTGCTGGGCTACGACCGCAAGCTGAACACGCTCGACTACCCAGTATCGCCGCGTGGCTACCGCGTGCTCGGTCGCATCCCCAGGCTGCCGAAGCTCGTAGTCACGCAGATCGTCACCGAGTTCGGTGGCTTGGATGAGCTGCTGGCCGCGTCCGACGCAGAGCTGGAGGCGGTCGACGGGGTGGGCGAGATTCGGGCGAAGGACATTCGCGAGGGCCTGCGCCGGCTGCAGGAGCTGAACCTCGTGGATCGCTACCTACAGACTTGAACAAGGGCCGCCATCCGGTCGGTCGCAACAAAGGAGGACACCATTCCCGCACAAGCAACTGAAGAAGCAACGCTCACGGAGGAGCTCGTGGTTACCCGCGAAGTCGAGTTCATCGAGTTCGAGCTCGGAGATCACGTCGTCTATCCCCACCACGGCGCCGGCAAGGTGCTGAAGAAGGAGGAGATGGAGATCCTCGGAGAACGGCGCGAGTACCTCACCATCAAGATCCTCCACAACGACATGACCGTACGCGTTCCCACGGAGAATGCCGCAATAGCCGGGCTGCGCAGGGTCATCGACGAGGAAACCGTCAAGAAGGTCCTCGACGTCCTGCGCGACGACGTCTCGGAGATGCCCAAGAACTGGAACCGCCGGTTCAAGCACAACCGCGACAAGATCAAGACGGGCGACATCTACGAGCTGGCCGAGGTCGTACGCAACCTCTCGTTGCGCGAGAACGAGAAGGGTCTGTCGACCGGCGAGAAGCAGATGTTCACACGTACCAAGAAGATCCTCGCCTCCGAGCTGATGTACGCGCTCGACAAGGACGAGGACGAGGCCGAGAGCTACCTGGACGAGTTGCTCTCAGACTCAGCCGACCACCAGATGGCGGCGGCCGGAGCCAAGTAGCGAGGCTTTCGCGCACGCGGCACAGCAGTTGCCGCGTGCGCGAGCGCCCCAGACCATGATCGTCGCTTTGATCGTGGCCGCTGGTAGCGGCGAGCGCCTGGGTGCGAACCAACCCAAGGCGCTCGTCGAGCTAGCAGGTCGTCCGCTGCTGCAGTGGAGCATCGACGCGCTCGAGCAGGTAAGCGCGATCGAGCAGATCGTCGTGGCGATGCCGCCAGGCGCCTACCCGACGCCTGGCGTGGAGCCCATCGCGGACATGCTGTTCGTGGACGGCGGGGCGTCGCGCTCAGAGTCCGTCCACAACGCGCTGGCTGCTGCGCTCAAGGCCACGGCGAGCGACGATCTCGTGCTTGTGCACGACGCGGCACGTCCATTGTTGACGCCTGCGTTGGCAGAAACCGTGATCGCGGCGTTGGAGCATGATCTCGAGGCCCACGCCGCGATCGCGGCGATGCCCGTCACCGACACCGTCAAGCGGGTGGATCCTGCCGGAGCGGTGCGTGAGACGCTCGACCGCAGCGAGCTGTGGGCGGTGCAAACGCCGCAGGTGTTCCGCCGCGGAGCGCTCGAGCGGGCCCTTGCCGTCGGTCCGGACGTGCTCGCCCAAGCCACCGACGACGCGTGGCTGATCGAGCGTGGGGGAGGCAAGGTGCTTGTGGTGAAAGCCAGCGATGAGAACCTCAAGGTGACCACCGCCCTGGATCTACGCGTCGCGGAGCTACTGCTCGGCGAGCGCAGCACTTTCACATCTGCGCAGCGGAAGTCTTCGTGAATCCTGCTTGAATCGCAGCCGCATCCGATGCTCACCGACTACCACCTCCACCTGCGACCCGACGGCGGCGACTCGACCGTTGCCGAGTACCACACGCCTGCGAACTTCGAGCGCTACCGTGCCGCCGCGGAAGAGCGAGGGATCGCCGAGCTGGGTGTTTCAGAACACGTGTACCGCTTCGTGCAGGCGCTCGACGTCTGGCGCCACCCCTTCTGGGAGACCTTCGCCCATGACGACATCGACGAGTACTGCGCGTTTGTGCGCGAACACACCGACCTGCGCCTCGGCATTGAGGCCGACTTCGTTCCTGGTGCCGAGGACCGCATGGCGAACCTACTTGAGGCGTGTGACTTCGACTACGTGGTCGGCTCCGTGCACTTCATGCGCGACGGCGCGGTGGACATGGACGAATACAGCGTGTGGGACTCGCGCAGTGCCAGCCCGGAGGAGGTGTGGAAACGCTACTTCCAAGCGATTGGTGACGCGGCGCGCAGCGGGCTGTTCGACATTGCTGCGCATCCTGACCTGGTGAAGTATTGGGGGGACGCGAGGCGCACCCCGCGAGGCGACCTGCGGCGGTATTACGAGCCCGCGGTCGAAGGCATCGCGGAAGGTGGCATCGCCGTGGAGATGTCCACCGCGGGGCTGCGAAAGCCCGCCGGCGAGATCTATCCAGCGCGTGCATTTCTCGAGATGTGTGTTGAAGCGGGAGTGCCCGTGGCGCTATCGAGCGACGCTCATCGGCCCGAGGACGTGGGTGCCGACTATGAGCGGGCCTTGGTGGAGTTGGACGCCGTGGGTGTACGTGAGCTGTGCGTGTTCGAGGGCCGACAGCGGCGTCTGGAGCCCATCGGCGCCAGTGACCGCGTGAGCGAGTCGCCGGCCGCATCTGGGGACGCCGGCGGGCGATGAACCTCGTCGGGATCGGCTTCGACTCTCATCGCTTTGCTGCCGGGCGCAGGCTCGTGATCGGCGGCGTGGAGATCCCCTGCGAGCGTGGCCTCGACGGTCACTCAGACTCCGACGTGCTCGCGCACGCGGTGATCGACGCGCTGCTCGGCGCTGCCGGCATCGGCGACATCGGTGAGCACTTCCCCGACACCGATGAGCGCTGGCGCGACGCCGACTCGATGCAGCTACTCACAAGCGTCGTCGAGCGGATGCATGCGGATGGGTTCGAGGTGGTCAACGTGGATTGCACGGTTGTCATGGAGGCACCCAAGCTGCTGCCGTACAAGGCAGCGATCAGAGAGAGCCTTGCTGCTGTGCTCGGGATCGAGCTTGCGCGGGTGAACGTTAAGGCCAGTACTGGCGAGCGCATGGGCTTTGTGGGGCGCGGGGAGGGTGTGGCTACGTTGGCGGTTGCTGGGCTGCAGCGGGCGGATAGCGCTTAGCCGTTCGCAGTCACGGCTGACGCTAAGCGTGGGTAGCCAGCGACTGATGGCCGCGTCGAGGGAGGCGCTAGGCCGGTTGCGTCTCTACGCAGCACCTACGGCGATGGTGCCGGCTGCGCTCGTTGGCGGCGGCACTGATTCATCATGCTCCCGTAGGCTCTCGACGTGCAGCTCTATGGCTTCGTGAATCAGGCTTTCGACCTCCTTGCGGGTCTTCCCCGCGGCGCCCAAGCCGGGAAGGTCGGGGCAGTACGCGCCCCAGCCAGTCGGTCCTTGCTCGTAGATCACTAGGTATTCGCTCACCGTCGTGGTCCTTTCAGTCCCGCTTGCCAAAGGATGTTCCCAAGGGTACCTGCTGGGACCTCCTGGCCTGGGCGGCCTGAGATCGTGACCGTTCCTGGCTTGTGGGGATGGCGGAAGATGCGGTGGCTGCCGCGCTGACGCTCGAACCGCCAGCCATCGGCTTCTATCCGTTTTGTTACGTCGCGCACCTTCACTCCGCTGTAATCCGACGGGAGGACAGCAGGTGGGACCCGCCTCTGTATCTCCGGTACCTGAATCGCCGCTAGGATCGCCCAGCGATGCGCGAGATCCTCATCCACGACACGCTGAGCGGTGAGCTCAAGCCGCTGCGCCCGCGCGATCCAGGCAAGGTCGGCATCTACGCGTGTGGACCGACCGTTTATAGCCGCATCCACATCGGCAACGCCCGCCCGTTTGTGGTGTTCAGCTTGCTCAAGCGCTTCCTAGGGCATGAGGGCTACGCGACCACGCTCGTCATCAACGTCACCGACGTGAACGACAAGATCTACGACGCCGCGCGGCAATCGAATCCTGCCCACCCGCGATCGAGCGCCGAGCTCGCGGCGGAGATGACCGAGCACTATCGCGCGGATACCGACGGTCTCGGCCTGGGCCGTCCAGATCGCGAGCCGCTCGCATCAGAGACGATTGGCCCGATCGTCGAGTACATCCAGACGCTGATCGTGGGCGGTCACGCCTACTCGGTGGACGGCGACGTGTACTTCCGAGTGCGCTCCGATCCCGGCTACGGCACGCTCTCCCATCGCCAGCTCGAGAACATGGATCAAGGCGAAGACGCCGCGGCCGATCCGCTGACCCAGCGCAAGGAGGATCCGCTGGATTTCGCGTTGTGGAAGGCGCACAAGCCGGGTGAGGACACCTGCTGGCAAGCGCCGTGGGGCACAGGCAGGCCGGGGTGGCACATCGAGTGCTCGGCAATGGCCGAGGAGTTCCTGGGCGTCGGCTTCGACATCCATGGCGGCGGCTCTGACCTGGTTTTTCCCCACCATGAGAACGAGGCAGCACAAACGCGCGCTGCCCGTGGCGAGGAGCTCACAAAGCTGTGGATGCACAACGGCATGATCCAGTTCACCGGCGAGAAGATGGCCAAGTCGGTGGGCAACATCGCCTTGCTACACGAGGTGCTGGGCCAATATGGGCTGGAGGCGGTAGTTATGTATCTGATCTCCGGGCATTATCGCCAGCCGCTGGCATTCTCCGAGGCCGCCCTCGAGCAGGCACAGGCGAACGTTAAGCGCATACGGGAAGCAGGGCGACGCTTGTCCCGGGGGGGATCACCGCCAGATTTCGAGAGGCTGCACGAGAAGTTCTTCGATGCGCTCGCTCGTGATTTCAACACCGCAGAGGCGCTCGCGGTCCTGAATGAATGGATCCGCGAGGCCACCAGTGGCATCTGGGACTCGCCCGGCGATTCGCACCTTCGCGAGATGCTCACCGTCCTAGGCCTCGACTCCCTGCTTGCGGCCGACGAGCAGGCGCCTGAGCAAGTCAACGAGCTAGCCGAGCAACGCGAGCAAGCCCGCCGCGAGCGTGACTTCGCGGCTGCCGATCGTCTGCGTGACGAGATCACAGCGCAGGGCTGGGAGGTCCGCGATGGGCCGAGCGGCTTTGAGCTGATCCCGCTGTGATCCTCTACGGTCGCAACCCGATCATGGAGGTGTTGCGCGGGCGACGCGCGAGCAGCGTGGGGGAGGTGTGGGCTACTGGCGGCGCCGCACGCGAGCCGTGGCTTTCCAGCGTCAAGGTCCGGACCGTCGCGGCCGAGGAGATTGAGCGTCGCCGTGGCTCGAGTGCTCACCAGGGCCTGTGTGCCGAGGTAGGTCCCTACCACTACACGGGAGCCGATGAGCTCCTGGTCCGCGGCGATACGCTGCTCGTGGCGCTCGATCAGATCCAGGATCCTCAGAACCTCGGCTCGATCTGTCGCACGGCCGAGTGTGCGGGCGCGGCCGGGGTGATCATCCCCGAGCGCCGCGCCGCTGAGGTGACGCCGGCGGTGTGCAAGGCGTCCGCCGGGGCTGTCGAGCACCTGCCGATCGCGCGAGTTCGTAACCTCGCGGATTTTCTCGCTGATGCGCGTGAGGCAGGCTGCTGGTGCTATGGCGCAAGCGCAGAGGGATTGCCGGGTGGGCGCCCTCCGGTGGCCTACGACAAAGTCGACTACAGCGGCTCGGGCGTTGTGCTGGTGCTCGGCAGCGAGGGCAGCGGTCTACGGCCGCGCGTGGCCAAGGCGTGTGACCAGCTGATCTCGCTGCCACTGCTGGGCCGGATCGAGTCACTTGGTGTAAGTGCCGCCGCTGCGATTGCTATGTATGAGATCTTGCAGAGTCGCCAAGCCGGCCCTTGACAAGGTTCCATAACTGTGTAAGGCTGCCGCCAACATAACGCTGAACCTAAGGTTGAGAAAAGCTTAGGTAAGGCGATCTTTTATAGGTTGGCGCCAGGGGAGGAGTGCGCCACTGAGCACGTTTTCGGGTCCACCATGGAGGTGGTCCCCTAAGAAAGGATTGCTCGTGGCTAGAATCTCCCATAACCCTAACTCTGAACCTAAGGTCGAGGATTCATTCCTGATTGCTCTCGCGAAGCAGGGCGACCGCAACGCCTACGATCGCCTCGTCAGGCGTTACCACGGTTTTGTACGCCTGAAGGCCTCCTCTTACTTTCTTGCAGGCGGCGACTCCGAAGACCTGATCCAGGAGGGCCTCGTCGGTCTTTACAAGGCGATTCGCGACTTCCGCACGGATCGGGAGTCGAGCTTCCGCAACTTCGCCGAGCTCTGCATCACGCGCCAGATCATCACCGCGGTGAAGACGGCCACGCGCAATAAGCACACGCCGCTGAACCAATACGTGTCGTTTTCCTCGACACCTGCGGGCGCCGGCGACGACGTGCCCACGCTCGATCAGATGCTGCCCGGACCCACCGTGCAGGACCCGGTCAACCAGGTGATCTCATCTGAGGAGCTGCGCTCGCTGGTGGGATGTCTCTCGACAGCACTGTCCGAGCTGGAGAGCCGTGTGCTCTCGCTCTATCTCGACGGCTACTCCTACGAGCAGGTCGGCGGCAGGCTCGCCTGCGACACCAAGACCGTCGACAACGCGCTGCAGAGGGTCAAGCGCAAGGTCGGCGCTCACCTGCAGTCACGCGCCGTCGCTGCCTAAAGAACCCAGTGCCCACGGCGCCCCTGTGGCCACCCCGGGTGGGGGCAGCCACAGGGTCCGTGGAGGCGTCTCCCCGGACTAGACCTGGCCTTCGGGAGGCAGCGTGGTGTTTCCCGGCGCCTCGGGGGGCAGCGTGTTGGCTGAGGACGCCGGTGTGATCTGGATCGTGAACGTCTGGCTGATGCCACCGCCGTTCTGGGGGTCACCTGGGATCCTGACCCGGAAGACGCTCGTGCCGGCTTCATAGACCGTGTGTTCGATCGAGAACACAGAGCCGGGCTGGATCGTCGAGACCTGTTCGACATGGAAGGCCGTGCCAAGGGCGTTCTCGCGTTCCAGGTAGATCACGTGGCCGACCCGTTCGGGGCTTACGTTGCCCGAGAACTTGAGCGTCTGGCCGACTTGCACCGACAGACCCGGAGAGACCGACGCTGTGATCACGTTCCGTACAGCCTCATACAGCACGGCCGACGTGCGCCCGTTGCCCTTGACCTCATAGAAGGTGTTATCGACAGGTGACTGGGCGGGGAATTCGTATCCGCCCGTTGCGTTGGTTGTGACCTCTGCGACCGGGCCGAAGCCACCCTGATGGATGGTGTGAGCCAGCAGCGTTACAGGCGTGTTGGCGGCGCCCGCCGCCACGCCGCTGATCGTGACCGGCTGACCGAAGGTGATCGGATCCGCCGAGCTCTTGATCGTCAACGATGCGTTCTGGGCCTGTGAGATCTCGTAGGTGAGGAAGTTCGACGGGGTCGGGGCGTTGCGGCGCTGCGAGCGCAAGAGCACGCGGATGTTCGCGTCCCCAGGCACGAGGAACCGGTGGGTGATTGAGAAGCTCCCCACCAAGGGGCTCGGGCCGGTTGTGACCACCCCAGAGCCGATGCGGTGCCATTCGTTACCCGTCAACGCGTCCTGGCGCTGCAGGATCACCTGCGCGCCAACATCGGCCGGACTGACCGTGCCGGTGAAGGTGACGCGATTGCGTCGGCCCGTGCGCAAGCCGGCCTGCAACTGCACGTTTTCGGCAGGCCCTTTGAGTTCGACCTGCGCGGCCACTTTGACCGACCTATACGGGCTCTGGGCGCTCTCCGCTACCGCGTAGAAGCGGCTGTTCGCTGTCAGCGGGGTAGCTGTTTCGATCTTGTAGGCGCCGGTTTTTTCAGTCGTGGCAGTCCCGGCGACGCTATAGCCAGGTGCGATGACAGAGCCCTGATAGAGCGTCACCGTCTGGCCTTCCACCGGGGCTGAGCCCAGGCAAGAGAGACGACCCGAAGCGGTCACCTTGCCACCCGAGTACACGAGGCGAGGCGCCACCTGGAGGGTTACACGGCAGCCTGCCGCCGAGCGCCTCGAGGGCGTGAAGTGGTGGCCACGATGGGCGGAAGCCGCAGCTGGAGCCAGCGCTAGCAACGCGCTCGCGGCCGCGCAGACCGTCGTCAGCTTGATTGAACGCATTTTTTGCCTTCTCCTTGTAGTGCGGATCGTTGTACCGAGCTCTCCCCAGCCCTCTAACCCGCTCTCGCGGAGTTCGATGCGGTCGCGCGTCTGGCGTCCCATTCATCTCACGGTGGGCTTGGCCTCGATCACGTTCTCTGGATTGGGCTGCTCGGCTGTTGGCGCCTGGCTGTAGTCACCAAACGGGCCGTCGCGTCGCGCGACCGCTCCGCCCACACCCTCGCGTTCGGCGAGCTCAATGAAGTCCTGTGCATCGGGGGTGTTGCGCATGAGTCCGTCCAAAATCGGGCCAAGCGTCTGCGTAGAGGCTAGTCCCATGTTCTCGTATACCTGGTTGACAACGAGCTTCATCGCGGCCAGCTGGGAGGCAGGGATGGCTGCCAGCTGCTCGGCGCGCTCGCGTACCTCTGCCTCCAGTCGCACGAACGGCACAGCCGCGTTGATCAACCCCGCCTCCACCGCCTCCAGCCCCGACAGCGGTCGGCCGGTCAGTGCATATTCCTTGGCCTTCGTCAGGCCGAGTCGGTACAGCCACATACCAGTCAGGTAGCAACCCCACATGCGCGAGTAGGACGTCCCGATCCGCGCATCCTCGCTGGCGATCACCAGATCCGCGCACAAGGCCATGTCGCTGCCGCCGCCCACGCACCAGCCGTGAACCTGGGCGATCACGGGCTTGGGCGAACGCCACAGGCTCATGAACTTCGGCACCGCACCCGCGTCGGAGCTCGCCAATGCGAAGTCCTTGCCCGGATCCCACTTCCCATCCGTTGTGAGTGCGTCGTCCCAGTGATGAAAGCCGCCGCCGAAATCGAAACCAGCACAGAACGATCGTCCCGCGCCGCGCAGGACGATCACCTTCACCTGTGAGTCGGCGAGCGCTTGGTGCACTGCATCCTGTAGCTCATCCGGCATCGGCGGGACGATCGTGTTCAACCGCTCAGGTCGGTTCAGGGTGATCGTTGCGATCGCGCCATCGGCGTCATAAAGCAGTGTCTTGTATGCCATCGAGGTCTCCTCGGTCTACGGGTGGACGGCAATTCAGCGCCTCGCGCGCCAGACGGCCTTGAGAGTGGACAGCCGAAGGGTATGATCGGTGTCGACCTCAAGGGGTCTGTAGGGTCGATCCCATGGGGATGGGGTAAAGCCGCAAGGCAACAGAGGGAGCGTGCGATGGAGGCTGAACTCACAGACACAATGAGGCCAGAGCGGGCGGCTCTCGGAGCCGCCACGATCGCCGAGGCATTTCGCATCACCGCAGCTGAGCGCGCCGAGGAGGTCGCGATTCGCACCAAGCAGGACGCGTTCTCGATCACGTGGGGTGAGCTGCGCGAACGCGTGGATGCGCTGGCCGGTGGGCTGGCGAAGCTCGGCGTAAAGCGCGGCGACAGTGTCGCGCTGATGATGACCAACCGTCCTGAGTTTCACTTGTGCGACCTGGCGGCAATGATGCTCGGCGCCACCCCGTTCTCCATCTACAACACCTACACCGCCGAGCAGATCCGCTATGTCGTGGCTGACGCCGACGCCAAGGTTCTGATCTGCGAGCAGCGGTACCTGCCCCAGGTGCGCGACGCGCGCAAGGAGCTCCCCAACTTGGAGTACGTGATCGTGGTCGACGGCGAGGCCCCTTTGGGCACGCTCGCGCTGTCCGAGGTCGAGGGCTCGGACCCGGACTTCGACGTCGACGCAGCGGTTGCGCAGGTGAAGTCGACGGATGTGCTGACGCTGATTTACACGTCCGGCACCACCGGTCCGCCGAAGGGTGTGCAGTTGGTTCACCGCAACCTGCTAGCGACAGTGGAAGGCATCGAGGGTCTGATCGAGTTCCCGCGTGATGGTCGCGTGGTCTCCTGGCTGCCTGCCGCTCACGTGGCCGAGCGCAATGCTCATCACTACCTGCCGATCGTCTTCGGCCTGCAGATCACCTGCTGCGACGATCCACGGGAAGTGCTCTCTTACCTGCCGGAAGTCCGCCCGAGCTGGTTCTTCGCCGTGCCGCGTATCTGGGAGAAGCTGAAGGCCGGCTTGGAGACGATGGTTGCCGGCCAGCCGCAGGAGCGCCGCGAACAATTGCAGGGAGCGCTGGACGCTGCCGTGCGCAAGGTGCGCCTGGAGCAGACCGGCGAAGCGGTGCCGCCTGAGCTAGCCGAGCAGGTCGCCACCGCGGATGCTGAGATCTTCTCCGGACTGCGCGCGATGCTGGGGCTCGACCAGGTGGTCGCGATTAACGTCGGAGCTGCGCCCACACCGGTCGAGGTGCTCGAGTTCTTCCACGCCATCGGATTGCCCCTGGCTGAGTTGTGGGGGATGAGCGAGACATGCGGCGCAGGCAGCGTGAACCCGCCGAGCAAGATCAAGCTCGGGACGGTCGGGCCACCCGCGCCGGGCATCGAGATTAAGCTCGACACGGACGGCGAGGTGCTGGTCAAATCAGAAGTGGTGATGCTCGGATACCGCAACCTGCCCGAGAAGACCGCGGAGGCGTTCACTGAGGATGGCTGGCTGCGGACTGGTGACATCGGCGCGTTCGATGAGGACGGCTACCTGTCGATCATCGACCGCAAGAAGGAGCTGATCATCAGTGCCGCTGGCAAGAACATGTCGCCAGCAAACATCGAGGCGACGATCAAGAGCAGCTCACCGTTGATCGGCCAGGCTTGCTGCATCGGTGATCGACGTCCCTATAACAGCGCGCTGATCGTGCTCGACGCTGACTTCGCGCCGGCGTGGGCTGCCCAACAAGGCATCGAGGACACCTCGCTGGAGACACTCGCCCGCGACGAGCGTGTGCGCGCCGCGATCCAGGAAGCTGTCGACGCCGCCAACGTCAAGTTGGCAAAAGTCGAACAGATCAAGAAGTTCGAGATTGTCCAGGGCGACTGGCTGCCCGGTGGCGACGAGCTAACGCCCACGATGAAGCTCAAGCGCAAGCCAATCGCTGAGAAGTACGAGCGCGCGATTGAGGAGATGTACTCAGCCTGATTCGCCGCATTCCGCTCTCTTAGGAAATATTTATGTAGTCTGTGACCTAGTGAGTTCGGCCCGCGGCAAGGATGCAGCTCCAGGGCTTGCGCCGGAGGCGGTAGTTGCCCCTGAGCTATTGGGGCCGCCGAGAATCATCAAGCGCGCCGATCGAGCTGACGCGCCACGAACTTGGGTGTACAAACCGGAGCTCGACGGGCTCCGGGCCCTCGCGATGCTCGCCGTTGTCGCGTTTCACTACGAGCATCGCATCAAAGGCGGTTATCTCGGGGTAACCGTGTTCTTCGTCCTGTCGGGATATCTCATAACTGGCCTACTCAGGACGGAGCGTGAAAATCGTGGCACGGTGGATCTCCCAGCCTTCTACGCGAGGCGCGCGCTGAGGCTCTTGCCGGCACTCATCGTGGTGGTGATCGGCACCATGATGCTGGCCACCCTTGCAGGCCATCAGGAAGTGAGCACCCCGCGACTTTACGAGGGTGCTGGGGCCTCGTTGTTGTACATCAACGACTTCGTTCTTGCCGTCGGTCATGCCACCGTTTGGCTTGATCCGACATGGTCGCTTGGGGTGGAGGAGCAGTTTTATCTGCTTTGGCCGATCCTGTTGATCGTGGCGCTTCGCAAGCTGCCTGCAGCGTTGATTGGCAGGCTCTGCATCGGCCTTGCATGTGCGGCCGGTGCCCTTTATGTGGTGCTCCGTCCGGGGCTTGGATTTGGCTGGACGTACTTCAGTCCCGTTGGCAGTGTGATGCCGCTGTTGCTGGGATGCGGTCTCTCCTTTACTGCGCCTCGGATCTCACGATGGCTGGCTGCGGGCGCGGGAGCCCTCTTGGTGATTCTCGTATTTGCCGCGCCGGCAGGAGAGAGCGTTGCCTCCTGGCGTGGTCCGCAGCAGCTTGCCGCGATTGCTGCTGCCCTAGTGATCGCCTATCTCGCTGGGTCCGGGGTGAAGCTGATGCGTTCCGGTGTCCTGGTTTGGCTCGGGCGCCGTAGCTACGGGATCTACCTGATCCACGTAGTCGTGCTCGAGGCGCTGATCAACGGACTCCCCGGCATCCCTGATATGGCACACAACCTCATCGGATTGCCGGTCACCCTATTGCTGGCGGCACTTTCATACCGCTACGTCGAGCAGCCGTTCCTGCGACGCAAGACCCGCTTCTCGAGAACTCCCGCGACGACCGGATAGCGGCGTGCCCTCAGCGGTCTCACCGCGCCAGCAGCTCGCGCAGGTGGGCGGCGAGGATCTGTGGCTGGTCCTCCGGGATCAGCGTGTAGGAGTCGGCGATCTCCACCAGCTGTCCCTGTGGCAGCAACTCGGCGAGCCGTGGGCCGTGCTCGAGAGGCATCAGGCGATCTTCGCTTGCCCACGCAACCAGCGCGGGGCGGTCGAACGATCGCAGTGTCTCGGCTGCAGCGAGTAGCTCACGTCGCCCCTGCGCGGCGCTGAGCACGTACTTACGCAGATCGCGACGTATCTCCGGCTGCTTGCAAATGGGGCCGAACCAGCGATCCATGACCCCGCGCGGTACCGGGCGCTTGCTCAACGGTCCATAGGTCACTGGCAGTCTGCGCAGGCGGTCGAAGCGGAACGGAAACAGCGCCGCAGGCAGGCCACCGGGGACGCGCGCGAGGTATGGCAGCAACTTCGCCGCGCCCTTCGGTGGCACGTTGTCGAACGCCTCGCATGAGCACAGCGCCAGGCGCGCGATCCGCTCGTCCCGCGGGCCGCCGATCAGCAGTTGCGGACCACCCCAGTCGTTGGTCGCGAGCGTGATTTCCCGCAGGTCCAGGCGCTCGATGAGCTCACCGAGGATCTCCACGATGCCGCGCATCGAGAGGTCCGCGTCCGCATGCATGGGGTGGCGATGGCCGCCCAGTGGGAGCGTGGGGGCGACGCATCGGAAGTCCAAGCGCAGGTCCTCGATTACGTGGCGCCAGAGTGAGCCGTCCATCATCAGCCCGTGTACGAACACGAGTACCGGTCCGCTGCCACCGGTGTCCTCGTAGTCGATCGTTCCTGCGTTCAGCTCGACTTCGGGCATCCAACACCTCCAGGTTCACAGTACGATTAGATAGATCGCTCTAGTTGGTGAGCCTATCATTGAGCGGCAAATATGGAAAGGGAGGGTGGGGATGGTTGGCACTAAAGATCGGATCATGGACTCGACTGCGGAGCTGTTCCGCCGGCAGGGCTATAACGGCACAGGCATCAAGCAGATCCTGGCCGCCGCCAACGCGCCGTTTGGGTCGCTGTATCACTTCTTTCCCGGCGGCAAGGAGGATCTGGGCGCGCAGACCATCCGCTCCTCGGGACAGCTCTACATGGAGTTGTTCGCGACGATCGCCGTGCAAGCGCCCGACGTGCTCACCGCCGTGAGCGACCTCTTCACGGGTGCGGGACAGACGCTGGAGGAGACCGACTACGCGGACGCCTGTCCGATCGCGACCGTGGCATTGGAGGTGGCGAGCACTAACGAGCCACTGCGCGAAGCCTGCGCGGAGGTGTTCGACGCCTGGATCGCCGGCGCGAGCGCGTACTTCACCGCGGCTGGGATAGCACCCGAGAAGGCGCGGGAGCTCGCGCTGTCGATGCTGTGCCTCCTAGAGGGGGCGTTCATCTTCTGCCGCGCAATGCGCAGCACCGAGTCGCTGCACGTAGCCGGCGCGAGCGCTGTGGCAGCTGTCAGGGCCGCGCTCGAGTCCGCTGCGTAGCGGCTCGGCCCGGGCGGCCGCTGCAGTGAGGCGCTAGCTGGCGGAGCTAGCCGGACAACTCGCGGGGCTAGCCGCCGGAGGCTTCGTAGCGAGCCTGCTCATCGGTGGTCCGCTCGGCCCACGGGATTGCCTGCAGGCGACCCTCGGGGATTGGCTGACCGCTCTCGACAGAGATGCCGTAGGTGCCGTCCGACAAACGCTGCTCGGCGCGGTCGATCGCTTGCAGCTCCGCCCGCAGGCGCTCGGCCAAGCCCTCCCCGAGCTCTGCCTCCAGCAGATCGCCGCCGACATCCGCCGCCTCGAACGGATCTGTGACGCTTTCCACGTCTGCGGGGGCCAGATCCTCGAGTGCGCGCTCGATGCGCTCGCGCGCCTGCGTCAACAGCTCACGTGCCTGCTCGGTGTCCATGTCCGTAAGTATGACCGCGACGCTCGCGTGGCGCGCTCCCGCGTCTACGGTCGCGCGCTCGTGGTTGGCGCGCCACGCGGCTGGGCCGCTACTGCAGAGCCGACGGCCGGGATCGAACCGGCGACATCCGCTTTACAAGAGCGGTGCTCTACCAGCTGAGCTACGTCGGCATTGCGTCTGCATCCTATCGCCGTACCGGCGCATTCAATGAGTGTCTGACGGGGCGGTTTTGGCAGAGCTTGTTCCAGTCGCGGTAGACGGTGCAGTAGACCTTGTGCCGTCCGGACTAGCGCCCCTTTGGCGCGTAGGCCTCCCGGGTCACGCTTGGGCCGCCCGAACCTGCCCCTGCATCTCGACCCCACTGCTCGTGACCAGGCTGCGCTTGTTGCCGAGGAGATCGAGAGGATGCTCGCGGATGGCAAGCATGTCGCTGTGACGCTAGCCGAGGAGCAGGAGCTGCTCTCCCCGCAGCAGGCTGCTGATCGGCTCGGTTTTTCCCGCCAGCACGTAATGCGGCTGATCGACTACGGCGACCTCGTAGCGCAGCGGCTGCCCGGGTCCAGCCACTGGAAGATCCCGCTCTCCTCGGTACTCGCCTTCGAGGAGCGCAGAGCGGAGCACGAGCGCCTAACGGCACAGTGGTCGCGTGAGCTCGACGCGATGGGCGCACCGCCCGAGTGAACGAGCGCCGACGGCCACGCGCGGTTCTCGACACCGACATCATCTTCTCTCGCGTCCTGCACGAGCTGTTGGGACGCATCGCCGCCGAGATGCGACTGCTGGACATCTTCTGGAGCGAGCAACTGCTGGCCGAGGCGCAGACGTCGCTCGTCGAGAAGAAGCAACTCCCACCGGATGCTGACCGGCGCTGGGTCGACTATCTGCGCCTGAGCTTTCCTGACGGGCGCATCGACATCGATCCGAATACCTTTGACTTCGCCGACCTCACTCGCGATCCAGCGGACGCCCACGTGTGCGCGCTGGTGGTGGCCGCGCACGCCGACTACCCTTTTACGAACGACCGCGGTTATCTGCAAGACGGTCTGGGGCGCCACGGGGTGCAGGTGCTTGCCCCTGATGAGTTCCTCACTGACGTGCTGGACTCCGATCCCCGTGGAGTGCTCGAAGTCCTGGAACTCGCGGCGAGCACCTGGGCCGGTGGCCACCCGGTCGGTGAGCTGCTCGACGCCCTCGAGCGCGCCGGCGCTGCGACCTTCGCGCGCCAGGCACGCGAGCTGGTCTGATATGCAAGGTGACAACGTGCGGCCCGTCGATGGCCGAGCAACGACTGGCTCAAGACCCTACAGATCTCTGGCATCGCTTGCGATCGTGCGGCCCAGCTCAATGCCGCTGACCATGACGACCGACGCACGTCGGCGGATCGACGGTGCCACCTCGGCCTGGCGCATCGCTTCGCGCCATGCCCTCGGCGCTTGAGGCTCGTTGAAGCGTACGGCCGGGACCGCCGCAACGTCCAGCGCGTGGCGAAGCGGTGGCTTCGAGGTGCCGCCCGGGTTGGGGGTGGCCTTGCCGAAGATGTGGCGGTCGGCAGCCCACCGGTACCGCTGGAAGCTTCTCGGCGCCAGTCCTTGCGTGGATGGGCGTCCAGCTCGAAGTGGGGCTCGATCACCTCGGCGATTGTCCGCGCCTCAGCTTCGTTGGCCTCTTGGCGTCAAGATCGAGCAAGACCCGCCGCAAGCTGTCCCTGCCCCTGCGCTCCGCCGTCATGTAGGCGTGCGTCCAGGCATTGGCCCCTCAGCCACCGCCGAGCGACCACCCGTGGCGGTCGATGTCACACCACGGCATGTGTGCGCGCCGGTTTGGCGAAAACGCTACTTGAGGGTTTGCGCCCCGGTTACCCAAGGGGCGAGCGCCTCCCGCAGCCAGTCTGGGATCGTCAGCTTCTCAAAGGAGGCAGGGTCGACGAATACATGGCGCATCTCGCCCTCCACGAGCACCTCCTCGCCGCGCAGCACGCGATGTCGCGTCGTGCAGGCAGTCCTCCCGAGACGCGTGATCGACACCTCAAGCTCGAGCTCGTCGTCGAAGCGCGCCGCGCCCAGAAACCGTGCCGAGGCTTCGGCCACGACCATGTCGATGCCCCGCTCGAGCATGGCCGTGTAGCGCCCGATTGCTGCGCGCCAGAGCTCTGTCGACGATGCCCCCCTGGGTAGGCGGCTAGTGCGGCTTTTGTGGCCTTGTTCGCCGTCGCTTCGCTGAGGATGGTGCCGGTCCCCTGCTTGTAGCTCGACGGGACCTGACCCAGCTCTTCATCGCCCAGAGCACCGTCGAGTACCACCTACGCAAGGCATTCGGCAAGCTCGACGTGAAGACACGTACCCAGCTGGCCCACCGTATTTTGTAGATGTCTGCAGATCGTTTGCGGTCTAATGTTGCGTGCATGGCTGTGGCGGAGAGGATCGTCAGCATTCATCGAACGTCATCGGGAGTTCGAGGAGCTGGTTCCAGACGCCTACAGGGAGCAGTTGGGCTTGTGGAGCGTTACGGGGCGAACGCTCACCCGGGCGCGATGAGAGGTTGCAGGCATGATCCAGTTCCATACAAGGGAGGGTGAGCTCAATGGCGACGGTGCTGTGTGTCCTGTATGACGACCCGGTCGACGGCTACCCGCCGTCTTATGCACGTGACGATGTGCCCAGGATCGAGCGCTACCACGGCGGCCAGACCACGCCGACCCCGTCTGCGCTGGGCTTCACTCCTGGTGAGCTGGTCGGCTGCGTGTCTGGCGAGCTGGGCTTGCGCGAGTTCCTGGAGAGCGCGAGGCACGAGCTGATCGTGACCTCCGACAAGGAGGGCCCGGATTCTGTGTTCGAGCGCGAGCTGCCGCGCGCCGATGTCGTCATCTCCCAGCCCTTCTGGCCGGCCTACATGACCAAGGAGCGATTTGCCATAGCACGGAACCTGAAGCTCGTCGTGACGGCGGGCATCGGCTCCGACCACACTGATTTGGAGGAGGCGATCGCGCGCGGCGTCACAGTGGCTGAGGTCACCTACTCCAACAGCATCAGCGTGTCCGAGCACGTGGTGATGATGATTCTGGCGCTGGTGCGCAACTACATCCCTTCCTACCAGCGGGTACTTGAAGGCGGGTGGAACATTGCCGACTGTGTGTCGCGTTCGTATGACCTGGAGGGAATGCAAGTCGGCACAGTCGCGGCCGGTCGCATCGGTGCGGCGGTGCTGCGGCGGCTGAAGCCGTTTGACGTCGGTCTGCACTACACCGACCGCCATCGCCTGCCCGAGGATGTCGAGCGCGAGTTGGGCGTGACCTTCCATGCCGACCCTGCGTCGATGGTCGAAGTGTGTGATGTGGTGACTATCAACGCCCCGCTTCACCCAGAGACCGAAAACCTGTTCGACGACGAGATGCTTGCGAGAATGAAACGCGGTGCCTACCTGATAAACACCGCGCGGGGCAAGATCTGCGACCGCGACGCCGTCGTGCGGGCCTGCGAGAGCGGGCAGCTCGCCGGTTACGCGGGTGACGTTTGGTTCCCTCAGCCACCGCCGAGCGACCACCCGTGGCGGTCGATGCCACACCACGGCATGACACCACACATTTCCGGCACAAGCCTATCGGCGCAGGCCCGCTACGCAGCCGGCACGCGAGAGATCCTCGAGTGCTGGTTCGACAGCCGTCCGATCCGCGACGAGTACCTGATCGTCGACGGCGGCAAGCTCGCCGGCACGGGTGCGCACTCCTACAGCGCCGGGGACAGCACCAGCGGCTCAGATGAGGCAGCACGATGATGCCCGAATGCCCGAGCCTGTTGATCGTTCACGCCGCAGTCCTACACTAGCTACAGGTCACTCGGGGCCGAGCATCCTCGATCGAGGCTGTCGATGAGCCAACGATATGCGGATGCTCCTCGGACCCGACTTTACGATCCTCGCAGTTAGGCGTGTCGCCCACGGATCATTGTGGTGCGATCGGGTTGAGGTGATGCGTGTGCGCCGCCGCGTGCAGGTCGCCGTCGTAGACGAACATTGCTCCGAGGTCCTCGCGCATTGTGATTGCGGTGGCAAGATGGATTGCGTCCATTGCGCGTAGCGATGGTGTGTAGGCGTCGGTCGCGAGCTCGATGATCTCGGGCGTCACCGGGATGAGGTTGATCAGCTCTAGCGCCGCTTTGGCACGCTGTAATACGTCCTGATCGTCGAGGCGTCTTGCCGTGCAGATGGCCTCGACACGAATCAGCTCGCTTGTGACCTGCACGGGCCAATCGGCGAGCGCTGTCCTGAAGGCTTCTGTCTCGCGCTCGGCCTTGAACAGCTTGACGAGCGCGGAGGCGTCGACGTAGGCGGCGCTCACTCGCCGCGGACCCACCGCAGCGCATTAGAGGCTGGCGCAGCATGTGTGGGACTTGGTTGACCGGGTGGCGGGTCCAATTCCAGCAGGCTCCCTCGGGCGGGTTTTGCGCCATATAGCTCGGCTAGTCGAGCCTGCAGTTGGGACTCGGTGCCGGCGGTGGCGAGTACTGCCTGTGCGCCCTTCAGCGTGAGCGCGCGTATCTGCGCGGCCGCGGAGCGCGTCTCGGCTGGGTCGAGCAGCGGCTCGGTGAGGGCGAGGGCGCGTTCCATCTCTGGGTCACGTTCGACACCCAAGCGAGGATGACGAGAAGCCATCGAGATATGGTAGCACTCTCGTGTAGCACTTTTGCCAGCGCCTCTGGCGCCAGCTCGCGGACAGTTTTCCGAAGGCCTGAAAAACAGCTGCGCTCGGGTGCGCTAGACCGTCACGCACCCATGATCACGCGTGGGTCTATCTTCCATGGTTGTGGCAACTGCGTCGATGTCGTCCGCGCCCGGTGCCCTTGACCCCGCTGACAGCGGGGTGACGCTATCCGTCGGCGGGATGACATGTGGCGCGTGCGTTGCTCGGGTCGAGCGAGCGCTGAATCGCCTCGACGGTGTGGCGGCGCAAGTCAACTACGCCACGGAGCGTGCGATCGTGACATTGCCGGTAGATCTGCCCGTGCAGCGCCTGCTCGACCAGGTCGCCGCAGCGGGCTACACAGCAGAGCTGATCGGCCCTGATCTGCACGCTACCGGCAGCGGTGCGGAGGATCTCGAGCGACGCGTTCGCTCGCTGCGGCGGCGATTGTTCTTGGCGGCAGCGCTGTTCATGCCGCTGTGCGATCTGTCGATCGCGTTCTCGGTCTTCCCGATCCTGCGCTTTCCCGGCTGGCAGTGGCTGATGGTCGCGCTGGCCACGCCCGTCGTCAGCTGGGCCGCGTGGCCCTTCTACCAGGCAGCTGTACGCAACGCACGTCACGGCGCGACCACGATGGACACGCTCGTCTCGCTAGGAATCCTGGCGGCCACCGGCTGGTCGCTGTATGCGATGTTTGCCCTGGACGCAGGCGTGCACACCTCGCTTTTGTTCGGGCTTGGTCGCGGGTCAGGCGGCGGCATCTACCTCGACGTCCCCGCTGGCGTCACCACGTTCCTGCTCGCCGGCCGCTACTTCGAGGCGTGGTCCAAGCGACGCAGCGGCGACGCGCTGCGCACGCTTGCGGCGGTGGCTGCGAGCGACGTGAACGTGCTCGACGCTAACGGTCGCGAGCAGCGGCGTCCGGTGGCGCAGCTTGTCGTGGGCGAGCGCTTTGTGGTGCGCCCGGGGGAGACGGTGGCAACAGACGGCGAGGTAGTCGGTGGGCAGGCGGCCATCGATCGCAGCGTCATGACCGGCGAGTCCCAGCCTGTCGACGTGGGACCGGGCGACACGGTGCTTGGCGGCACCATCTCGCTCACCGGTCGTCTGGTCGTGCAGGCGCAGAAGGTCGGGCGAGAGACACAGCTCGGCCACATGCTGAGCCTCGTCGAGCACGCCCAGAACGAGAAGGCCGCGGTCCAGCAGCTGGCCGACCGTGTCTCGAGCGTGTTCGTGCCCACGGTGCTGGCGCTCGCGTTCGGCACGCTGATCGTCTGGCGGCTGACGGGCAATCCGGTGAGTGCTGCGATCAGCGCTGGGCTGTCCGTTTTGATCGTCGCCTGTCCTTGTGCGCTCGGCCTTGCCACGCCGGCAGCCCTGCTCGTTGCCTCCTGGGCGGGCGCGCGCCAGGGCATCTTCTTCAAGGGTTACACAGCGCTCGAGGCCTCCCGTCAGATCGACACGGTAGTGCTCGATAAGACAGGTACGCTCACCGAGGGGCAGATGACGCTCTGCGATCTACAGGCGGTCGCCGGTGTCGAGCAGCGTGAGTTGATGCGCCTGGCGGGCGCGATCGAGCGGGCATCTGAGCATCCCGTCGCACGCGCTGTTGCCGCCGCTGCTGAACATTGGGTGCTAGAGCTCCCCGACGTCGATGCATTCGTCGCGCTGCCGGGGATTGGCGCTCGCGGCAGCGTAGATGGACACGAGCTTTACATTGGACGAGCCAACGCCGATAGTCAGGCCCTTGGTGGCCAGCTCCACAGCTCTCACCTCGAAGCGCTTCCCCTGGACTTGTCAGAGCGCTGCGCCGAATGGGAGGGTCTCGGGCGCACGGTCGTGGTGGTTCGCCGCGATGGCATAGCCATTGGTGCGCTGGCCCTCGCGGATGAGATCCGCGCATCCGCGGCGCCTGCGGTCGACGAGCTGCACGCGCTCGGACTGCGCTGCATCCTGCTGACTGGAGACAATGAGACCACCGCCAGGGCCGTCGGCGAGTCGCTTGGTGTGGACGAGGTGATCGCCGGGGCGCTACCGGCAGAGAAGGCTGCAGTCATCCGCCGTCTGCAGCACGAAGGCCACTGCGTGGCGATGGTGGGCGACGGCGTCAACGACGCGCCTGCGCTGGCTGCCGCCGACCTTGGGCTAGCGGTGGGCTCTGGCACCGACGCGGCGATCAACGCCGCTGAGGTGATCGTCGTACGCGACGACCTACGTGTGGTGGCAGCGGCGATCAAGCTCGCACGCAGGACCCTGACGACGATCAAGGGCAACCTCGCTTGGGCGTTCCTCTACAACCTCGCTGCGATTCCCGTCGCGGCGCTCGGCCTACTCGACCCGCTGGTTGCAGGTGCGGCGATGGGCCTGTCATCGAGCTTCGTCGTGTGGAACAGCTCGCGCCTGCGTCGCATTGCGTCTGGTCCGGCAGCTGGCGAGCAGCGTGACGAACGCCGGCAGGTTGCAAGGGATATGGCTGGCGTGGCTGCGTGAGCTCGCTTTTCCACCACTGGTCGAACCCGGCGGTCGTGGTTGTCGTTGCCGCGCTCGCCGTGTGGCACGAGCGCGGCTTGCAGCGGCTGCTGCGCCACA